>NZ_JBSHHY010000016.1:123796-168634 GCF_053618675.1 Streptomyces sp. NPDC055632 | reverse complement strand
CCTTCCGGGCTTTCCTCCGGGCTTTTCCCTTCGGTCTTGCGTTTCCGACTCTATCAGATCTTTCCGATCCGATTTCCCCGGTGCTTTCCGGTCCCTTTTGTTTTCACTCCGGGGGCCTTTCGGCGTTTCCGACTTTATCAGAAGTTCTGAGTCGGATTTCCCGCCTCCCGTTCGGCCTTCCGGGCGCACGTCGGCGCCGGGGCTTCCCGTTCTGGCGGAGCCGTAAACGTACTGGAGCGGGGCGCCCCGATGCAAATCGAGGCGCCCCGCTCCACTGATGCGCTGGTCAGCGCCGCCGTACCGGTCAGACCTCCACGACGACCGGGAGGATCATCGGGCGCCGGCGGTAGGTGTCGGAGACCCACTTGCCGACGGAGCGGCGGATCAGCTGCTGGAGCTGGTGGGGTTCGACGACGCCGTCCTGGAAGGACTTGTTGAGCGCCTGGTCGATCTTCGGGAGCACCGCGTCGAAGGCGGAGTCCTCGATGCCGGAGCCGCGGGCGTGGACGTTCGGGCCGCCGACGATCTTGCCGGTGGAGGAGTCGACCACGACGAAGACCGAGATGATGCCCTCCTCGCCGAGGATCCGGCGGTCCTTGAGGGAGGACTCGGTGACGTCGCCGACCGAGAGGCCGTCGACGTACACGTAACCCGCCTGGACCTTGCCGGTGATCCGGGCGCGGCCGTCGACCAGGTCGACGACGACGCCGTCCTCGGCGATGACGATGTGGTCCTTGGGGATGCCCGTCATCGCGCCGAGCTCGGCGTTGGCGCGCAGGTGGCGCCATTCGCCGTGGACCGGCATGAGGTTCTTCGGCCGGCAGATGTTGTAGAAGTACAGCAGCTCGCCGGCCGAGGCGTGGCCCGAGACGTGGACCTTGGCGTTGCCCTTGTGGACGACGTTCGCGCCCCAGCGGGTCAGACCGTTGATCACGCGGTAGACCGCGTTCTCGTTGCCCGGGATCAGGGAGGACGCCAGGATCACGGTGTCGCCGGGGACGATCCGGATCTGGTGGTCGCGGTTGGCCATGCGGGACAGGGCCGCCATCGGCTCGCCCTGGGAACCCGTGCAGACGAGCACGACCTCGTCGTCCGGCAGGTCGTCGAGGGTCTTCACGTCCACGATGAGACCGGCCGGGACCCGGAGGTAGCCCAGGTCGCGGGCGATGCCCATGTTGCGGACCATCGAGCGGCCGACGAAGGCGACCCGGCGCCCGTACTCGTGGGCGGCGTCGAGGATCTGCTGGATGCGGTGCACGTGGCTGGCGAAGCTGGCCACGATGATGCGCTTCGGGGCGTTCGCGAAGACGGTCCGCAGGACGTTCGAGATGTCCCGCTCCGGCGGGACGAAGCCCGGGACCTCGGCGTTCGTCGAGTCGGAGAGGAGGAGGTCGATGCCCTCCTCGCTGAGCCGGGCGAACGTGTGCAGGTCGGTGAGACGGCCGTCCAGCGGGAGCTGGTCCATCTTGAAGTCGCCGGTGGCGACGACCATGCCCGCGGGGGTGCGGACCGCGACCGCGAGCGCGTCCGGGATGGAGTGGTTGACCGCGATGAACTCGCAGTCGAACGCGCCCAGGACCTCCCGGTCGCCCTCCTTCACCTCGAGGGTGTAGGGGCGGATGCGGTGCTCCTGGAGCTTGGCCTCGATCAGGGCGAGGGTCAGCTTGGAGCCGATCAGCGGGATGTCCGGCTTGAGCCGGAGCAGGTAGGGGACGGCACCGATGTGGTCCTCGTGGCCGTGCGTGAGCACGATGCCCTCGATGTCGTCGAGGCGGTCCCGGATGATGGTGAAGTCGGGCAGGATCAGGTCGACGCCGGGCTGCTCCTCCTCGGGGAAGAGGACGCCGCAGTCGACGATGAGCAGACGGCCGTCGAATTCGAAGACCGTCATGTTGCGGCCGATCTCGCCGAGGCCGCCGAGCGGGATGACGCGCAGGGCGCCCTTGGACAGCTTCGGCGGGGCGCCGAGTTCGGGATGCGGATGACTCAAAAGACTCTCCTCACCACGCGCGCCACGTACCCCCTGGCACGTGGCGCGCATGACAATCGTGCACTTGCTGTTGTGGGTGTTCAGTTGTCGAGACCGTGTTCAGTTGTGAAGTCCGTTGTCAGAGTTCTACCCCGCCGGCGGCCAGGTCGACCTTGAGCTGCTCCGTCTCCTGCGGGGAAAGTTCCACGAGCGGCGGCCGGAGCGGGCCGGCGGGGAGGCCCTGGAGGGTGAGGGCGGCCTTGGTGGTCATGACGCCCTGGGTGCGGAACATGCCGGTGTAGACCGGGAGCAGCTTCTGGTGGATCTCGGTGGCCTTCTGGACCTCGCCGCCCAGGTGGGCGTCGAGGAGGGCGCGGAGCTCCGGGGTGACGACGTGGCCCACGACGGAGACGAAGCCGCAGGCGCCGACGGAGAGCAGGGGCAGGTTGAGCATGTCGTCGCCGGAGTACCAGGCGAGGCCGGAGCGGGCGATGGCCCAGCTGGCGCGGCCGAGGTCGCCCTTGGCGTCCTTGTTGGCGACGATGCGCGGGTGCTCGGCGAGGCGGACGATCGTCTCGGTGTCGATCGGGACGCCGCTGCGGCCGGGGATGTCGTACAGCATCACCGGGAGCTCGGTGGCGTCGGCGATGGCCGAGAAGTGCCGGTACAGGCCCTCCTGCGGGGGCTTGTTGTAGTACGGCGTGACGGCGAGGAGTCCGTGGGCGCCGTCGCGCTCGGCCGTGCGGGCGAGCTCGATCGAGTGGTGGGTGTCGTTGGTGCCGATGCCGGCGACGACGTGGGCGCGGTCGCCGACCGCCTCCAGCACCGCTCGTACCAGCTCCGATTTCTCCGCGTCGCTGGTGGTGGGGGATTCGCCGGTGGTGCCGTTGACGACGAGGCCGTCGTTGCCTGCGTCCACCAGGTGGGCGGCGAGCCGCTGGGCGCCGTCGAGGTCGAGTGCGCCGTCCGCCGTGAAGGGCGTGACCATGGCGGTGAGGACCCGCCCGAAGGGGGTCTGCGGAGTGGAGATCGGAGCCATGGGTAACACGCTACTCGCTGCTCAGCGCCGGGTGTCCCCCCGGGGGACGGGAGAAAGGGAGCCCGGCGCTGCCTGCTCGGGGGTTCAGACAGCGCCGGGTCCGTTTGATCAGCCTAGATGAACTTCGTGAAACGTCGCAATACGGACACTTCGCGTCACGAGTCGGACATGTGTGCCCTACGGGGCCACGCGCCCGTTCTTGTTGAAGGCGGCGTGGGTCAGCGGCATCAGCCGGGCCCAGTGCTCCTCCATCCGCTCGCCGACCATCTCGATCTCCCGCTGCGGGAAGGACGGGACCGCGGCCAGTTCGTGCTGGGTGCGCAGGCCCAGGAAGTGCATGAGCGAGCGCGCGTTGCAGGTGGCGTACATCGAGGAGAAGAGTCCGACCGGGAGGACCGAACGGGCGACCTCGCGGGCGACGCCGGCGGCCAGCATCTCCTGGTACGTCTCGTACGCCTTCCGGTAGGAGTCCTCCATCGTGCGGGTCACCAGGTCGTGCTGCTCCTGGGTGCCCTCGACGAAGACGTACTTGCCCGGGCGGCCCTCCTGGACGAGCTTGCGGGAGGCGTCGGGGACGTAGAAGACCGGCTGGAGCTCCCTGTAGCGGCCCGACTCCTCGTTGTACGACCAGCCCACGCGGTGCCGCATGAACTCGCGGAACACGAAGATCGGGGCGCTGATGAAGAAGGTCATCGAGTTGTGCTCGAACGGGCTGCCGTGGCGGTCCCGCATCAGGTAGTTGATGAGGCCCTTCGAGCGCTCCGGGTCCTTCTGGAGCTCTTCGAGGGACTGCTCGCCCGCCGTGGAGACCCGGGCGGCCCACAGGACGTCGGAGTCGGCCGCCGCGCTCTTGACCAGGTCGACGGTGACGTCGCTCCGGAAGTCGATCTTCACGTTCTCGGTGGGGCTGTCGCTCACCAGCGGTCCTTCCAGTCGGGGTGCAGCCGCCCACTTTAACGAGGGGCCGACGGGGGATCCCCCACAGGTCTGACCCCCCTCCTACCGGAGGACTACATTCGGCCGGTTTGGTGAAATCCTTGGCGAAAACGGGCACCAAAGGACCGGTTCCGTCGTCTGTATCGGTGAAGCACGACGACACCCTAGGAGAGTGGCCCTGATGCTGCGCCGGCGAGAGCCCGTACCGTTCGCGTTCGTCGCGGAGGCCGACAGCTTTCGCAGTAACGTCACTCCACCGCCCCGGGAGCGGGCCAGCGCCTCGCAGATCGTGGGCCGCACCCTGCTCGGGCTGACCGTCGTGGCCGGCCTCGTCGGGTCGCTGGTCCTCGGGATGCCCTCGCTCCAGTCGGGCGACTCCGCCACTCGTCAGCAGCAGTCCGAGGCCTCCGACAACCGCTGAGGTAGCCTCACCGGGCATCGCCCCTTCGAGCGTGCTTGTGAGTGAGGATCTGTCGTGCCCCTGCCCTTTCTGACGGCCGACCGTGCTTTTGACACGAACGACCAGGTCGCCCTGCCGTTCGACGACCACGACCAGTGGCGTCGTCCGTACCGGCCGGGGTCCTGGCGGGTCGGGGCGGCGGCGCTGGCGCTGCTGCTCGCCTCTTTCGTCCTGCTCGCCGCGGTGATCATCGCCGCGGCGGGCTCCGTGGGCGGCGCGGGCGCCACCTTCGCCATCGCGGGGGCCTTCATCGCGGCCACCCTGCGGATGCTGCGGATGGGCACCTGGGTGAGCCGGGCCGGCGTGCGCCGCGTGGGCTTCCTCTCGACCGTCACCGTGCCGTGGGCCAAGGTGACCTCCGTGCGGACCACCCAGCAGCCGGTGCGCTGGCTGGGTCTCCCCCGCACCGTCCAGGGACAGGCCCTGGTGCTCGGCCGACAGGGCGGTGAGCAGCTCGTGCTGCTCACCGACCACAGCGCCGACTTCCTCTCCCGGGTCGAGGCCTTCGACCGGGCGGCCGACACGGTCGAGGCCTGGAACGCCGAGTACGGCCCGGCCCCGGCCCCGGCACCGGCACCGGCCGCAGCTACGCGCTGACCGGGCGCCCCTCGCGGAGCGCGATGGCCCGCTGCATCGCCTTGCGGGCCCTGGGGGTGTCGCGGGCGTCGTGGTAGGCGACCGCGAGCCGGAACCAGCAGCGCCAGTCCTCGGGCGAGTCCTCCGTCTCGGCCTTGCGCCGGGCGAAGACCTCGTCGGCCGAGTCCCGGTCGATCCGGCCGCCCGCCGTGCGCGTCAGCTCGTCGACGGGCAGACCGCCCTCGGCCTCCAGCTCGGCGGCGAGGCGGTTCGCCCGGCGCGCGAAGCGGGTGTTCTTCCAGAGGAACCAGCCGCCGACGAGCGGCAGCAGGAACGCCACCGCGCCCATGCCCATGGCGGCCGGTTCGCCCGTGAGGAACAGCAGGACGCCCTCCATCCCCACCACCCCGAAGACGAGCACGAGCACGGTGGAGAGGAAGACGTACGTGATCTTTCCGCCCATGGCCGTCAGCCCAGGTCCAGGAAGTGCTCCAGGCCGAAGGTGAGGCCGGGGGCGGCGGTCACGCGTCGGGCCCCGAGCAGGATGCCCGGCATGAAGCTGGAGTGGTGCAGGGAGTCGTGCCGGACGGTGAGGGTCTCGCCCTCGCCGCCGAGCAGCACCTCCTGGTGGGCGAGGAGCCCGCGCAGGCGCACGGCGTGCACCGGGACCCCGTCGACGTCGGCGCCGCGCGCGCCGTCCAGGGCCGTGGCCGTGGCGTCGGGCTGCGGGGCGCAGCCCGCCTTCGACCGGGCCTCGGCGATGAGCTGGGCGGTGCGGGTCGCGGTGCCCGAGGGGGCGTCGACCTTGTTCGGGTGGTGCAGCTCGACGACCTCGACGGACTCGAAGTACGGAGCCGCGATCTGGGCGAACTTCATGGTGAGGACCGCGCCGATGGAGAAGTTCGGGGCGATGAGGACGCCGGTCCCCGGGGAGGCGTCGAGCCAGGTCCGCAGCCGCGCGAGGCGCTCCTCGGTCCAGCCTGTGGTGCCGACGACCGCGTGGATGCCGTGGCGCAGGCAGAACTCGAGGTTCTCCATCACCGAGTCGGGCGTGGTCAGTTCGACCACGACCTGGGCGTCCGCCTCGACGAGCCTCTCCAGCCCGTCGCCGCGGCCGAGGGCCGCGACCAGTTCCATGTCCTCGGCGGCCTCGACGGCCCGGACCGCCTCGGAGCCGATGCGGCCCCGGGCTCCGAGGACCGCCACGCGCAACTTGCTCATTGCTCTTCCTTAAGGGGACTCGTGGGTCAGGAGACCGCTTGCTGGAGGCGGTCGGCCTGCTTGTCCTTCAGCGGGCCGATCACCGAGAGCGAGGGCCGCTGCTCCAGTACATCGCGGGCGACCTCCCGGACCTCGTCCGGGGTGACGGCGGCGATCCGGGCCAGCATGTCGTCGACCGACATCTGGGTGCCCCAGCACAGCTCGCTCTTGCCGATGCGGTTCATCAGCGCGCCGGTGTCCTCCAGGCCGAGCACGGTCGAGCCGGAGAGCTGGCCGACGGCGCGGCGGATCTCCTCGTCCGTGAGGCCGTCGGAGGCGACCTTGTGGAGCTCGTCCCGGCAGATCTTCAGGACGTCGTGGACCTGGCCGGGCCGGCAGCCCGCGTACACCCCGAAGAGGCCGCAGTCGGCGAAGCCCGAGGTGTACGAGTACACGCTGTAGGCCAGGCCGCGCTTCTCGCGGACCTCCTGGAAGAGGCGGGAGGACATGCCGCCGCCGAGGGCGGTGTTCAGCACGCCGAGGGCCCAGCGGCGCTCGTCGGTGCGGGCCAGGCCCGGCATGCCGAGGACCACGTGGGCCTGCTCGGTCTTGCGGTTCAGGAGCTCGACGCGGCCCGCCGCGCGCAGGGTGCGGCGGCCGTCTCGGGGGGCGACGGGGACGGCGTCGGCGTGCCCGAGGGCGCCGGCCTTCTCGAAGGCGCGGCGGACCTGGCGCACCACCGTGGCGTGGTCGACGTTGCCGGCGGCGGCGACGACCAGGTGGGTCGGGTCGTAGTGCTTCTTGTAGAAGCGGGCGATCTGGCCGCGGGTGAGCGCCTCGACGGTGTCGACGGTGCCGAGGACCGGGCGGCCGAGCGGGGTGTCGCCGAACATCGTCTGCGCGAACAGCTCGTGCACGACGTCGCCGGGGTCGTCCTCGGTCATCGCGATCTCCTCGAGGATGACGCCGCGCTCGGCGTCCACGTCCTCGTCGAGGATGAGCGAGCCGGTGAGCATGTCGCAGACGACGTCGATCGCGAGCGGCAGGTCGGTGTCGAGGACCCGGGCGTAGTAGCAGGTGTACTCCTTCGCCGTGAAGGCGTTCATCTCGCCGCCGACCGCGTCGATCGCGGCGGAGATGTCGAGGGCGGACCGCTTGCGGGTGCCCTTGAAGAGGAGGTGCTCCAGGTAGTGGGTCGCGCCGTTGAGGGTCGGGGTCTCGTCGCGGGACCCGACGTGCGCCCAGATGCCGAAGGTGGCGGAGCGCACGGAGGGGAGGGTCTCGGTGACGATGCGGAGTCCGCCGGGGAGGGTCGTGCGGCGGACCGTGCCGATGCCGTCCTTGCCCGGGAGAAGCGTTTGGGTACGGGCGACGGCCCGCCCCTCCGAGGAGGGGCGGGCCGTCGCGCGGGAACTACGGGACGTCACTTGGCGGTGTCGTCCTTCTCGCCCTCGGCGGCGCCGTCCTCGTCCGCGATCACGGGGACCAGGGAGAGCTTGCCGCGCTGGTCGATCTCGGCGATCTCGACCTGGACCTTGGAGCCGATCGCGAGCACGTCCTCGACGTTCTCCACGCGCTTGCCACCGGCGAGCTTGCGGATCTGCGAGATGTGCAGCAGGCCGTCCTTGCCCGGCATGAGGGAGACGAAGGCACCGAAGGTGGTGGTCTTGACGACCGTGCCCAGGTAGCGCTCGCCGACCTCCGGCATGGTCGGGTTGGCGATGCCGTTGATCGTGGCGCGGGCGGCCTCGGCCTGCGAGCCCTGCTGGGCACCGATGTAGATGGTGCCGTCGTCCTCGATCGTGATCTCGGCGCCGGTGTCCTCCTGGATCTGGTTGATCATCTTGCCCTTGGGGCCGATGACCTCGCCGATCTTGTCCACGGGGATCTTGACGGTGATGATCCGCGGGGCGTTCGGGGACATCTCGTCCGGCGTGTCGATCGCTTCCATCATCACGTCGAGGATGTGGAGGCGGGCGTCGCGGGCCTGCTTGAGGGCCGCGGCCAGGACGGAGGCCGGGATGCCGTCCAGCTTGGTGTCGAGCTGGAGGGCGGTGACGAAGTCCTTCGTGCCGGCGACCTTGAAGTCCATGTCGCCGAAGGCGTCCTCCGCACCGAGGATGTCGGTGAGGGCGACGTAGTGCGTCTGGCCGTCGATCTCCTCGGAGATCAGGCCCATGGCGATGCCGGCGACGGGGGCCTTGAGGGGCACACCGGCGTTCAGCAGCGACATGGTGGAGGCGCAGACCGAGCCCATCGACGTCGAGCCGTTGGAGCCGAGGGCCTCGGACACCTGGCGGATCGCGTAGGGGAACTCCTCGCGGGTCGGGAGGACCGGCACGAGGGCGCGCTCGGCGAGGGCGCCGTGGCCGATCTCGCGGCGCTTGGGCGAGCCCACGCGGCCGGTCTCGCCGACGGAGTACGGCGGGAAGTTGTAGTTGTGCATGTAGCGCTTGCGGGTCACCGGGGAGAGGGTGTCCAGCTGCTGCTCCATGCGGAGCATGTTGAGGGTGGTGACGCCCAGGATCTGGGTCTCGCCGCGCTCGAACAGGGCGGAGCCGTGCACGCGCGGGATGGCCTCGACCTCGGCGGCGAGCGTACGGATGTCCGTGATGCCGCGGCCGTCGATGCGGACCTTGTCCTTGATGATGCGCTCGCGGACCAGCTTCTTGGTCAGCGCGCGGTAGGCGCCCGAGATCTCCTTCTCGCGGCCCTCGAAGGCCGGGAGGAGCTTCTCGGCGGCGAGCTCCTTGATGCGGTCGAGCTCGGCCTCGCGCTCCTGCTTGCCGGCGATGGTGAGCGCCTGGGCGAGCTCGCCCTTGACGGCAGCGGAGAGCGCCTCCAGGACATCGTCCTGGTAGTCGAGGAAGACCGGGAACTCGCCGGTGGGCTTGGCGGCCTTGGCGGCGAGGTCCGACTGGGCCCTGCAGAGGGTCTTGATGAAGGGCTTCGCGGCCTCGAGACCGGCGGCGACGACCTCCTCGGTCGGCGCCTCGGTGCCGTCCTTGACGAGCTGGACGGTCTTCTCGGTGGCCTCGGCCTCGACCATCATGATCGCGACGTCGCCGTCCTCCAGGACGCGACCGGCGACGACCATGTCGAAGACGGCGTCCTCGAGCTCGGTGTGCGTCGGGAACGCGACCCACTGGCCCTTGATCAGGGCGACGCGGGTGGCGCCGATGGGGCCGGAGAAGGGCAGGCCCGCCAGGATCGTGGAGGCGGAGGCGGCGTTGATCGCGACCACGTCGTACAGGTGGTCGGGGTTGAGCGCCATGATCGTCTCGACGATCTGGATCTCGTTGCGCAGGCCCTTCTTGAAGGAGGGGCGCAGCGGCCGGTCGATCAGACGACAGGTGAGGATCGCGTCCTCGGAGGGGCGGCCCTCCCGGCGGAAGAAGGAGCCGGGGATCTTGCCGGCCGCGTACTGCCGCTCCTCGACGTCCACCGTGAGGGGGAAGAAGTCGAGCTGGTCCTTGGGGCGCTTCGACGCGGTGGTCGCCGAGAGGACCATGGTGTCGTCGTCCAGGTAGGCGACGGCGGAGCCGGCGGCCTGCTTGGCGAGACGGCCGGTCTCGAAGCGGATGGTGCGGGTGCCGAACGTGCCGTTGTCGATGACGGCCTCGGCGTAGTGGGTCTCGTTCTCCACTATGGGGTTCTCCTACGTGTTCGTCTTTGCGTCCGGGGCCCGTGTGGCCGGGGACGGTGTGCGACGGCGGCGGAGAAGCTCGCGCTCGAAGGGCGGGCCGGTCTTCGATCGAAGCACCCGGGGTTTCGGTTCCGGGGGCCACTACCGAGGACCGGCGGCTGGCCGGCGGCTTCTCGCTCGTCGTATGGGGTTGTAACTACCAGACTAAATGTCCGTGCGTACTTCGCGCACGTACAGCGGCGCGCACGGCATCGCGTACGACCGCACATACGGCGAAGGGAGCGGCCCCCTGACAGTGGGAACCGCTCCCTTCACGGCGTCTTACTTGGCGCCGCCGGCCGCACCGCGGCGGATGCCGAGGCGGTCGACCAGCGTACGGAAGCGCTGGATGTCCTTCTTGGCCAGGTACTGCAGCAGGCGGCGGCGCTGGCCGACCAGGATCAGCAGACCACGGCGGGAGTGGTGGTCGTGCTTGTGCTGCTTGAGGTGCTCGGTCAGGTCCGAGATGCGGCGGGACAGCATCGCCACCTGGACCTCGGGGGAGCCGGTGTCGCCCTCCTTGGTGCCGAACTCGGCCATGATCTGCTTCTTGACGGCGGCGTCGAGAGCCACGCGGATCTCCTCTTGGTTCGTGCGCCCGCGAGTGCCCCTGGTCCAGTTCTCAGGGGAAGCTTCCGTGACTCGACGGGCGAAGGTCCGATGGGCGCAGCTTCCAGAGGCTTCGAGGGCTTCCGGGAGCGCGTACACAAACGGCCGTCACACAGCGTACCAGCTCGCCGGAGCGCCCCGGGGTCCCTTTTCTCCCGCCCTCCCTCCCGGCTTCCTCCCGCCCTCCCCCGGCCTTCTCCCGCCCTCCCCGCCGGCGGCTACTTGCTGGTGAGGGAGCGGACCGTGGTGAAGACGTCGAGGACGGCGAGGCAGAGCGGGACGAGGGAGAGCAGGACGAAGCCCTCGGCCAGGTCGAGGAGGCGGCCCCAGAAGGGGGAGAGGCCCTTCTTCGGGATGATCAGGCCGATCGCGGTGATGAGCGCGGCGCCGCCCGCGACGGCTGCGGTGAGCCAGATCGTCCGGATGTCGAGGCCGCCGCGGTCCCCGTACATCAGGAGGTCCTTGACCAGGTCGGCCGGCGGGTTGAGGGAGAGGCCGAGGACGAGCAGCGCGACGGCGGCGATGCCGGCGGCCAGGACGCAGGTGACCTGGGAGGTGTAGCGGAAGAGGCGGGCGCGCAGCAGCATCGCGAGGCCGGAGGCGAGGGCGAGGAGCTGGCCCCAGACGTTTCCGGCGAAGCCGAGGACGGCGGCGGAGCCGACGACGACGGCCGCGCAGCCGCCGACCAGGCCGAGGAGCATCTCGTGGCCGCGGCGGGCCTGGAGCGCGATGCGCTCGCCGTCGACGGCCCGGCCCTCCTCGCCGGACCGCTGCGGCTCGCCGAGGAACTCGTCGTCGGCGGCGCTGCGCGGGGCGGCGTAGCCGATGGGGAGCCGGGCGAAGCGGGCGGAGAGGCCGGGCAGGAAGGCGACGAGCCCGATGGCGACGGGGGCGCAGACGGCGGCGGTCTCGGTGGCGGTCGACTCGGTGAGGATCGCGACGAAGGTGGCGAGGGTACCGACGGCGGCGAGGAAGGTGGCGGCGACGAAGGGGGCGTCCCCGCTGGGGGTGAGCGCGACGAGGGCCACGGAGGCGACGAGGACGGTGACGCAGCCGAGCAGGAACTGGAGGCGGCCGGGGCCCTGGCCGGCGTCGGGGCCGATGATCCCGGAGCCGGCTATGAGCAGCAGCGGCAGGGCGCCGAGGCCGAGGGCGACGGCGGTCGGCCGGTCGCGGTAGACGCGGGCGCGGACGCCGGCGAAGGCGGTGAGGAGGAGGCCGGCGGCGCCCGCGATGATCCCGGGGAGGCCGTGCATGTCGTGGCGGACCGGGTCGGCGTACCAGAGGACGAAGCCCATGAGGACGAGGAGCAGCACGCCGCCGAGGAGTCCGGCGCCGCGCAGCAGCTCGTCGCCCCACAGGTGCCGGTCGCGGGTGACGGCGGAGGCGACGGCGTCGGAGACGTCGTCGTAGACGGCCGGCGGCAGGGACTGGGCGAAGGGGCGGAGGGAGAGCACCTCGCCGTCGAGGACCTGCTGGGCGACGAGGGTGCGGGCGCCGTCCAGGACGGATCCGTCGCGGCGGACCAGGTGGTAGCCGGTGGGGGTGCCCGCGGCCTGGGTCTGTCCGGTGAGGCGCAGGATCTCCGGGTAGACGTCGGCGACGGCGATGTCCTCGGGGAGCGCGACGTCGATGCGGCTGTCCGGCGCCACGACGGTGACGCGGCAGAAGCCGGTCGCTGCGGTCGTACTCACGTGTGTGGACCCCCTGATTCGCGGTTGCGCACGATGCGCGCGCCACCCTACCGGGGAGCACCGGCGGGGGCTGCAAGTAGGATCGCCGTCCCATGGGGGAAGTCCGCGCGCCCGGCTGCCGACCGGGGTGCCGGCGCGGATGCTCCCGCCACGAGCCCGCCTCCAACGAGGGATTGATGCGCCGGTGAGCCAGATCGTCGTCAAACGCCCGCCGAGGTCCCTTCCTCCGGAAGTGCCCGGTGAGGAACTGGTCCTGGAGTCTCCGCCGGAACTTCCGCGGGGGCAGCAGGAGTCGGCGCTGATGCAGTTGCTCCCGATGCTCGGCATGGGTTCGTCGGTGGTCTTCTTCTTCATGACGCCGTCGCCGATCATGCGGATCATGGGCGTGCTGATGCTGGCGTCGACGGTCGGCATGGCCATCGCCCAGGTCGTCCGGTTCCGGCGCGGTACGCAGGGGCAAATGGCCGATGTCCGCCGTGACTACCTCAAATACCTCGCGCAGACGCGGCGCACGGTCCGGCGCACGGCGCGCAGGCAGCGGGACGCGCAGCTGTATCTGCACCCCTCCCCCGAGCAGTTGTGGTCGGTGGTGGCCGAGGGTTCGCGGGTGTGGGAGCGGCGGGTCGGCGACCACGACTTCGGGCAGGCCCGAATAGGCCTGGGCGCACAGCAGTTGGCGACGCCGCTCGTGGCGCCGGAGACGGCGCCGGTGGACGAGCTGGAGCCGCTGTGCGCGGGGGCGATGCAGCAGTTCCTGGCGGTGCACGGCACGTTGGACGGGCTGCCGATGGCGGTCTCGATGCGGGCGTTCTACCACGTGACGGTGTCGGGCGAGCCGGAGTCGGCGCAGGCGGCGGCGCGCGCGCTGGTGGCGCAGCTGGTGACGCTGCACTCCCCCGACGACCTGATGCTGGCCGTGGTGGCGGCGCGGTCGGCGCAGGAGCGCTGGGACTGGACGAAGTGGCTGCCGCACGCGCAGGTGCCGGGGCAGGTCGACGGGGCCGGTACGAAGCGCCTGTTCGGCGACGACCTCGGTGAGCTGGAGCAGTTGGTGCGCTCCCGGCTGGACGGGCGGCCGCGGTTCTCGCGGGAGAGCCAGCCGGTGCTGGACCAGCCGCACGTGGTGGTGGTCCTGGACGGCGGCATGGTGCCGCCGGACTCGCTGCTCGCGGCGGCCGAGGGCCTCCAGGGCGTGACGATCGTGGAAGTGGTGTCCGGCGAGCTCGACGAGCCGCGCGGCGGCCTGTCGGTGGTGGTGCGGCCGGGCCGGCTGCGGCTCGAATCGGGTGGCGGCTTCGCGTACGAGGGGCTGCCGGACGGCATGTCCCTGCCGGCGGCCGAGGCGCTGGCCCGGCAGCTCGCGCCGCTGCGGATGGGCAGCGGGGGCGACGACGAGCCGCTGCTCGCCAATCTGGACTTCACCGACCTGCTGAACCTGGGGGACGCGGGCTCGGTGGACGTGGCCAGGACCTGGCGGCCCCGGTCGGTGGCCGAGCGGCTGCGGGTGCCGATCGGCGTCGGCGAGGACGGCCAGCCGGTCATGCTGGACCTGAAGGAGGCCGCGCAGGAGGGCATGGGCCCGCACGGCCTGTGCGTGGGCGCGACCGGTTCCGGCAAGTCGGAGCTGCTGCGGACGCTGGTCCTCGGTCTGGCGGTGACGCACTCCTCGGAGACGCTGAACTTCGTCCTCGCGGACTTCAAGGGCGGCGCGACCTTCGCGGGCATGTCGCAGATGCCGCACGTGGCGGCGGTCATCACCAACCTGGCGGACGACCTGACGCTGGTGGACCGCATGGGCGACGCGATCCGCGGCGAGCTCCAGCGGCGCCAGGAGCTGCTGCGCTCGGCGGGCAACTACGCCAACATCCACGACTACGAGAAGGCGCGGGCGGCGGGCGCCCCGCTGGAGCCGCTGGCGTCGCTGGTCCTGGTGATCGACGAGTTCTCCGAACTCCTCACCGCCAAGCCGGACTTCATCGACATGTTCATCCAGATCGGCCGGATCGGGCGTTCGCTGGGCGTGCACCTGCTGCTGGCCTCGCAGCGCCTGGAGGAGGGCAAGCTGCGCGGCCTGGACACGTACCTCTCGTACCGGATCGGTCTGCGGACCTTCTCGGCGGCGGAGTCGCGGACGGCGATCGGCGTGCCGGACGCCTACCACCTGCCGTCGGTGCCCGGCTCCGGCTACCTGAAGTTCGGTACGGACGAGATGACCCGCTTCAAGGCGGCGTACGTGTCGGGGACGTACCGGACGAGCGGGCCGCGCCTGGAGGTGGGGCAGCTTCCGGTGGAGCGGCGGCCCGCGCTGTTCACGGCGTCGCCGGTGCCGGTGGTGTACGCGGCGCCGGACCCGGCGTACCTGGCGGAGCGGCGCGCGGAGGAGGACGACGCCCTGGCGGACACGGTCCTCGACGTGATCGTGCGGCGCCTGGAGGGGCAGGGGGTGCCGGCGCACCAGGTGTGGCTGCCGCCGCTCGACCAGGCGCCCTCGCTCGACCAGCTCCTGCCGGGGCTGGCGCGGACGGCGGAGCGGGGCTTCACGGCGACGGAGTACACGCGTCAGGGCGCGCTCACGGTGCCGCTCGGGCTCATCGACAAGCCGTTCGAGCAGCGGCGCGAGGTGCTGTACCGGGACTTCTCGGGCGCGGCCGGTCACATGATGGTGGTCGGCGGCCCGCAGTCCGGCAAGTCGACGATGCTGCGGACGCTGATCTCGTCGTTCGCGCTCACCCACACCCCGGCCGAGGTGCAGTTCTACTGCCTGGACTTCGGCGGCGGCGGTCTGGTGTCGCTGGCGGACCTGCCGCACGTCGGCGGGGTCGCGTCCCGGCTCGATCCGGAGCGGGTGCGGCGGACGGTCGCGGAGGTGATGGGGGTGCTGAACCGGCGCGAGGAGTTCTTCCGCGCGCACTCCATCGACTCGATCGCGACCTACCGGCGCAAGCGGGCCGCGGGCGAGCTGCCGGGCGAGGCCTGGGGCGACGTCTTCCTGGTGGTGGACGGCTGGGGCGGTTTCCGCAACGAGTACGAGGGCCTGGAGGGCACCGTCTCCGACCTGGCCGCGCGCGGCCTCGGCTACGGCATCCACGTGGTGGTCACGGCCTCCCGCTACATGGAGGTGCGGGCGGCGCTCAAGGACCAGATGCTGGGCCGGCTCGAACTGCGGCTCGGTGACGTCATGGACTCGGAGTTCGACCGGAAGGTCGCGGCGAACGTGCCGACCGGGGTGCCGGGGCGCGGCCAGGTGCCGGAGAAGCTGCACTTCATGGGGGCGCTGCCGCGGATCGACGGGTCGAGCGCGAACGACGACCTGGCGGTGGGCACGGCGTCCTTCGTCGAGGCCGTGCGGACCGGCTGGCAGGGTCCGCCGGCGCCGCCGGTCCGGCTGCTTCCGCACAAGCTGTCGGCCGACCGGCTGCCGAAGGGCTTCGAGTTCCCGCAGCACGGCGTCGCGATCGGCATCGACGAGACCCGTCTGGAACCGGTCTTCGTCAACTTCGAGACGGATCCGTTCTTCCTGATCTTCGGCGAGAGCGAGTCCGGCAAGACGAACCTGCTGCGGCTGATCGTCCAGCAGATCGCCCAGCGGTACTCCCCGGACGAGGCGAAGCTCGTCGTGGGCGACTACCGGCGGGCGCTGCTCGGCAGCCTGCCGGAGGAGCACCTCCTGGAGTACGCGCCGATGGCGAGCTCGATGCAGATGCACATGGAGGCGCTGTCGGGCGTGTTCGCGCGCCGCCAGCCGCCGCAGGACGTGACGCCGCAGCAGCTGCGGGACCGGAGCTGGTGGTCGGGTCCGCAGGTCTTCATCGTCGTCGACGACTACGACCTGGTGGCGACGAGCGCGGGCAACCCGCTGGCGCCGCTCGCGGAGTACCTGCCCTTCGCCCGGGACACGGGCGTGCGGTTCATCATCGCGCGCAACAGCGCGGGCGCCTCCCGCTCGATGTACGAGTCCTTCATGCAGCGCATCAAGGAGCTGGGCGCGCAGGGCGTCGTCCTGTCGGGCGACCCGGCGGAGGGCGACCTGCTCGGTGCGGTCCGCCCTCGCCCGATGCCGCCGGGCCGCGGCTACTTCGTGGGCCGGCGGGGCGGGGCGTCGCTGGTGCAGACGGGACGGCTGCCGCAGCTGTGACCGGGCGCGGCCGGGTGGCGGGGCCGGACACGTCCTGGGGCGAGGCCTCCTCCCCGCCGCCCCGGCCCCGCCCGTACGCAATCCGTGGAGGCGGCCCGGAACTGATCGGAACCGTTCGGCGGTCTTCACGTCCGCACGGCCGCGATTGGGCGTGCGCACCTCAAAACTGAGAGCATCACCCCGGCCCGGCCGAGGCTCGACCAAGGAGGAAACCGTGTCGTTCGACGACGAGTGGACCCAGCACAAGACCGTCGCCATGGAGCAACAGTCGTCGAGCACGCGGCTGAACCAGGTGCCCGCCGACCCCGGCGGAGGCGGGGGCCAGTCGGACCTGGCGACGACGCCCGCCAAGAAGAAGGCGGCCGCCAACACCATCGAGAACCACATCCAGCCGGACGTGAAGGCGGCCGCGGACGCCGGTGACGAGGGCACCAACGGCGCCGTCGCCGAGTTCAAGGGCTGGGACACGGCGACCGGCCTGAAGAAGGCGCACGACCACTGGGACGGCCAGGTGAAGCGCCTGATGGCGCGGCTGGACTCGGAGAAGGGCGCGCTGCGGGGCGCGTCGACGCTTTTCAGCAACAACGACATCGTGACGGGGTACAGCTTCGCCCCGGCGCAGTCCAAGGTCTCGGGACTCTAGGGGGAATCGCAATGCCGACGTACCAGGAGATCATGGAGACCGATCTCGGCAAGCTGAACACCGCTGCCGACGGCTGGAAGAGCATGGCGGAGAAGTTCGAGAAGGTCGAGAACATGTACGAGAAGGAGGTCCAGAGCGTCGCCACGGGCGGCCCGCTGTGGACCGGCCAGGCTCAGCAGGTCGGCGCGACCAACTTCGCCGTCACCCGCAAGGAGCTCGACTCGGCGCAGCGGGAGGCGCGCGCCATGGAGTCGCTCCTCCGGGACGCGCACAGCACGTTCACCGAACTCAAGGGCCGGGTGAAGGCGGCGGTCGACGAGGCGGTGGCCGCCGGCATGAAGGTCTCCGAGTACGGGAACGCCAGCTACGACTTCAGCAAGGTCAGCCCCCAGGAGGCCAACACCATCCGCCACGATCCTGACCTGCGGAACGTGGAGATGTCGTACACGAGCAAGATCAACGACGCGGTCAAGGCGGTCACGGAGTTCGACGCGGACGTCAAGACCGCCCTGCTCAACGCCTCCGGCGCGGACGGCACCGCGCCCCTGGGCTTCAACGCGAAGCCGGTCGGCGACGTCGAGGCCGTCGAGGCGCTGGCGCTGTCGGAGAAGGTGCGCGAGGGCAAGGCGTCGAAGGAGGAGCTGGAGCAGTACCGCCGGGTCCTCGAACAGAACTCGAAGGACAAGCACTTCAGCGAGGCCTATCTCGACGGCCTCGGCGCGAAGGACGCGCTGAAGATCGCGGACCAGATGAACCTGGCGTCGAACGAGCGGGGCATCTCGGACGCCGAGAAGAAGCTCTACAACTCGATCAACGCCGGCCTCGCGGACACGATCGCCTCCGGCACGAAGGACCCGAACGGTTACGCGTACCGGCCGTTCGTGGACGGGCTCAAGAAGCTCGGCACGGAGAACCTCGCGAGCAACGTCAGCCCGACCAACGGCTACCAGATGCTCGTCACGCTGATGAACCAGGGAGACCCCAAGGCGTACGGCAAGGAGTTCCTGAACGAGATCGGCGGCGACATGATCAGGGCCGAGAAGGAGAAGCCGAACATCTGGCTGCACTTCTTCGACGGCCAGCGGCCGAACATCGTCCACGACCCGCTGGACGGGCTGCTCAACATCATGAGCAAGGATCCCAAGGACGCGGAGTACTTCCTCGACCCCAAGGCCCCCGGGAACGAGAACGAGCACCTGAAGTTCCTCCTCACGGACCGGAAGTGGCCGGACCCCGTGATGAACACCCTCTACTCGGCGCCCATGGAGATGGACGACCCCTTCAAGGCGACGGGCCTCGGCAACGCCATCCAGGCGGCGGCGACGGGACACGAGCCGGGCGAGAAGCCGGGCCCGATCGGAGCGCACGGCGAGGGGCAGGCGCGGGTCATGCACAGCGCGATCAAGTACCTCGACTCCGAGATGAACGGCGACGAGCTGCCCGACGAGCTCAAGAACATCCAGAAGCCCATGGCGCACGCCTTGGCCGACTACGTGGCCGACACCCACGTGATCCTGGGCGGCGAGGACGCGAACTACGGCGGCAGTGCCGGCAAGGACTCGATCCACGGCTCAGGGGACAACTCCCACATCGCGGTCGGTCAGGGCAGCCTCGTCCGTGTCATGCGCGGCATCGGCGACGACAGCGAGTCCTTCGCGCTGATCTACGAGTCCGAACTCGCCTACTCCGCCAAGCAGCTCGCCGAGGCTCCCCCGTTCGAGGGTGATGCCCAGCACGGGCAGAGCGCCGAGTGGGACCACCGGTCGCGCGGTGTCGGCCTGGCGGTGGGCGCCCTCAACGGGATCGGCGCGGACATCTACATCGACAAGGAGGACGACAAGGTCAAGTGGGCCGAGTCGACCGCGGAGTACGCGGGGAACGGCGTCAACAGCGTCGTCGGCGAGATCCCCATCGCCGGCTCAGCCGCCGGCGCCATCGTCGACACCGCCAAGTTCGAATGGGTCCAGGACGTCACCGACGCCGCGGAGGAGCAGGGCAAGAAGGACTCGAGCGAGAACTACTCCAAGGGCAAGGACGGCTTGAACAGTCTGTACAACGCCTGGCAGACGCAGGAAGGAAACCTCAACAATGCCGCGTACGGTTCGGCGAAGGACACCGCGAACGGCGCCTACGAGGACGGCCGCGGCGGCGCGGCGGCGCACCTGGGCAACTGAGCGCGCCCGGGTCCTCTCCTGTGTGACCGTGGCGGCGGTGGTGGCGCTGACCGCCACCGCCTGCTCCTCCGGGGACTCCGGCTCGCAGATCGAGGGGTTGTGCGGTCCGGCGGCGGACTCCGCCGCGGGGAAGTCCCTGCGCGAAGTCCTCGGGACCGACGACTTCACGGCCGAAGCCATCACGCCGGACGGCCGCTTCGCCGAGCGGTTCAAGAAGGACCTGAAGGAATGGAGCGGCGGCCCGAACTCGACCTCGCCCTCCTTCGTGTGCAAGTTCGTGCCCGACGGCAGCGAGAACCACGTGGTTCTCGGCTTCGCGTGGTCTCCCGCCGACCAGCCCGGGAAGGAGCGTGCGGAGGGCGGCAAGGTCTACGACGTGAGCGGTGCCACGGGGTCGGCGGGCCAGCTGGCTGCCGAGCTCTTCGCACCGTGCGAGCTGGGAGGCGAGCTGAGCGGGCCGTCGCGCAAGGCCGTTCTCCGCGCCGACGCCGCACTCACGGTGGACCGCGGCAGGAACGTGGACCGGCAGAGGGAGGCGAGTGAGCTCTCCTTCCTCTACCTCATGACGCGCGAGGCCACGGAACTCCTCGGCTGTGAGAACGAGCCGCTGGAGAAGGACCCCGTCGTGAAGCCCCTCAACGGAAGCGCCTCCTGATGATCCACGTGAAGAACATCGTCCGGAGCGCGGCGGGCGCCGTCCTCCTCCTCGTCCTGGCCGGCTGCGGGAGCGGCGGGTCGGAGGCCGGAGGGGCCCTGAGCGTGGACCGGGTGATCGAGGCCGCTGAGAAGGTCGGCAAGGACGGGGCCGACACGTGCCCGCTGCCCTACGACGCCGGCGCGGCGGCCGAGGCCGCGAAGCTGGACCGGGGCATGGAGGCGGGGGCGGCCGGCGCCGAGGCCGGTGAGCCCGTCGCCACCGCCGAGGGCGGGCGGACGACGGACCCGCAGTCGGTCTGGGCCGGCAAGCCGGGCGCGCTCGTCAGCTGCGCGTACCACCTGGGCGGGGAGGACCTGGAACTCCACACCGGCAGCACCGGCGAGGGGAGCGCCGTGTACCTCCAGGCGCCCGTCATCCAGGCCGCCGGCGGCATGGACCTCTCCGCGCTCAAGGCGTACACCGTCAAGGGGGCCGAGGCGAAGCCCGGGGAGGCCGTGCAGAGCGAGGGCGGGAACGTGGTGACGGTCCGGCTCGACTCCGGCGGCAAGGGGGACGTCGCCCTGGTCCTGACCGTCGGCGACTCCGGGAAGACCTCGCTGGAGCGCGGGCAGGTCCTCGCACTCGCGCGGGCCTTCGCCTCGCAGGCGAAGTGAATCCCCCGGTTCCGTCTGACAGCGCGTCCGCCGGGCGTCCATGATGGAACCCGCTGCACCGTTCCACCTTTCCCACCGCACGAAGGAGCAGAGCCAGATGGGCACCCAGCAGGAGAAGGACGAGCTGTACGCGCTCGACATCAGCGGTGTCGAGTGGCAGGGAGCCCCCGGCACGAGCCCCGACGAGGAGCGCGTGGAGATCGCCCACCTGCCGGGCGGCGCCATCGCGATGCGTTCCTCCCTCGACCACGACACCGTGCTGCGGTACACCAAGGCCGAGTGGGACGCCTTCGTCCTGGGCGCCAAGGACGGGGAGTTCGACCTGCGGTAGGGCGTACGAGAACGCGGAAGGGCCCGCTCCCCCCGAGGGAGCGGGCCCTTCGCGCGTCCCCGGGGGACCGCCGCGCGAACGCGGTTCAGTACGACTCGGTGAAGAGGCGGGAGGCCTTCACGTCGGTGGAGCGGTAGCTGTCCTTGCCCTGCTCGACGATCTTGGCGACCTTCTCCAGCCGCTCCTTCATGTCCTCGGCGCGCTTCTTGTACTTGCCCTGGAGGATCTCGTACTCGCGGTGCGCGTCACCGTCCCAGGTGTCGGTGACGACCCTGAGCGCGGTGTCCATCTCCTGGATGTCCTTGATGATGTTCTGCGAGACCGCGCGGATGCGGTTCGCCATCTCCTGGACGCTCTCGTACCGTACCCGGGTGCCGGCGCTGTCGACAGACATTTCGTCCCCTTTTCTTAGAGGTTGTTGAGCGCGGAGCTGTTGTTGGCGGCGGCGAACGCGGCACGGACCTCGTCGTCGTTCGCGTTGCTGAGGTTCTTCGTCTCGCCGACGGCGTTGAGCAGCACGTTCAGCAGACGGCGGATGGTGTCGTGGTCCTCGTTGAGGAGCGTCTGGGCCTGCTTGAAGCCCACCGCGCCGACACCGGTCCAGCCGGCGCTGCACGTCTCCAGGATGTTGGCGAGCTCACGCGCCTGCTTGGAGACCGCCTCACCGGTCTCCGTGATCTTGTTCTTGGCCTTGACGACCGGGTCGTCTGCGAGTCCGAACCCGCCGGCGGGAGTGCTCATTCGTGCTCCTCGGTTGGTGAGATGACCTTGCTCATGCGTCTGTCGACGCTCTCCTGCGTACTACCACCGTCACGACGGCGCCCAGGACGGCGACGACGGCGACGGCGCTCGCGGCGACGGCCCAGAGCGGGAGACCGCTCTCCTCGGACCCGGTGGCCGACCCGGCCTTCGCGGGTGTCCCGGGGCCCGTGGTCGGGCTCGTGCCGCTTGCCCCCGTGTTGTCAGGAGAGGGGGAAGTCTGCGATGCGGATGGGGCGGGGGACTTGCTCGCCCGCGCGGCGAGCAGCGGGTTGACGTCCGGGTCGCCGGGGTTCCCCTTGCCCTCCAGGAGCACCTGGGCGGGGCGCACGGAGCCGTAGCCGATGTACTTGCTGGGGACGGGACCGTTGTGCCCGGCGGTCTCCAGCATGACCCGGAGGACCTGGTTGGCGGTCCAGTCGGGGTGGGCGGACCAGATGAGGGCGGCGGCGCCGGAGGCGATGGCGGAGGCGTGGCTGGTGCCCTCGAAGGCGCAGTACTCGGACTTGTTCTTGGAACAGCGGCCCGGCGCATCGACGCCGGGGGCGGCAAGGGCGAGGTGGGGGCCGTAGTTGGAGAACTTGGCGATCTTTCCCTTGGTGTCGAGGGCTCCGACGGCGACGACACCAGGAGTCGCCGCCGGATAGGACACCCCGTCCTCCCCGTCGTTACCGGACGCCGCGAAGATCAGGACGTTCTTCGACAGGGCGTAATCCACTGCCGCCTGCCACTTGGGGATGCCCTCTTCGAACTCGACACCGCCCATCGAGATATTGATCACCCGGGCACCGTTGTCGGCCGCGTACCGAATTGCCCGGCTCGCATAGCCCACCAGGTCGTATGACCCGACAGCATCGGCGACCTTCAGGGAGAGGATCTTGGCATCCGGGGCGATTCCCTTGACGCCGCCGTTCGCCCCGGTGCCCGCGATGGCGAGGGCCATATTCGTGCCGTGAGGGCTCGTGTCCTCGCCGTTCGTCAGGCCGTTCTTCCCTTTGTCGTCGTAGAAGTCGCGCCCCGGAAGCACCTTGCCGCGCAGCTCGGCCATGGACGAGTCGACGCCGTTGTCGAGTACGGCGACCGTAACGCCCTTGCCCGTCGACACCTTCCACAGCTCGTCCGCCTTCATCGCGTCCAGGTACCACTGGCGCGACCGCATGTCGTCCGCCTGCGCCGCCGGCGCCGCGACGGTCCACGTCGCGACGACGGCGGTCAGGGCGCCGAGCAGGCCGACCGCTCGGCTGCGAACGGCCCGGGTGGGGAGGGACATCAGGGAAGGGCTCCTAGTCGATGACGGGCGGGACGATCCGGCGCTGTCCCGAGGTCCACGTCTCCTCGTCCTCGGACAGGTAGTCGGGACGGTTGCGCGTCTCGCGACGCTCCTCCTCGCCCGGTCCGGTCGAGGCCGGAGGGCGGACGAGTCCCGTACCACCGGGGGTGAAGGCGCGCCCACCCGTGGTGGACGCGGCGGCGGACCCCACGGTTCCGCCCGGCTGGGTCGCCAGTCGTCGGCCCGCCGCACCGGGCGCGCCGACGGGAGTACCGCCGTGCATCCCCGCGCCGGGGCCGTGCATGCCCGCGGCACCGCGACCGTACGGGGAGGCGCCGCGCTCCTCGCCGATGACCGTGCCCATGGGCATCCGCCCCATCTGCTGGCCGGCCACGGGACGCCCGGGGACCTGTCGGCCGCCGGTGATGCCCTCGGTCCGGGGACCGGGGCCCAGCGGGCTGGGGCCCGTGAGGCCGGGGGCACGGCCGACCGGACCCGTCGCGGTCGGGCCCGGGACGACCGGGCGCCCGAAGTGCTGACCGCCCTGGGGCCCGGTCTGCGGGACGAGGGGCGGAGCGAGAGGCGGGAGCACGGGCCCCGGTCCGCTCGTCGTCGGGGGCTGCACGACCGGGGGCTGTGCCGTGGGCCGGGTCGGCGCCTCCGGCGCGACGGTCACCGAGTCGAGGTTGGTGTCCACCGCCCTGTCCGGCGGCGCGACCGGCGGAGTGGGCAGGGTCGGCGTGGTCGGTGGCGTGGTCGGTGGCGTCGTCGGCGTCGGTGTCGTCGGCGAGGTCGGTGTCGTCGGCGGGGACAGCGGCGTGATCCGGTCGGTGCCGCCGGTGCCCGGCTCGGCGGACCGCAGGGACGACGAGTGGCCGGCCGGGGCGGAGCCCGTACCCGTGCCCGAGGCCATACCGGAGGATCCCGTACCGCCTCCGGGACCGTACGCCTTCTCACCGAGGTCGAGGGAGCCGTTCAGCGGCTTGAACTCCGGCTGCCGCTCCGCCGCCAGCCGGTCCCGCGTCGTGTCGTAGTACGACGACAGGCGCTGGAGCTGCTGGATCGCCTCCTGGAGCTTCGGGCCCTTCTCGGCCTCCAGGCGGGCCTTCTCCTTCTCCGGGTCCGCGAAGCACATGCCCGCCGGCTTCGGCACGGCGGCCTTCGCCTCGGTGAGGGCCTGGCCGGCGCGCTTCATCTCGTCGGATACGACCTTGGTGAAGTCGCCGAGGACCAGGGTCTCGGAGACCATGCCCGCGCCCCACTTGCGGAACGCGTCGCCGCCCTCGCCCTCCCACTCCACACGGCTGATGTAGTGCCGCAGGTCGGAGGCGATGGCGAGGATCTTGGGCACCGCGGCCGCGAGGGCGGTGCCGCTGCCCGACAGCTCCTCGGGCTTGGCCGCCGCGATCATCGCGTACAGGGCGTCCAGGGACTTCCCCTCGAACTCTCCTGACATCGTGTGTTCCTCCCCCGTAGCGTCAGCTGAATCCGCCGGTGTCGGCGGTCCCGTGCGTCGGTGTGGTCGGCTGCTCGGGCTTGGGCGCGCCCTGGCCCTCGGTGCCGTAGTTCTTCTTGTGGTCGTCCCCGACGTGCTTCTGGATCGCGGCGAAGCGACGCCGCTCCTCCTCGTCCACGCCCGAGTAACCCTTGTCGGCGATCTGGGCGTTGATGCCCATCGCCTCGATCGTCTCGCCGAAGATCTTCGTCAGCTCTTCGAGCCGCGTGCGCACCTTGTCGTACGCCCCGTGCAGTTCGGTCGCGGCGGCGAAACCCGTGCCGTACGCGTCCGGTGTGATCTTCTGCTCACCGATCTTCTTGTGCTCGGCGGGCGAGCCCTTCAGATCGTCGAGCAGTTTCTGCATGCGCGTCTGGAATGTCTGGAGCGTCACCTCTCCGACTTCCAGGTCCTTCTTGCCGTTCCCGTCCGGCCCAGCCACGTCAACTCCCCCGTCCCGCAAGAACAACGGCCACTCTAGCTACTTGGTACGACAGTTCCAACTGCAAAGTCCCGTTCGAAGGACCCGTCAAGGGTGTACCCCCTTGCGGCGGCGGCTGTCACGGATGACGGTGGCGGTTCCGGCCACCACGGCCACCAGGACGCCGCCGATCCCCAACGCGTAGGTGGCGAGCCGTTCGGAGCGCTCCTGGGGCGTCTCCGACAGCGCCAGGCGGGCCGGCTCGGGGGCCGGCGGCTTGGGCGGGCCCGGGTCGGGCGTGGGCGAGGACGGCGGCGTCCCGGGGAGGTCGGCGAGGGCCCGTACGGGGTCCACCACGCCCCAACCGACGTGGTTGTCGTGTCCGTTGACGGAGCGGACGGCGGTCTGCTCGATGCGGGCGACGACCTGGGCCGGGGTCCACTTCGGGTACTTGGCGCGGAGCAGGGCGGCGACGCCGGCGACGTACGGGGCGGAGAAGCTGGTGCCGTTGTCGACGCACTGGCCGCCGCCGGGGACGGTGGAGACGATGTCGACGCCGGGGGCGGCGACGCCCACGAAGGTCCCGGACTGGGAGAAGGCGGCGCGCTCGTTGTTGCGGTCCGAGGAGGCGACGGCGAGGACGCCGGGGAAGGCGGCCGGATAGGTGTTCTTGAGGGCGCCGTCCATGCCGTCGTTGCCCGCCGAGGCGACGACGACGACGCCCTTGGATATCGCGTTCGCGACGGCCCTGGCCAGGGTGGATTCCGGCGAGAGGGCCTGGGTGGTGTCCTGCGAGATGTTGATGACGTGGGCCTTCTTCGCGACGGCCCAGTCGATGGCCTCGGCCATCGTGTCGGTCTTGCCGCTGTTCTTCTCGTCGTTCTGCCGGATCGGGATGATCGTCGCCTCGGGGGCGAGCCCGACGAAGCCGGTGCCCTTGCGGGGACGGGCGGCGATGATCCCGGCGACCTTGGTCCCGTGGCCGACCTCGTCGACGGTGCCGTCCGTCTTGCCGCGCTTCTCGTCGCCGGAGCTCGGGTTCTTCTTGTCGGGCTTGAGGTAGTCCTTGCCCGCCTTGGCGTCGACGGCGGTGCGGAGCTGCGGGTTGACGTCGTCGACCCCGGTGTCGATGACGGCGATCCGGACGCCCTTGCCCTTGGTGTCCTGCCACAGTTCGTCGAGCAGGACCCGCTGGAGCGGCCAGGGGGTGCCCTCGATCTGCTTCTTCATGGGGAAGGTGCACTCGCCGCCGCCGTCGAGGGTGGGCCCGTCCTGCGGGGGCGCGGCGGCGGCCGCGGGGGCCGCCAGGAGGAGGGCGAGGGTGCCGGCGGTGAGCAGGGCCGCCGTGCGGTGCGTGGTCGTCACCGGTGCCACCCCCTAGGAACCCTGCGGCTGGCGCGCGCTGTTGGTGTCGAGGCGCGGGCCCTTCGAGAGGAACTCGGACCACTCCATCGGCACGAGGACCGGAGTGACCTTCTCGTAGCCGAGACGCTTCTGGGCGTCGCTGGGTTCCGGGCGCCCGTCGCTCTGCTTCTGCTCCCCCGCGCCGATCTCGGAACGGCCGGAGTCGGAGTCGCCGTTGGCCTGGACGGCGTACCGCAGGCCGGTGTCGGTGACGAGGAAGAGGGAGCCGTCGGGCGCCTTCTGCCGGCCCTGGATCTGGGTGTAGAGGAGGCCGGTGCCGGGCGTGACGTAGGTGCTGGTGCCGCCGGCGGTGATGTCGGCGGGGTAGTCGCGGCCGGCCCAGGTGGTGAGGGTCGTCCCGCCCTTCTCGTCGACGTGGGTGAGGACGCTGCAGACGGTGTCGCGGGCGCCGGAGCCGGAGGCGGCGTTGACCTGGGCGGACTTCAGGCGGGGCCAGCGGACGCCGTCGTGGAAGGGGGTGGGGTCCGGGTCGACGGAGGAGGCGTCGACGGTGGTCGCCCGGCCGTCCATGTCGAGGACGCCGGTCTGCGGGGAGTTGATGAGGAGCCAGGCGGTGAAGGGGGTGACGGGCTGGACCTTCCCGGCGAGCACGACGTAGTGCTGGGGGCCGGAGCCGGTCTGGGCGAGGAGGACCATGCCGATGCGGTTCTCGGTGCCGGTCAGGGTGTTGCCGGGTATGCCCGCGGACTCCCCGACCCGCCCGTCGAGGCGCGGGAAGTCGATCTCGTCGCCGGTCTTCAGGGTGGCGAGCCAGTCGTCGGTGACGGGCTGCGGGTCCTTGCCGAGGCCGACGAGGGCGGTGAGGAGGCCGGTGGAATCGGCCTTCACGGGGTACTTGGTGCCGGTGTGGTCGATGAGGAACTGGGTGTTCCCCTTCTGGCCCTTGACGTACAGGACCTGCCCGTCCTTGAGGCGTTCGGCGCCCTCGGTCCGCTTGAGGTCGCGCTCGGCGAAGAGGAAGGTCGCCTTCTGGACCCCGGCGCCCTTGCCGCCGCCGGGCTGCTCGCAGACGGCCCACCGCTTGGCCTTCCCCGCGTCGTCCGCCGTGGGCAGCCGGTCGGGGGCGTAGGGGATGCCGAGGATCGGGCCGCGCGGCGGCTTGCCCTCGTCGAGCTTCTTGTCCTCGACCTGGATGACCTGGAACTTGTCGGGAGCGAGCAGGAGCCGGGCGGAGGCGAGGTTGAGGACGGGGTGGAGCAGGGTCTTCCTGCCCTTGCCCTTGCCGGTCTCCAGGACGACGTACCGGGTCGTCGACTGCTTGCCGACGATCACGCGGGTGCCGGGGTCGTCCCAGCCCTTGGGGGCGGTGGGCTTGAACATGCCCCAGGCGCCGAACCCGGCGACGACCAGCGCGGCGACGATCACTCCGGGGAGGACCGCGCGCAGCGGCCTCGGCGCCCCCTCCTCCGTACCGGAGGGAGAGGGTTGGAGGAATGCCGCCACCGTGCGCTTCTTCGCAAAGGTGTACGCGTTGAGCTCGTCCCGCCGCGATGCCATGAGTCCCCATTCTCGTCAGGCGCGATCTTCTCGCGGGGCGACCGGGGTGATGGCACCCGGGCCCCGGCCGTCGGACCGGCCCCCTACTATGCCTGCTGTCCCGTGGGGTTCGTGGGGCGGGTAGGGTGATCCGGCCGCCAAAGCCCTGGCGGGCCAGGGTCATCGGGACGAATTGAGGGGGATTCTCCATCATGGCTTCCGCGACGCGGAGGCGGCCCGCCGCGGCCTCCGCCTCCGCACCCCCGTCCGCGGCCCCGCCCGCGGGGTCCGGCTCCTCGGTCGCGCCGAGGCTCCAGGCCCGTCCCGGTCATTTCGGTTCGTTCCGATTGCAACAGCTCGTACTGGTCGAGGTGGCGGCGGCGCTGCTGCTCGTCGCCTGGGTCGTGGAGCCGATGCTGCTCGTCCCGGCGGGCGTGGTGGCCGTCGTGCTCGTCCTGCTGGCCGTGGTGCGCCGGCACCGGCGCTCCCTGCCCGAGTGGCTCGGCACCTTCCTCGCGCTGCGCGCCCGGACGCGCCGGACCTCGTCGTTCACGGTGCCCGAGGGCACCGAGCCGGGGTTCGCGCCGATCATGGAGTGCGACCCGGCGCTGCAGACCCACACGTACAGCGACCGCGACCGGCGTCCGGTCGGCATGGTCGGGGACGGCACCTTCCTGACCGCGGTCCTGCGGGTCGAGTCGGACGGCACGGCGCTGCGCCCGGACCGCTCGGCACGGCCGCTGCCGGTCGGGATCGTCCGGGACGTGCTGAGCGTGGACGGCGTCCGGCTGGAGTCGGCGCAGATCGTGCAGCACACGCAGCCGGCGCCCGCGCCGCACCTGCCCGCGCAGTCGATGGCGGCGCGCAACTACGGGCCGCTCCAGGCGCAGACGGGTTCGCCCGCGGTGCGGATCACCTGGATCGCGCTCAAGCTCGACCCCGAGCTGTGCCCGGAGGCGGTCGCCGCGCGCGGCGGCGGCATGACGGGCGCGCAGAAGTGCCTGGTGCGCGCGGCGGACCAGCTGGCGAGCCGGCTCGCGGGCGCCGGGTTCCGGGCGAGCGTGCTGACCGAGCAGGAGCTCACCTCGGCGCTCGCCACGTCGAGCTGCGCGAGCCCGATGGCGATCGCGCAGGCGGGCCGGGGCCGGGCACAGGAGCGGCGGACGCAGGAGACCGCCAGGACCTGGCGGGTGGACGACCGCCGGCACACGACGTACTGGGTGGGCCGCTGGCCCCAGTTGGGCGGCCGGAACGGCGGCGCGGGCGCGTCGATGCCGCAGCTGGTGGCCCTGCTGACCTCGCTGCCCGCGCTCGCGACGACGTTCAGCCTGACGCTGAGCGGCGGGGACAGGCAGGAGGTGACGGTGACCGGACACGTGCGGATCACCGGGCGCAGCGACGAGGAACTGGTGACCGCGCGGCACGAGCTGGAGCGCGCGGCGCGCGGGGTGAGGACGGGGCTCGTGCGACTGGACCGGGAACAGGTGCCCGGCATCCTGGCGACGCTTCCGCTGGGGGGTGCGCGCTGATGTCCACCGCCACGCCCCAGGGCACGCAGCCGGCCGCGGGCGCTCCCGGCACTCCGGGAGTGCCCGGCGCCTACGGCGCGCAGTCGGCCTCCGGCACGTACGGCGGACAGCCCGCCTCCGGTACGTACGGCGGGCAGGCCGCCCCCGCCGCCCCCCTCCCCCGGCCCACCGGGCGGAGCGGACGGCCCCGGTTCGGCTTCGGGCTCGTCGGGCCGCGCCGCGACCGGCACTCCATATCCGTGGAGCAACTCGACGCGCTGGCCCTGCCGGTGGGCGACGACGGCGTGGTGATCGGCGTCGACGCCGAGGGCCGCCCCGCCGTGCTCGGCATCAACCGGCCCGTCCCGTACGACGTCACCCTCATCGGCGGCCTGTGGACCGCGCAGGTCCTGGCGCTGCGGGCCGCCGCGACGGGCGCCCGGGTGGCGGTCGAGACCGGCCGCGCGCAGGCGTGGACGCCCCTCGCCCAGGCGGCGGGCGGAGGACAGCCGTGCATCACGCTGCACGACGTGGGCCGGGTGCCGCCGCAGGGCGCGTCGGCGGGCAGTCCGGTGGTCGTGGTGCGCGACTGCGGCATGCGGCCGCCGCGCGGCCGTGTCGTGTCGGCGCCCTGGCAGTCGGTGGTGACGCTGCTCCCCTACCTGAGCCCGGTCGCGCCCCGCCTCCTGGAGAAGTCCTCCCTGGTCGGGGTCCAGCGGGTGTCCCCGGACGAGGCGGACCGGATCGGCCGCATCATGAACCTGCCGCCCCAGGAGTACGGGGCGCTGTCCACGCTCGCGGACGGGGTGACCCTCTGGTGCACCCAGGACGACCGCCAGTTCGTGATGACACAGGCGACGGACGCCGAGACCGGATTGTTGGGCGGCGCGCGCCGCATGGACTGAGCGGCGCCAACTCGCCCCCGTACGTCCCTTTTTCCATTGTTTTGCATGGTGGGGGTTCTCACTCTGCGGCGCGGCCGGGTCACTTGGGGGCCGGACCGGGCCGCGGGGGCGGGCGGGGAGGGTCCGCCGGGCCTGCCCGGGGGTTGCCCGCGCCGATTAGGGTGGAAGGGCCCCGCCCACGACGGCACAAGGGTGCTCGACCACACCAGGAGGCAAAGTGAACGGCGATCGCGACGAGATCCACGGGGGTTGGAATCCACCCGCCGACGATCAGTCCGACGCGGATCCCGCCGAGATGACGGGTGAGTTCACCATCGACTACACCCCGCCCGCCTGGTACACGCAGAACGCGCCGGGCGGTACGGGGGCGGGCGGTGCCACTCCCCCGCCGCCGAGCGGAGCGCCGGTCCCCGTGCCGGGCGTCCCGGCGGGCGGCGGTTTCGAACCCCACTGGAGCCCGGCCCCGCCGGCCTCGCCGACGGCTCCCGTGACTCCTGCGGCTCCTGTGCCCCCTGCTGCTCCCGCGATCCCTGCGATCCCTGCGACCCCTGCGACCCCTGCGGCTCCTGTCGCACCGGAGCCGGCGCCGCCCGTCGCGCCCGCCGCCGTTCCGGGTGTTCCCGCCCCTGTGACCGGGACTCCGGCCGGGGGGACCCCGTCGGCGGGGATCCCGTCGGCGGCGGTGCCGCCGGTGGGTGGAGCGCCGGTGGGCGGAACCCCGGTGGGCGGATCTCCCGTGGCCGGTCCTCCCGCCGCAGGACCGGCGGCTCCGGTGCCGGGCGGCTCGCTGCCGGACGGCTTCACGGCCGGCGGTGCCGCGCCGAGCGCCTCCGTGCCGGGTGCGCCGCTGCCCGGTGGTTCCGCGCCCGACGGCTCGGCGCCCGAGGCCGCCGCCTCCTCCTTCGGGGGCGGAGACGTGGAGAGCGGTGCCACCGTGCGCTTCTCCCCCGCCGCGCTCCGGCGCGAGTTCGCGGAACGAGCGGCGGAGGAAGCTCAGAGCCCGGCGGCGTCCGCCGCCGAGGAGACGGACGCCTCCGCGGGCCCGAACGACGCCCCGGTTCCGGCTGATGCTCCGGTCCCGGCCGACGCCCCGGTCCGGGCCGAGGGCGACGACGCCCCGGCGGGCTCAGACGAGACCTCCGCCGAGGGTCCCGAAGAGGCCGAGGCCGCCGATTCGTCCACGACGAGCGGCGGCGGCGACGGCGTGCGGGACGCCGAGGAACCGGCCGAGGCCGTCGCCGCCTCCGACGCCGCCCCGGGCCCCGAGGACCGGCCGGCCGAAGCCGGCACGGAGCCGGAGCCGGAGACCAGGGCGGCGACGGAGGCGGAGGCCCCGGCCGACGCGCCCTCGGACGCTCCCGCCGCGCCGCTCCCGGCCGCCGACGCGCCGCAGGGCTTCGGTCCCGGCCCGGCCGCCCCGTACCCCGGCGCCTTCCCGGCCCCCGCGGGCCCCCCGCAGGCCGGAGCCGCGCCCGGACTGCCGCCGCTGCCCCCGTCGTTCCAGCCGGCCGCCCCCGGACCCGCCCAGCAGTGGCCCGCGCAGCCGGTGCCCGCCCAGCAGCCGTCCGCCCAGCCGGTGCCCCCGGCCGCGCCGCTGCCGCCCACCGCCGCCGCCTGGCCGTCGCCCGCGTCCGCGTCCGCCGCGCCCGGTCCCGTACCGCCGCAGGCGCAGGAGCCCGGCGGCTACGGCTACCCGCAGCAGGCCCCGCAGCCCCACCAGGCGCCCCGGCCCGCGCCCCCGGCCCCGCAGCAGGGCGGCTACGGCTTCCCGCACCCCGGTACGCCTCCGCAGCAGCCCGGTTACGGCTACCCGCAACAGCCCGGTTACGGCTACCCGCAGCAGCCCGGCGGTGTGCCGCCGCAGGCCCAGGAGCCGGGCGGCTACGGCTTCCCGCACCCCGGCGCCGTACCCCCGCAGGCTCCCCAGCCCCAGCCGCAGCCCCCGCACGACGCGCAGCCGCCCGTCGACCCCCGGACCGGTGGCGCCTGGCCCTCGCCCGTGACGCACGACCAGCGGGAGCGGTCCGTGCCGGGCGCCCCGCTCGGGTACAACGCGGCCGTCGAGCTCTCCTCCGACCGGCTGCTGCGGAACAACAAGCAGAAGCCCAAGTCCAGCCGCACCCCCGGCGCCGCCTCCCGCTTCAAGCTCGGCGGCAAGAAGGAGGAGGCGGAGCGGCAGCGGAAGCTGGACCTGATCCGGACGCCGGTCCTCTCCTGCTACCGGATCGCGGTCATCTCGCTCAAGGGCGGCGTCGGCAAGACCACGACGACCACCGCGCTCGGCGCGACCCTGGCGACCGAGCGGCAGGACAAGATCCTGGCGATCGACGCCAACCCGGACGCCGGCACCCTGGGCCGCCGGGTGCGGCGCGAGACCGGGGCGACCATCCGCGACCTGGTGCAGGCGATCCCGTACCTCCACTCGTACATGGACATCCGCCGGTTCACCTCGCAGGCGCCCTCGGGTCTGGAGATCCTGGCCAACGACGTGGACCCGGCCGTCTCGACGACCTTCAACGACGAGGACTACCGGCGGGCGATCGACGTCCTGGGCAAGCAGTACCCGATCATCCTGACCGACTCGGGCACGGGCCTGCTCTACAGCGCCATGCGCGGGGTGCTCGACCTCGCCGACCAGCTCATCATCATCTCGACGCCCTCCGTGGACGGCGCCTCCAGCGCGTCGACCACCCTGGACTGGCTCTCCGCGCACGGCTACGCGGACCTGGTGCAGCGCTCGATCACCGTCATCTCCGGCGTCCGCGAGACCGGCAAGATGATCAAGGTCGAGGACATCGTGCAGCACTTCCGGACCCGCTGCCGCGGGGTCGTGGTCGTGCCCTTCGACGAGCACCTGGCGGCCGGTGCCGAGGTCGACCTCGACATGATGCGGCCGAAGACCCGCGAGGCGTACTTCCACCTGTCGGCGATGGTGGCCGAGGACTTCGTACGGGCGCAGCAGGCGCAGGGCCTGTGGACCGGCGACGGCCAGGGCGCGCTGCCCCCGCACATGGCCCCGCCGATGCCGGGTCAGCCGGGACCCGGCCAGCCGATGCCGGGTCAGGGGATGCCGGGTCAGCCGTACCCCGGTCAGTTCGCCCCCGGTCAGCCCGGTCAGCCCGGTCAGCCCGTCCCCGGCCACTTCGCGCCGGGACAGCCGGAGCAGCCGGGCCAGCCCGGTCAGCCGGGGCAGTACGGCCAGCCGGGACAGTACGACCAGCCCGGTCAGCCGATGCCGGGTCAGTACGGCCGGCCCGCGCCGGGCCAGTTCGCCCCCGGGCAGCCCGCCCCCGGACAGCCGTACGCCCCCCAGGCCCCCCAGCCCGGACAGCCCTACCCGCCGCAGGCGTACCCGTCCCCCGGCCAGACCGGACAGACCGGACAGCCCGGACAGGACCCCGGCCCGATGCCCGGTCGGTTCGCCCCGGCCCAACCGATGCCCGGCCACCCGGCACCCGGTCAGCCGTACGCGCCCCAGGCGCCGTACCCCGGACAGCCCTACCCGCCGCAGCCCGGTCAGCCGGGTGCTCCGGGTGCTCCCGGCATGCCCCCGGCCTGGCAGCAGCAGCCCGCTCCGGGGCAGGTTCCGCCGCAGGAGCTTCCCGAGCAGCACGCCGGGCAGCCGCTGCCCCCGCAGGCGCCGCCGCAGGCCCCTCCGCAGGCGCCGCCAGCCCCTCAACAGTAGGGCGTCACAGGAGTAGACCAATGAGGCCCCGTATCGGTCGTCCGATACGGGGCCTCATGGCGTTCCCGCAGACCACAAGGGGTTTGAGTCATCGTTGACGACGGCAGACCACCGCTGATACACCTTCGCTTCACTCACCGTCAGCCCAAGATCCACGACAGAAACTCCGACGCGAGGTCACGTCCCATGGTCATGGTCACGAAGGTTCCACCCCGCCCCGCCCCCGTCCGAAGAGCCCTCCGGATCCTGCTCGCCTCCGGTCTCGCCGCCACCTCGCTCGTCGTCGTCCCCGGCACCGCGCGGGCGGAGGACGACAAGTCCGGCGGCACCACGCTCACGGTGGCGGTCTCGCAGAGCATCGACTCGCTGAGCCCGTTCCTCGCGCAGAAGCTCACCTCGACGAGCATCCACCGCCTGGCCTACGAGTACCTGACGAACTACGACCCGAAGGACGCCCGTACGGTCCCGGGCCTGGCGACCGCGTGGAAGCCCTCGCCCGACAAGCTGACGTGGACGTACACGATCCGCGGGGACTCGCTCTGGTCGGACGGGACGCAGGCCACCGCCGAGGACGCGGCCTGGACCTTCAACAAGATGATGACCGACCCGAACGCCGCCACCGCCAACGGCAGCTTCACGGCCAACTTCGAGAAGGTCACCGCGCCCGACCCGCAGACGCTCGTCATCAAGCTGAAGAAGCCGCAGGCGACGATGACCGCGCTCGACGTGCCGATCGTGCCCAAGCACGTCTGGGAGAAGGTCGGCGACTTCTCGAAGTTCAACAACGACCAGCAGTTCCCCGTCGTGGGCAACGGGCCCTTCGTCATCACCGACTACAAGGTCGACCAGTACATCAAGCTCAAGCCGAACAAGAAGTTCTGGCGGGGCGCGCCCAAGTTCGACGAGCTGGTCTTCAAGTACTACAAGGACGGGGACGCCGCCGTCGCCGCCCTCCAGAAGGGCGAGGTGTCCTTCGTGCCGAACCTGACGCCGGCCCAGGCCGACGCGCTGAAGACCCAGAAGAACATCAAGGTCAACGACGCCCCCGGCCGCCGCTTCTTCGCCCTCGCCACCAACCCGGGCGCCAGGGCCCGGGACGGGAAGGCGTTCGGCAACGGGCACAAGGCGCTGCTCGACCCGGCCGTGCGCAAGGCGCTCTTCCTCGCGGTCGACCGCGCCACCCTCGTCGACAAGGTCTTCCAGGGCCACGCCGTCGAGGGCGAGGGCTACATCCCGCCCCGCTTCGGCTCGTACTTCTGGAAGCCCGACGGCGACCAGGAGCGGAGGTACGACCCGGAGGAGGCCGCGCGGGTCCTGGACGCCGCCGGGTACCGGAAGAACGGTGAGGGCAAGCGGGTCGGCAAGGACGGGAAGGCGCTGGACTTCCGGATCCTGTGCCACGCCACCGACCCGAACGACAAGGCGGTCGGCAAGTACCTCCAGGAGTGGTGGGGCGAGCTCGGCGTCGGCCTGAAGGTCGAGTGTCTGGACAGCGTCTCGGACCCGTGGGTGAAGGGCGACTACGACCTCGCGTTCGACGGCTGGTCGGTCAACCCCGACCCGGACTACGTCCTCTCCATCCACACCTGCGGCGCCCTCCCGGCCACCCCGAAGGACAGCGGGGCCACCGACAACTTCATCTGCGACCAGGAGTTCGACGGGCTCTACGCGCAGCAGGCGGTGGAGTACGACGCCGCCAAGCGGGCGGATCTGGTGAAGCGGATGCAGTCCCGCCTGTACGACACGGGGTACATGAACGTCATGGCCTATCCGAACGCCCTGGAGGCGTACCGCACGGACCAGATCGCGTCCATCACGACCATGCCCGAGGCCGCCGGGAACCTGTGGGGCCAGGACGGCTACTGGAGCTGGTGGTCGGCCGTGCCGACCGCCTCGGCCTCCGGCGGGTCCGAGGGCGGCGGCTCCTCCACCGGGGTGATCGTCGGGATCGGCGCGGCCGTGGTGGTCGTGGTCGGTCTCGGCGTCGTCCTCGGCCTGCGCCGCCGGTCCACCGCCGACGACCGCGAGTAGTCCGTGACGACGACCAGCACCCCCGCCGACGTGGTGCGGGCCGACCAGGCCCGCGCCACGGACGGCGCACCCCGCACCGGCGCCTCCTCCGGCTACCTCCGCCACGCGGCGGGGAAGCTGGGCGGCGCGCTCGTCTCGCTCTTCGCCGTGCTCGTCACCAGCTTCTTCCTGTTCCGGATCATCCCCGGCGACCCGGTGAAGGCGATGACCCACGGCATGCCCACGTCGGCCGAGCAACTGGCCACGTTGAGGCGCCAGTTCGGGCTCGACCTGCCGCTCTGGCAGCAGTTCACCGACTACTGCGCGAAGGCCCTGACCGGCGACCTCGGCACCTCGTTCCAGTTCCGCGCCCCCGTCGGGGAGCTGATCTGGGAGAAGCTGCCGGCGACGCTGCTGCTCACCGGGGTCGCCGTGGTGATCTACTCGGCGCTCGGGCTGTGGCTCGGCACCCGCTCGGCCTGGCGCCACGGCGGCCTCGGGGACAGGCTGAACACGGGAATCGCGCTGACCCTGTGGTCGGTGCCGTCCTTCTGGCTCGGCCTGCTCCTCATCATCGTCTTCTCCGTCGGCGCGGGCCCGGTCCCCGGGCTCTTCCCGACCGGCGGCATGGAGTCGGGCACGGGCGAGACCGGTCTCGCGTACGTCCTGGACGTCGCCCACCACCTGGTCCTGCCGGTGGTGACCCTGGTGGCGGTCGGCTACGCGCAGACGCTGCTCGTGATGCGCTCCTCGCTCCTGGACGAGATGGGCGGCGACTACCTGACGACGGCGCGGGCGAAGGGGCTGCGCGACGACGCCGTGCGCCGCCGGCACGCGGTGCCGAACGCGCTCCTGCCGACCGTGACGATGATCTTCATCAACCTGGGCCACGTGGCGGCCGGTTCGATCCTGGTGGAGACGGTGTTCTCCTGGCCGGGGCTCGGCGGGCTCTTCTACCAGGCGCTCAGCGTGCCCGACCTGCCGCTGGTGCAGGGCCTGTTCGTGGTCTTCGCCGGAGCGATGATCCTGATGAACCTGCTCGCCGACCTGCTCTATCCGCTGCTCGACCCCCGGGTGGGCCGATGACCTCCTCCACGACCTCCACGACGCCCGCGCCGGAACCCGCCCCGGAGCCCCCGGGGAAATCCGCCCCCGAACCCGCGCGGAAGCCGCCCTCGGCGGCCTCCCTCGCCCGGCAGCGCCGCAAGGCCTCGGCGGTCCGCTTCTGGAAGCGGTACCGCACCCACCGCGCCGGTCTGTACGGCCTCGCCGGGCTCGTCCTGATCGCCCTGCTCGCGCTCGCCGCCCCGCTGCTCGTCGGCGCCGACGTGCAGTCGGTGACGGAGGCGCCGGGCACGGCCCTGGAGTCCCCGAGCGCCGAGTTCCCGCTCGGCACCGACCAGTTCGGGCGCTCGCTGCTCGGGCTGCTGGTCTGGGGGGCGCGGATCTCGCTGCTCGTCGGTCTGCTCGCGGCGGCCCTCTCGGTCGCCATCGGCACCCTGGTCGGGATCGTCGCCGGGCACTACGGCGGCTGGTTCTCGACCGTCGTCATGCGGATCACCGACTGGTTCCTGGTGATGCCGACGCTCGTCCTCGCGATCGTGCTCGCCACCGTGATGTCCCGCTCGATGTGGACGGTGGTCCTCGCGATCGGGGTGACCTCGTGGCCGACCACCGCCCGTCTGGTGCGGGCGCAGACCATCGCGGTGGAGTCGCGTCCGTACATCGAGCGGGCGACCGCGCTCGGCGGCGGCCACGGGCACGTCATGACCCGGCACGTGCTGCCGAACGTGATGCCGCTGGTCCTCGCGCAGACCACGCTCGGCATCTCGACCGCCATCCTCACCGAGGCCACCCTCGCCTTCCTCGGCCTGGGCGACCCGACGGTGGTCTCCTGGGGCGGGATGCTCCAGGACGCCCGGGAGGCCGGCGCGGTCTCCTCCGGGCACTGGTGGTACCTGGCCCCGCCCGGAATCGCGATCGCGCTGGTGGCGCTGGCCTTCACACTGTGCGGCCGGGCCGTCGAGTCCGTGCTCAACCCGAAGCTGGGGGTGGGGCGATGAGCCTCCTGGAAGTACGGGACCTCAGGGTGACGTACGGGTCGGGCGCGGCGGCCGTGCCCGCCGTGCGCGGGGTCGACCTGACCCTGGAGGCGGGGACCAAACTGGGCGTGGCCGGCGAGTCCGGCTGCGGCAAGTCCACGCTCGCGCTCGCGCTGCTCCGGCTGCTCCCGGCGTCGGCACGTCTGGAGGGCGAGATCCTGCTCGACGGCGAGGACGTCCTCGCGATGTCGTGGGGACGGCTGCGGGCCGTGCGCTGGGCGGGCGCGTCGATCGTCTTCCAGGGCGCGATGCACTCGCTGAACGCGGTGCACCGGATCGGGGACCAGATCGCGGAGCCGCTGCTCGTGCACGGCCGGGCGACCCCGGCGGCGGCCCGCAAGCGGGCCGGGGAACTCCTCGAACACGTCGGGCTGCCCGCCGCCCGCGCCGGCGCGTATCCGCACGAGCTGTCCGGCGGGCAGCGGCAGCGCGTGATGATCGCGATGGCGCTCGCCTGCGATCCGCGGCTGATCGTCGCGGACGAGCCGACGACCGCCCTGGACGTGATGATCCAGGCGCAGATCCTGCGCCTGATCGAGGGCCTGGTCGCCGAGCAGTCGATCAGCCTCCTGATGATCAGCCACGACCTGGCGGTCCTCGCCGACACCTGCGACCGGCTCGCCGTGATGTACGCGGGCCGGGTCGTCGAGGAGGGTCCGGCGCGGGAGGTGTACGAGGCGGCCGCGCACCCCTACGGGCGGGCGCTGTCCTCGGCGTTCCCGCGCATCGGCGACCCCGCCTCCCGGCGGGCGCCGCGCGGTCTGCCGGGCGATCCGCCGGACCCGGCCGACCTGCCGGGCGGCTGCGCCTTCCACCCGCGCTGCCCGGTGGCGGTGGACGTCTGCGGGGAACTGGACCTGGAACTGCGGGAGGCGGGCGCGGGGCGCCGGGCCGCCTGCGTGCACGTGGGGAGCGCTTCATGAGTACGGACACCTCCGCGCGCCCGGAGACGGGGACGGCGACCGGGTCGCTGCTCTCGGCCCGGGACCTGCGCGTGGTCTTCCCCGGACGCCGCGGCGCGCCGCCCGCCCGGGCGGTGGACGGCGTGGACCTGGACGTCGGCGCGGGCGAGATCGTGGCGCTCGTCGGGGAGTCGGGCTGCGGCAAGACGACCCTGGCCCGCTCGCTGCTCGGCCTGGTCCGGCCCACGTCGGGCACGGTCGCCTTCGACGGGGAGCCGCTCGCGTACTCCTCCGGGGCACTGAAGTCCTACCGGAAGCGGGCGCAGCTCGTCCTCCAGGACCCGAGCGGTTCGCTGAACCCCCGGCACACCGTGTACGACGCGGTGGCGGAGGGGCTGCGGATCCACGGGTACGCGGGGGACGAGCGGGCCGCCGTCGCCGGGGCCCTCGCGCGGGCCGGACTGCGCCCGCCGGAGCGCTTCTTCCTGCGCTACCCGCACGAGCTGTCCGGCGGGCAGCGGCAGCGGGTGGTCATCGCGGGCGCGCTGGTCCTGGAGCCCGAACTGATCGTCGCGGACGAGCCGGTGGCCTCCCTGGACGCGTCCGTGCGGGGCGAGATCCTGGCGCTGCTGCTGCGGCTGCGCGACGAACTGGGCCTGTCGGCCCTGGTGGTGACGCACGACCTGGGGCTCGCGTGGAACATCGCGGACCGGGTGGCGGTGATGTACCTGGGCCGGGTCGTGGAGACGGGCCCGGTGGAGACCGTCCTGACGAACCCGCGGCACCCCTACACGCGGGCGCTGCTCTCGGTGCTCCCGGAGTCCGAGGGGCCGCCGGTGGTGCTGACGGGCGAGCCCCCGGACCCGTCCCGGATCCCCTCCGGGTGCCGCTTCCACGCCCGCTGCCAGGTCCTCGCCTCGGGCGCGGCGGCGGCGGTCGCGGACCGGTGCCGGGGCGAGGACCTGCCGGTCCTGCCCGGCGGCGGGGCGGGCGCGGTGGCCTGCCACTGGGTGGGGAGCGGGAAGGCGGACTGACCCGGGCCGGGGCTCCGGACCCAGCGGGCCGGACCCGGTCCGGGCGCCTCGGCCACGGCGGGCCGGACCCGCTCCGGGTGCCTCGGCCCCGACGGATCAGACCTGCTCCGGGTGCTCCCGGTCGTACTCCTCGGTCAGCTCGCGGCAGCGCTTCACATCGCCCGCCATCGCCCGGAGCAGGTCTTCCAGGGTGTCGAAGCGCAGCATCCCGCGCACGTACGCCAGGAAGTCGACGGCCACGTGGAGCCCGTACAGGTCGAGGCCCTCGCGGTCGATCGCGTACGCCTCGACGGTCCGCTCGGTGCCGTCGAACTGCGGGTTGGTGCCGACCGAGATGGCCGCCGGCATCCGCTCGCCGGCGGCGGTCAGCCAGCCCGCGTAGACGCCGTCCGCCGGGATCGCGGTGTGCGGCAGGGTCTCGACGTTGGCGGTCGGGAAGCCGAGTTCGCGGCCGCGCTGGGCGCCGCGGACCACGACGCCCTCGACGCGGTGCGGGCGGCCGAGGATCTCGGCGGCCCCGGCCATGTCGCCCTCGGCGACCAGACGGCGGGTGAGGGTGGAGGAGAAGGGCTGGCCGCCGCCCGCGCTGCCGCTGACGTACAGGTCGACGACCTCGACCTCGTAGTCGTAGGTGGTGCCGAGCTCGGCGAGGAAGGCGACGTTCCCGGCGGCCCGGTGGCCGAAGCGGAAGTTGGGGCCCTCGATGACGGCCCTGGCGTGCAGCTTGTCGACGAGCACCTTGACGATGAAGTCGGCCGGGGAGAGCTGGGAGAACTCGGCGGTGAACGGCAGCACGAGCACCGCGTCCACGCCGAGGCCGGCCATCAGCTCGGCGCGCCGGTGGTGCGGGGCGAGCAGCGGCGGGTGGCTGCCGGGGCGCACGACCTCGGAGGGGTGCGGGTCGAAGGTGACCACGACGGAGGGGACGCCGAGCTCGCGGGCGCGCTCGACGGCCCGCCCGACGATCAGCTGGTGCCCGCGGTGCACACCGTCGTAGGAGCCGATGGTGACGACGCTGCGCCCCCAGTCCTGGGGAATGTCCTCCAAGCCACGCCAGCGCTGCACTGTGACCGCTCCTCGTCCGCCTGTTCGCCGATTACGCAGGTCTAAGACTGCCATGCCCACGCCCGTCGGCACGCATCGGCATGGAAGTGCCGGGGAAGCGCAGCGCGTCGAGGGTCTCGATGCCGAGGAGCGGCGCCCAGTCGCCGGGGGCGGCGACGATCCAGCCGCCGAGGAGTTCGGTGAAGACGGGCCGCTCGCGGACGAGGGCGGCGAGGAGCCGGTCGAGCCGCGCGGCGCCCTCGGAGGTGCGGACGCACAGCAGTCCGGCCCGGTGGGTGAGCTGCCGGGTGCGGGGCTCGCTGCGCTCCTCCGCCCGCTCGGCGGCGGCCGTCACGAGGGCCTCCACGACGGAGGAGTCCCCGGCCTCGGCCCCGTACCGCTCGTGCTCCAGGAGTACGTCGAGCAGCTCGGCCCGCAGGTGGCGGGAGGCGCCGGTGCCGGGTGCGGCGAGCACGGGGGCGAGGGCGCGGCGGAGCGGGACGGACCGGCTCCGGACCAGATCGCCGACCAGCGGGAACAGCACGGCCCCGGCCTCGGGTCCGGCTTCGAGGCGCCGGTCCACGAAGGCGGCCACGTGCGGGGCGTCCCCGGGGTGGAGGAGGGCGTGGTCGCGGACGAGGGCGGCGGCGCGGCGGGCGAGGGCGGGCGTGTCGATCCCGGCGAGGGCCTCCAGGATCGCGGCCGGGTCCCCGCCGGGGGCGTCCAGGCGGGTCCGGAGGGCGTCGAGGGCCTCCCCGGGGTGGGTGGCGAGGGCCGCGACGAGGGCGTCGACGGGGACGCCGGGCTCGGTCGCGGCGCGGGGCAGGTGCCGGGCGCGGGACTCGGGGTCGCGGACCAGGAGGCCGAGGGCGGCGCCGTGCAGGTCCCGGTCGGCGGGGCGGGCGAGGAGGGCGAGGGCGGCGTAGCGCAGGAGCTCGCGGTCGGCGGGGGCGGTGGCGCGGCCGGCGGCCAGGTGTCCGTACGCGGCGGCCGCGGCACGCCGCTCCGGGCGCCCGTCGTCGTGGGCCCAGCGGTCGACGGCCCGGCAGAGGGCGGAGGTCTCGTCCCGGGCGAGCGCGGCGAGGAGGCCCTCGGCGAGGGGGTGGGCGGTGGCGACGAGCGCCTCGCACAGGTCGTCGACGGCGAGGTCCCGGTGGGCGTGCAGGAGGGCCTGGGCGGCGGTGGCGACGGTGGCGTGCGGGGCGGCGGGCAGCGGGCGGGCGTCGCCGAACCAGCGGCACAGGAGCGGCTGGACGCCCCGGGGGTCGGCGGCGAGCAGCTCCGCGACCGTGCCGAACCAGCGGTCCCCGCCCGGCGGGTCGGCGGTGACGAGCCGCCGCAGCAGGTCGATCCGCTCGTCCTCCCCGACCGCGAGGCCCCGCCAGAACGCGGGTCCGAAGGCGGCGAGGGCGGGGTGCCGCCCCGGGCGGGCGCCGATCCGGTCGGCGAGCAGCCGCAGGACGGGCAGGCAGGGCCGGGGGTCCGGGATCCGCCGCAGGCTCTCCCCGAGCAGCCGCGCGGCCCACCAGGCCCCGTCCCCGTCCTTCCCGGCGTCCGTGAACCGGGCGAGCGCCTCGACGAGCCCGGCGAGCCGCGGCACGGACCCGCCCGCCCCCCGCTCCCGGTGTTCGAGCAGCAGCGCCTGGAGCACGGGCCCGATCCGGTGCCGGGGCACGGGCGGCGCCTCGGGAGCCCCGGCGGCCCGGGACTCCCCGCCGGCCGGACCGGGAAGGACGGCCGGGGGTACGACGGGGGCGGGGGTGCCGGGGCGCGGGGGCGGTCCGGAGGCGTCCGGGGCCGTGCGGGGCCCGGGCACGTCCGGGTCCACGGGGGAGCCGGAGCTCGCGGGGAGGTCGGGGCCGTTCGCCCCGGTGAGGGGCCGGGGGCCCGCTTCCGTGCCACCGGGGGCGCCCGGGTGCGCGAGGGGCCCGGAGGCCCCCGGGCCGGTGCTCCCGGGCGCGGGACCCGGCACCGGGCCGGGGGCCTCCGGGGACGCGGCCGGCGTCCGGTCCTCGTGGTGGGCGTGGACCAGGGCGTGGAGGGCCGTGTCCAGGTCCAGGTGGGCGGCCTGGAGCCAGTCGGCGAGCTCCTCGTGGGCGAAGCGGTAGCCGGAGCCCGCCGGGACGAGGAGGCCCTCGGTGAGGACGGCCGGGGCCCAGCCCTCCCGCCAGGGGAACAGCTCCTCGAAGGAGGCCCGGTCGAGGACGCCGTGGCCGGGGCCGAGGCAGCGGCGGGCCGCCTCGTGGACCCGGCCGGTCACGCGCGCGGCGAGCCGGCGGACGGCGGTCCCCCGGACCAGGGGCCGGGTCCCGGCGGCGATCCGGACGGCGGTCCGCAGGCACATCAGGTCGAGGTGGGCGGTGAAGACCTCCTCGCGGCAGGGCCGGCCCGGCACCTCGCCGGGCAGCGCGGCGCGGACCTCGGCGAGCAGCCGCAGGGCGAGCGGGTGCCGGGCGTCCGCCTCGGCGAGGTCCGTCTCCCGGAGCCCGTACCCCTCGCGCACGGCCCGCGCCTCCGCCTCGGTGTACGGGCCGAGGACGACGGCCGGGGGGAGCCCGCTCCCGTCGTCCCCGGCCGCGGGGCGGTGCGGGGCCTCCGGGCCGTAGAGGGCGCCGGCCCGCTCCCAGTGCTCGGGGCGGCAGGCGGTGGCGAGCCGGACCCCGTGGGCGCGGAGCCACCGCTCGGTGGCCGCGGTCCAGGCGGGGAGCCGGTGGGCGAGGAGCGGGGGCATCTCCTCGGGGCCGTCGAGGACGACGAGGAGCGGCCGGCCGGCCTCCCGGGCGAGGGCGGCGGCCCGCTCGGGGGTGGCGGTGGTGGTGTCGCCGAGGGCGCCGGAGGCGGTGACGATGCGCCCGGCCCGGTCCAGGGCGCGGCCGACGGCGTCGGCGAGGGAGTGGTCCTCGGCGCGCAGGTCGGCGCCGCGCAGCCGGACGGTGGGGGCCGGGGCCTCGCCCCGGGCGCGGCGGGCGCAGAGCGCGGCGAGGGCGGTGGTGCGGCCGCTGCCGGGGGTGCCGACCAGGGCGAGGACGGGGGCGTCCCCGGCGGCGAAGCGGTCGAGTTCGCGGACGCACCCGGCGCGCTCGACGGGTTCGGGCCAGGGCCCGGGGTCCCGCACGGGGCCGGTGGAGGTGGCGGTGAGCTCCAGGATCCCGGCGAGGTTGAGGTCGGGGCCGTAGGCGGGGACGGTGGCGGCGTTGCGCCGCAGCAGCTCGGTGAGCGGGCCCTCGGGCCGGAGCGGGACCGCGTATCCGGCGGCCCTGCGGCCGCCGTGGAGGGCGGTGCCGAGGACGGCGAGGACGGTGCCGGTGGCGGTGTCGAGGACGGGGCTCCCCGCGGCCCGGCCGCCGCGCCGGAGCGCCTCGGCGCCCTCGGTGCCGATGGCGAGTGCGAGGGCCTCGTCGAGGTCGTGGAAGCGGTCGGCGGCGGTGTACGTGACGGTGGCGGGACCGAGGACGCGCGCCTCGCGCCAGCCGTGGGCCTCGATCCGGACGTAGGTGCCGGGTTCGATCTCGGGGCGGGTGGCGAGCGGCAGGGGGCGGACGCCGAGTCCTTCGCTGCGGACGAGGGCGAGCCCGCTCTCGGGCAGGGGGGTGACGGCCCCGGCCTCGGCGAGCCAGCTGCGGTCGTCGGGCGCGCGCAGCAGCACGCGGCTGAGCCCGTCGACGGCTTCGTGGCTGGTGACGACCGTCCCGTGGTGGTCGGCGAGGAATCCGGTGCCGCGCGTCCGGCCCGCCGGATCGCAGATCCGCACCAGCGTCGCCAGGTCCCCGCGTCCCATGGTGACGACGGTAGGCGGCCGGTGATCGGGCGACGGCGCACGGAGGGGAACGCGCCCCCTCTCACTCCCCCTTCTGCTCCGAGCGCCTCCCCGGTGGAGTGAATCTCCGTGACTTTCCGGGACAGGGTCCGGGTGGGGGAACCAGAGTGGGGGGGGGGGGGGGGGGCGGCGGGCCGCCCCCGCACGTGGGGTGTTAAGATGAGGCGGGCGGCCCGCCCGGGAGGCGGGGGGGGGAGGGGTCCCCCGCGGCCGGGGGCGGGCG
>NZ_JBSHHY010000016.1:0-123786 GCF_053618675.1 Streptomyces sp. NPDC055632 | reverse complement strand
TCCCCAGCCCCCCTCCTGTGGTGTTTTTTTTAGTGTGTTTTCTTCGTGTTGGGGGTGGGGGTGTGTTTTCCTGGGGGGGGGCGTCGCCCCCCCGCCCCCCCCCCCCCACTCATGGGATCGTTCCCGTTCCGCCGGCCCTCAGCCGAAGACCGCGAGGCTCTTCGCCTTGCCCCGCTGGTCCTCGACCAGCGCGAGCAGCTTCCCCTCCGGCCCGAAGACCGCGACGGGGCCCTTCGGGTACTCCGGCATCTCCAGGCGGACGCCGTTGAGCAGCAGCCGGGCGCGCTTCTCGTCGACGTCCCAGCGGGGGAACGCCGCCGCGGCCGCGTCCGCGACCGGCATGACCGTCAGCTCCTCCTGGAGCCGCTCCAGGGTCCTGGCCGAGTCCAGCTTGTACGGGCCGACCCGGGTGCGGCGCAGCGCGGTCAGGTGGCCGCCCACGCCGAGCCCGGCGCCCAGGTCGCGGGCGAGGGCGCGGATGTACGTGCCGGAGGAGCAGACCACCGAGACGACCAGGTCGACCACGGGGGTGCCGTCCTCGGCGACCGCCTCGCGGACGTCGTACACCCGGAAGGAGGAGACGGTGACCGGGCGGGCCGGGATCTCGAACTCCTCGCCGCCGCGCACGCGCGCGTACGAGCGCTTGCCGTCGATCTTGATCGCGGAGACCTTCGACGGCACCTGCATGATGGCGCCGGTCAGCTCCGCCACACCGGCGTCGATCTGCTCGCGGGTGACCTTCGAAGCGTCGACCGACGCCGTGATCTCGCCCTCGGCGTCGTCGGTGATCGTGGTCTGGCCCAGGCGGACGGTGCCCAGGTACTCCTTCTCGGTCAGCGCGAGGTGACCGAGGAGCTTGGTCGCCCGCTCCACGCCGAGGACGAGGACGCCCGTGGCCATGGGGTCGAGCGTTCCGGCGTGGCCGACGCGGCGGGTCTTCGCGATCCCGCGCATCTTGGCCACGACGTCGTGCGAAGTGAAGCCCGACGGCTTGTCGACGATGACAAGGCCGTCGGGCGTGGGGGTCTTGTCGCTCATTCGGCGGTGTCGTCCTCGCCCGGCTTCTTGTACGGGTCGGCTTCGCCCGCGAAGGAGGCGCCCGAGGAGGCCTCCCGCACCTGGGCGTCGGAGGCGCGCGCCTTGTCGAGGAGGTCCTCGATGGTGCGGGCGTTCTCCGGGAGGGCGTCGGCCACGAAGGTCAGCGTCGGGGTGAACTTGGTCCCCGCCGCCCGGCCCACGGCCGAGCGGAGGATGCCCTTGGCGCTCTCCAGGCCGGCCGCGGCGCTCGCGCGCTCCTCGTCGTCGCCGTAGACCGTGTAGAAGACCGTGGCCTCCCGCAGGTCACCGGTGACGCGGGTGTCCGTGATGGTCACGTGCGTACCCAGGCGGGGGTCCTTGATGCCGCGCTGCAGCTTCTCGGCGACCACCTCCCGGATGAGGTCCGCCAGCTTCTTCGCCCGCGCGTTGTCGGCCACTGGTCCTTCTCCTTCTTCGCCTTGCTCGATCAGTCTTCATCAGTGTGGAGCCTGCGGCGCACCGACAGCAGCTCCACCTCCGGCCGGGCGGCGACGAGCCGCTCGCACCGGTCCAGCACGTCGCTGAGGTGTCCCGGGTCCCCCGTCACCATCGCGACGCCGATCTCGGCCCGCCGGTGGAGGTCCTGGCCGCCGACCTCCGCCGCGCTCACCGCGAACTTGCGCTGGAGTTCGGCGACGATCGGCCTGACGACGGAGCGCTTCTCCTTCAGCGAGCGCACGTCGCCGAGGAGCAGATCGAAGGACAGTGTCCCCACGTACATGTGTGTCCGGATGTCCCGCCGGTTCGGGGTCAGTGGCCCCGCCCACCAGAGGGCGGGTACACCAGGAACCGTACACGCAACGGCCGGGGCCGATCGACGGAATAAGTTCCGCCGACCGGCCCCTGCTCACTGCTGCGATCGGACGCGATCAGGCGCGCGGCTTCTCGCGCATCTCGTACGTCGCGATGACGTCGTCGATCTTGATGTCGTTGAAGTTTCCGAGGTTGATACCACCCTCGAAGCCTTCGCGGATCTCGGTGACGTCGTCCTTGAAGCGGCGCAGACCGTGGATCGTGAGGTCCTCGGCGATGACCTTGCCGTCGCGGACGAGGCGCGCCTTGGTGTTGCGCTTGACCTCGCCCGAACGGATGAGGACACCGGCGATGTTGCCCAGCTTGGACGAGCGGAAGACCTCGCGGATCTCCGCCGTGCCGAGCTCGACCTCTTCGTACTCCGGCTTGAGGAGGCCCTTGAGCGCCGCCTCGATCTCCTCGATCGCCTGGTAGATGACCGAGTAGTACCGGACGTCGACGCCCTCGCGCTCCGCCATCTGCGCGGCACGGCCGGCCGCACGGACGTTGTAGCCGATGACGATGGCGTCGGAGCCCATGGCCAGGTCGATGTCCGACTCCGTGACCGCACCCACACCGCGGTGCAGGACGCGGATGTCGACCTCTTCGCCGACGTCGAGCTGGAGCAGCGAGGCCTCCAGGGCCTCGACCGCACCGGACGCGTCGCCCTTGATGATGAGGTTGAGTTCCTGGACGAGACCGGCCTTGAGCACCTTGTCGAGGTCCTCGAGGGACACCCGGCGGACGCGCTTGGCGAAGGCGGCGTTGCGCTCGCGCGCAGCGCGCTTCTCGGCGATCTGACGCGCCGTACGGTCCTCGTCGACGACCAGGAGGTTGTCGCCGGCACCCGGCACGTTGGTGAGACCGAGCACCAGGACGGGAGTCGACGGGGTCGCCTCCTCGACGTTGTTGCCCTTGTCGTCGAGCATCGCCCGGACGCGGCCGTACGCGTCGCCGACCACCACGGTGTCGCCGATGCGCAGCGTTCCGCGCTGGACCAGGACGGTCGAGACCGCACCGCGGCCGCGGTCGAGGTGGGACTCGATCGCGATGCCCTGCGCGTCCTGGTTCGGGTTGGCCCGCAGGTCGAGCGAGGCGTCGGCGGTGAGGACGACGGCCTCGAGCAGGGAGTCGATGTGCAGACCCTGCTTGGCGGAGATGTCGACGAACATCGTGTCGCCGCCGTACTCCTCGGCCACCAGACCGAACTCGGTCAGCTGGCCGCGGACCTTGGTCGGGTCGGCACCCTCGACGTCGATCTTGTTGACCGCGACGACGATCGGGACGCCGGCGGCCTTGGCGTGGTTGAGCGCCTCGATCGTCTGCGGCATGACGCCGTCGTTGGCCGCGACCACGAGGATCGCGATGTCGGTCGACTTCGCACCACGGGCACGCATGGCGGTGAACGCCTCGTGACCCGGGGTGTCGATGAAGGTGATCCGACGCTCTTCGCCGTTGACCTCGGTGCCCACCTGGTAGGCACCGATGTGCTGGGTGATGCCACCGGCCTCGCCCGCGACGACGTTCGTCTTGCGGATCGCGTCGAGCAGTCGGGTCTTTCCGTGGTCGACGTGACCCATGACGGTGACGACCGGCGGACGGGAGACCAGGGCCTCTTCGCCGCCCTCGTCCTCGCCGAACTCGATGTCGAAGGACTCGAGGAGCTCGCGGTCCTCCTCCTCGGGGCTGACGATCTGAACGGTGTAGTTCATCTCGTCGCCGAGCATCTGCAGCGTGTCGTCGGAGACCGACTGCGTGGCCGTGACCATCTCGCCGAGGTTCATCATCACCGCGACGAGCGACGCCGGGTTGGCGCCGATCTTCTCGGCGAAGTCGGTGAGGGAGGCACCGCGCGACAGGCGAATGACCTCGCCGCCACCGCGGGGAAGCATCACGCCGCCCACGGACGGGGCCTGCATGGCCTCGTACTCCTGGCGCCTCTGACGCTTCGACTTGCGACCGCGACGCGCGGGACCGCCGGGACGGCCGAAGGCGCCCTGCGTGCCACCACGGCCACCCGGGCCACCGGGACGGCCGCCGAAGCCGCCGGGACGACCGCCGAAGCCGCCGCCGCCACCGCCGGGACCACCCGGACGACCGCCGCCGCCACCGGGACCACCGGGACGGCCGGTGAAGCCGCCGCCGCCACCGCCGGGACCGGCCGGACGACCGGCGAAGCCGGGACGACCGCCGCCGCCACCACCGGGACCGCCCGGACGACCGCCGGGGCCACCGGGACCACGGCCGCCGGGGCCGGGACGCGGGCCGGCAGCGGGACGCTGCGGCATCATGCCCGGGTTCGGACGGTTGCCGCCGGGCGCGCCGCCCGGACGGGGAGCCTGCGGACGGGGCATGCCGCCCGGAGTCGGACGGGCACCGCCCTGACCCTGCGGACGCGGGGCGCCGCCGGGGCCGCCCTGCGGACGCGGAGCGCCCGGAGCGGCACCGGGGCCGCCGGGACGCGGGGCACCGCCACCGGGACGGGGCGCCTGCGGGCGCGCCATGCCGGTGGAGCCGCCCGAGGTGAACGGGTTGTTGCCCGGACGGGGACCGGCCGGACGGGCACCGCCCGGACGGGGGGCCTGCTGGCCGCCGGGGCGCGGCGCGCCCTGGCCCTGCGGGCGGGGCGCCTGCTGGCCCGGACGGGCGGCCGGGCGGGGGCCCGGGGTCGCGCCGGCGGGACGCTGCTGACCGGCGGCGGGGGCCGCCGGAGGCGCGGTGAACTCCGGGGTGGTCGGAGCCGGGGAGGCCGGCGCCGGCTTCGGCGCGGCCGCGGGCTTCGGACCCGGGGTGGGACGCGGGCCGGGAGCGGCCGGCGTCGAGGGCTTCTCCGCAGCCGCGGGCTTGGGCGCCGGGGTGGGCGCGCCAGGCTTCGGGGCGGCGGGACGTACGGCCTGCGCCGGGGACGGCGCGGGGGAGGCCTGCGCCGGCTTCGGCGCGGCGGGGGTGGGCGTCGCCTTGCGGGGCGCGCCGGGCTTGGCAGCGGTCTTGCCGGCGTTGCCGCCGGGACCCTGCAAAGCGTCAGTCAACTTGCGCACGACCGGCGCCTCGATCGTCGAGGACGCCGAACGGACGAATTCACCGAGTTCTTGGAGCTTGGCCATGACGACCTTGCTCTCCACGCCGAACTCCTTGGCGAGTTCGTATACCCGGACCTTAGCCACTTCGCTCCTTTGAGGTCCGGTTACCGCCGGACCGTCGCTACTTCATGGGCGTACTCATCGCGTACTCATCGAGTGCTCATCGCAATCTCGACCTACTTCCAACTCGCGAGGTACCTGACCGCACGGTGTTCCGTGCCGTACTTCTTCACTGCTGTGCCGATCGCTCGACGTGACGGCGGAGTGCCGCGGTGTCGAGCGGGCCCTGGACCCTGAAGGCCCTCGGGAACGCTCGGCGGCGGACCGCCAGATCGAGACAGACCACGGCGGGGTGCAGGTACGCACCCCGGCCGGGCAGCGTACCGCGATGATCCGGAACGCACTCGTCCTTGTTCACCACGATCCGCAGCAGATCGCTCTTGGCCGCTCGCTCCCGGCATCCCACACAGGTTCGCTCAGGGCACACGCGGGCGTGCGTCCGGCCAGACACGATTAAGTCTACCTCCCCGTACCGACCCCGCCCGTTTGGGGCAAGAATCGAACAGTCGTTGGCCAAAAACGGTCTCAGGCCCGCTCGTCCTGGTCCGCCTGCTCGGTGTCCGGACGGATGTCGATCCGCCAGCCGGTGAGGCGGGCGGCCAGGCGGGCGTTCTGGCCCTCCTTGCCGATCGCCAGGGACAGCTGGTAGTCCGGCACCGTCACCCGGGCCGAACGGGCGGCCAGGTCGACGATCTCGACCTTGGAGACCCGGGCCGGGGAGAGCGCGTTCGCCACCATCTCGGCCGGGTCGTCCGACCAGTCGACGATGTCGATCTTCTCGCCGAGCAGCTCCGCCATCACGTTGCGGACGCGGCTGCCCATCGGGCCGATGCAGGCGCCCTTGGGGTTCAGGCCCGAACGGGTGGCGCGGACGGCGATCTTGGTGCGGTGGCCGGCCTCGCGGGCGATGGCCGAGATCTCGACCGAGCCGTCGGCGATCTCCGGCACCTCCAGGGCGAAGAGCTTCTTCACCAGGTTGGGGTGGGTGCGCGAAAGGGTGACGGAGGGGCCGCGGACGCCCTTGGCGACCCGGACGACGTACGTCCGCAGGCGCAGGCCGTGGGTGTAGTCCTCGCCCGGCACCTGCTCCTGGACCGGAAGGATGGCCTCCAGCTTGTCGTCCAGCCTGACCAGGACGTTCTTCGGGTCCTTGCCCTGCTGGACCACACCGGCGACGACGTCGCCCTCGCGGCGCGCGTACTCGCCGAAGGTCACGTCGTTCTCGGCGTCCCGCAGCCGCTGCTGGATGACCTGGCGGGCGGTGCTCGCCGCGATCCGGCCGAAGTCCGAGGGGGTGTCGTCGAAGTCCTTGGGCTCCTGGCCCTCCTCCAGGTCGGAGGGGTCCTCCTTGGCCCACACGGTGACGTGACCGGTGTGCCGGTCCAGCTCCACGCGCGCGTGGCGGCGGGCGTCGGGGGTGCGGTGGTACGCGATGAGGAGGGCCGACTCGATCGCCTCGACCAGCAGGTCGAAGGAGATCTCCTTCTCATGCGCCAAGCCCTTGAGAAGCTTCACGTCGATGTCCACGGCTACGCCTCCTCTTCCTTCTTGTCCTTGCGGTTGAACTCGATCTCGACACGCGCCTTGGAGATGTCGGCGAACCCGATCCGGCGGGCGGTGGGCTTGCGCCCCTTCACGCCCGGGACTTCGAGGTCGAGGCCGTCCTCGTCCACGGCGAGGATCCGGGCGACCAGCTCCCCCGCCTCGGCGAGCTGGAGGCGCACGAGGCGGCCGGTGGCGCGCACGTAGTGGCGGTGCTCGGTGAGGGGGCGGTCGGCGCCGGGGGAACTGACTTCGAGGACGTACTCGCCCTCGCCCATCGCGTCGGTCTCGTCCAGCTTCTCGGAGATCGCGCGGCTCAGCTCGGCACAGGCGTCCAGCTCCACGCCCTCGTCCGAGTCGACGACGATCCGCAGCAGTCCGCGGCGGCCCGCCCGGGACACCTCGATCTCTTCCAGATCCAGGTCCTTCGCGCGGACGAGCGGCTCGACGAGTCCGCGCAGCCTGTCGCTCTGGGTGGTGCTCATCCGGGTGACTCCTCGGCCGCGTGTGCTGTTGTGTGTCGTCGCGTGTCAGACCAAAGGGTATCCGGTCCGGGAGGGTGTTGCCGTCCATCGCCCAGGGCCCGCGGGTACGCTCGCCTGCGGTGATCCGAACGATCTTCCGGTACCGACGGGGATCTTCGACTGCGGCCGAGGGAGAAGGCGTGACGACGACGGGCAGACGCGCGCTCCTCGCGGCGGGGGCCGCCGCGGGGGCGACGGCCCTGGTGGGCTGCACCTCCTCCGGCGGGGAGGGGCCCCGGCGGCCGGGCGCCGCCGAGCGGGAGGCCGAGCGGGTGGCGCGCGCCGAGGCGGCGCTGCGGGCGCGCTCGGTGACGGCCGCGCGCGGACTGCTCGAACGCTACGACGCGGTGCTCGCCGCGCACCCCGCCCTGGCGCCCCGGCTCGCCCCGCTGCGGCGCTCGGTGACGGCGCACGTGAAGGCGCTCGGCGAGGGCGGTACGGGCCCGGTGGAGCCCGCCGCGGCCCCCCCGGCGCCCTCCGCCTCCCCGTCCGTGCGCCCCACGGCGGCTTCCCCCGCGCCCGTACCCGTGGCGGCCGACCCCGGGACGGCCCTCAAGGAGCTGGCGGCGGCCGAGCGGACCGCGTCGGAGGGACACGCGGACGCGCTGCTCGCCGCCCCGCCCGAGTACGCCCGGCTGCTCGCCTCGGTGGCGGCCTCGGGCGCCGTCCACGCCTACCTGCTGACCGAAGGAGCCCGGCCGTGAGCGCCCTCGACGCCACCCAGGCCGCCCTGGCCGCCGAGCACGCGGCCGTGTACGGGTACGGGGTCGTCGGCGGCCGGATCGGCGCGGAGCGCCGGGCGGAGGCCGCGGCCGCGTACGAGGCGCACCGGGCCCGGCGGGAGGTGCTGCGCCGGGCGGTGCGGGACCTCGGCGGCGCGCCGGTGGTGGCGGCCGCCGCGTACGAGCTGCCGTTCCGGGTGGCGGATCCGGCGGGCGCGGTGCGGCTCGCCGCCGTCCTGGAGGACCGGGTGGCCGGCGTCTACTCCGACCTGGTCCGGGCCACCGAGGGCCCGGCCCGGCGCGAGGCGGCCGCCGCGCTGAGGGAGGCGGCGGTACGCGCCGTGCGCTGGCGCGGCGGCGACGTAACCTTTCCTGGGCTCGCCGAGCGGGCCTGAGCCCCGCCCCGACCGAATGGAACAGCGCACGCATGTCTTTCGAACCGCCGCAGCGACTCGTCCGGGCGCTCGGTGAGACGTACGGGGAGACCCTCGCGGCCGAGTGGCTCGGGCGGCTTCCGGAGCAGGCGCGGACCGCGCTCGACCGGGACTCCCTGGACGCCGAGCGGGTGATGGCCCCCGGCGGGCGGAGCAGCCTGGTGGTGCTCGTCCGGCGGCCCGACGGCTCCCCCGCCGCGCTCAAGGTGGCGCCGCCGTTCGCCCGGCCCGACCGGGAGCGGGAGGCGCTCGCCCACTGGAACGGCTGGGGCGCGGTGCGGCCGCTCGAAGGGGCCGGTGGGGCCCCGGAGGACGGTCTCCTCCTCGAACGGCTCCACCCCGAGGTGTCCCTGCGCTCCCTGCCGGAGGCGAAGGCGCTCCTGGAGGCGGCCGGGGCCGTGCGGAAGCTGTGGGTCGAGCCCCCGGCGGACCACGGCTTCGAGTCGGTGGCCGGGCGGACGGCCCGGCAGGCGGAGGCGATGGAGCCGTACCGCTCCGACGCGGTGACGGGCGAGCTGACGGCGGCGGCGCTCGCGGCGCGCGAGGAGCTGGTGGCCGGGGAGGCCGAGACGGTGCTCCTGCACGGCAACTTCCGGCAGGGCAAGGTCCTGGCCGGCGACCGGGCGCCCTGGCTGGCCGTGGGGCCCGAGCCGCTGGTCGGCGAGCGCGCCTACGACCTGGCCCGGCTGGTGCGGGACCGGGTGGAGGACCTGGTGGCGGCCTCGGCGGGCGCCTCGGCGGCCCGGCGGCGGGTGAACAAGCTGGCGGACTCGCTCGACGTGGACCGGGAGCGGCTGCGGGGCTGGACCCTGTTCCGCGCGGTGGAGTCGGGGACGCGGGCGCTGACGGCGGGGCGGCGGCAGGACGCGGAGCTGCTCCTGGAGTTCGCGGGCTGGCTGTAGTCCCTGGGTGACCGCAGCCCGCGGATCGGCTCGCGTTCACGGACGGACTAAGGGGGAATACCCCTTTTGTACCGTTCGCCGGGCGGCCGGGCACGGCGTCCGGCCCGACTCCAGGGGGCCGTGATGATCGAAGAGCTGCTGATGGCGGTGGCCGGCGCGGGCGCCGCGGCGGCGGTGTACGCGGGCGCGGCGGCGCGGGTGGTCAAGCAGTACGAGCGCGGGGTCGTCTTCCGCTTCGGCCGGCTGCGCGGCCGGGTGCGCTCCCCCGGCTTCACGATGATCGTCCCCGTGGTCGACCGGCTGCACAAGGTGAACATGCAGATCGTCACGATGCCGGTGCCCGCGCAGGAGGGCATCACCCGGGACAACGTGACGGTCCGGGTGGACGCGGTCGTGTACTTCAAGGTGGTCGACCCGGCGGACGCGCTCGTGCGGGTGGAGGACTACCGGTTCGCGGTCTCGCAGATGGCGCAGACCTCGCTGCGGTCGATCATCGGCAAGAGCGACCTCGACGACCTGCTGTCCAACCGGGAGAAGCTCAACCAGGGCCTGGAGCTGATGCTCGACAGCCCGGCGATGGGCTGGGGCGTGGCCATCGACCGGGTCGAGATCAAGGACGTGTCGCTGCCGGAGACCATGAAGCGGTCGATGGCCCGGCAGGCGGAGGCGGACCGGGAGCGGCGGGCCCGGGTGATCAACGCGGACGCGGAGCTCCAGGCGTCGAAGAAGCTGTCCGAGGCGGCGGCGGTGATGTCCGACCAGCCGGCGGCGCTCCAGCTGCGGCTGCTGCAGACGGTGGTGGCGGTGGCCGCCGAGAAGAACTCCACGCTGGTGCTGCCGTTCCCGGTGGAGCTGCTCCGCTTCCTGGAGCGCGCGACCCCGGACCACAGGCCGCACGGCGCGGCGCACCGGGCCCCGGAGGTGGGGATACCGCCCCTGCTCGGCGACGCGTACCTCAGGAGCCGGGCGGCGGCGGAGGACGCCATCGAGGACCTGACGGGCACGTCGGTGGAGCCCGCACCCGCGCCCGCGCCGCCCCGGGAGGACTGACACGGCGACGGCCCCCGCCCCGTACGCGTGGGGCGGGGGCCGTCGCGCACGGCCGGTGATCAGGCGGTCAGGCGGGCGATCGCCTCGTCGACCGTCAGCTCCTCGCGCTCGCCCGTGCGGCGGTCCTTCAGCTCCACGACGCCCTCGCCGGAGCGGCGGCCCGCGACGAGGATCTTCGGAACGCCGATCAGCTCCGCGTCGGTGAACTTGACGCCCGGGGAGACGCCCGCGCGGTCGTCGACCAGGACGCGCAGGCCCGCGGCGGACAGCTTGTCGGAGACCTCCAGGGCCAGCTCGGTCTGGAGGGCCTTGCCGGCGGCGACCACGTGGACGTCGGCCGGGGCGACCTCGGCGGGCCAGCACAGGCCCTTGTCGTCGGCGGTCTGCTCGGCGAGCGCGGCCACGGCGCGCGAGACGCCGATGCCGTACGAGCCCATGGTCACGCGGACCGGCTTGCCGTTCTGGCCGAGGACGTCGAGCTTGAGGGCGTCGGCGTACTTGCGGCCGAGCTGGAAGATGTGGCCGATCTCGATGGCGCGGTCCAGCTTGAGGCCGGTGCCGCACTTCGGGCAGGGGTCGCCCTCCTCGACGACGACCACGTCGACGTACTCGGTGACCTCGAAGTCGCGCCCGGCGACCACGTTCTTCGTGTGGGTGTGCTCCTTGTTGGCGCCCGTGATCCAGGCCGTGCCCGGGGCCACGCGGGGGTCGGCGACGTACGTGACCTTGTCGAGGCCCTGCGGGCCGACGTAGCCGCGCACGAGGTCGGGGCGGGCGGCGAAGTCGGTCTCGGTGACCATCTCGACGGTGGCGGGCGCGAAGTGCGCCTCGACCTTGCCGAGGTCGACCTCGCGGTCGCCGGGGACGCCCACGGCGACGATCTCGCCGTCGACCTTCACCAGGAGGTTCTTCAGGGTGGCGGAGGCCGGCACGCCGAGGGAGGCCGCGAGGGTCTCGATGGTCGGGGTGTCCGGGGTGGGGATCTCCTCGGCGGCGGGCACGGCGGAGCCGTCCACGGCCTTGAGCGCGAAGGAGACCGCCTCGGTGTTGGCGGCGAAGTCGCAGTTCGGGCAGTCGGCGAAGGTGTCCTCGCCGGCCTCGGCCGGGGCGAGGAACTCCTCGGACTTCGAGCCGCCCATCGCGCCCGCCGTGGCGGCGCAGATGCGGTAGTCGAGGCCGAGGCGCTCGAAGACCCGCTGGTAGGCCTGGCGGTGCAGGGCGTAGGAGTGGGCGAGGCCCTCGTCCTCGGTGTCGAAGGAGTACGAGTCCTTCATCAGGAACTCGCGGCCGCGCAGGATGCCGGCGCGGGGGCGGGCCTCGTCGCGGAACTTGTTCTGGATCTGGTAGAGGATGACCGGCAGGTCCTTGTAGGAGGACGCCTGGTCCTTCACCAGGAGGGTGAAGATCTCCTCGTGGGTCGGGCCGAGGAGGTAGTCGCCGCCCTTGCGGTCCTGGAGGCGGAACAGCTCGGCGCCGTACTCGTCCCAGCGGCCGGTCGCGTCGTAGGGCTCGCGGGGCAGCAGGGCCGGCAGGGAGACCTCCTGCGCGCCGATGGCGTCCATCTCCTCGCGGACGATGCGCTCGACGTTGGAGAGGACCTTCTTGCCGAGGGGCAGCCAGCTCCAGATGCCGGCGGCGGTGCGGCGCACGTACCCCGCGCGGACGAGGAGCTTGTGGCTGAGGACCTCGGCGTCCGCCGGGTCGTCGCGCAGCGTCTTCGCCATCAACTTCGACATGCGCTGGACCGGTGCGTTGGCCATGGTTCTCGTACTCCTGCCGGACTGGGGGTCCCCCTGCTCGAACGGAGCCGAGGACTCGGGGGAGAAGTGATGGGCCCGAGGTTAGCCGGGCGGCCCCGGGGACGAGAAATCAGTTCCGGCGGGGCAGCGGCAGCGGAGCGCCCATCACGGCGTACGGGCGGGGGGCGCTCGGGAAGTGCACCCGGCGGGCGAGGTCCCGGTAGCCGAGGGACCGGTAGAGGCAGCGGGCGGGGCTCTCGGTGTCGATCGCGGAGAGGATCGAGCGCGGCTCGTCGGCCGTGTCGGTGATGGTGGTGAGCAGCGCGCGGCCCGCGCCCCGGCCCTGGAAGTCGGGGTGGACGTGGAGTTCGGTGATGGTGAAGGAGTCGTCGAGCCAGTCGGCGGTGCCGGTGGCGCGCAGGTACGCCTCGACGACGGTGGACCACCAGTGGGTGCGGTCGTTGGGCATCCCGTACACGAAGCCGACGAGCCGTCCGCCGGGGGTGGTGGCCCCGTAGGCGCGGGCGCCGGGGCTGAGCAGGTGGCGCAGCACGATGTGGCGGCGCACGGCGACCTCTTCGGCGTCCAGGCCGAAGGCGACCGCCTGCACGGCGAGGGCCTCGTCCACCCGGGCGGCGAGGTCGACCGGTCCGATCACGATCTCCGCGTCATCCATGCGGCGCACCCTACAAGCGGGCGCCCTCCCCGGGACAGCGCCGCCCGGAGCGGCGGGCTCAGAAGAGCACGCTCATGAAGGCCCCGGTCTCCCGGAAGCCGACGCGGCGGTACGCGGCCCTGGCGGGGGTGTTGTAGTCGTTGACGTACAGGCTGACCACGGGGGCGACGTCGGCCAGGGCGTACCGCAGGACGGCGGCCATGCCGGTCTCGGAGAGGCCCTTGCCGCGGTGCTCGGGGGCGACCCAGACGCCCTGGATCTGGCAGGCCTGGCGGGTGGCGGCGCCGATCTCGGCCTTGAAGACGACCTTGCCGTCCTCGATGCGGGCGAAGGAGCGGCCCGCGCCGACGAGTTCGGCGACCCGGGCCTGGTAGAGGAGTCCGCCGTCGTTGGCGAGCGGGGAGACGCCGACCTCCTCGGTGAACATGGCCACGCAGGCGGGCATGATCGTCTCCATCTCGTCCTTGCGGACGCGGCGCACCAGCGGGTCGGGCACGACCGTGGCGGAGGGCTCCTCGGCGACCATCAGGGGCTGGTTGGCCCGGACGTCCCTGGCGGGGCCCCAGCTGGGCTCCAGGAGCCGCCACAGTTCGGTGGTGGCCTCGGCGGGGCCGACGATGGAGGAGCAGCGGCGGCCGGTCCTGCGGGCCCGGTCGGCGAAGGCGCGGACGGCCTGGGGGGTGGCGCAGATCGGGACCAGGTTGGCGCCGGAGTAGCAGAGCGAGCGCAGCCGTCCCTCGGTGTACCAGCCCCACATCTCGCCGCCGAGGCGCCAGGGGTCGAGTCCGGCGAGCTGGACGCGGGCGGTCACGAACGCGTTCTCGACGGGGGCGCTCTCCAGGACGGCGAGTGCGGCGCCGAGGTCGGCGGGTTCGAGGACCCGAGTGGTGGTCTCTGTCAACACGAGGGGGCCTCACCGTGCGGTTCCGCTGATTCCCCGCACTTTACCCGGAGGGCCCCGGGGCACGCCTCCGGCGGCGGGAAGCCCCGCCTCCCGGAGCGGGGGCGGGGCTTCTCAGGGGTTCCGCGGAGGAGATGTGCGCGTCAGCCGGCGACGGCGACCGACGGCTCGCCGCTGGCGACGCCGTCCTTCTCCATCTGCTCGGCGATCTTCAGCGCCTCCTCGATGAGGGTCTCGACGATCTTCGACTCGGGCACGGTCTTGATGACCTCGCCCTTGACGAAGATCTGGCCCTTGCCGTTGCCGGAGGCGACGCCGAGGTCGGCCTCGCGGGCCTCGCCGGGGCCGTTGACGACGCAGCCCATGACGGCGACGCGCAGCGGGACGGTCATGCCGTCGAGACCGGCGGTGACCTCCTCGGCCAGCTTGTAGACGTCGACCTGGGCGCGGCCGCAGGACGGGCAGGAGACGATCTCCAGGCGCCGCTGGCGCAGGTTCAGCGACTCCAGGATCTGGATGCCGACCTTGATCTCCTCGGCCGGCGGCGCGGAGAGCGAGACGCGGATGGTGTCGCCGATGCCCTGGGAGAGCAGCGCGCCGAAGGCGACGGCGGACTTGATGGTGCCCTGGAAGGCGGGGCCCGCCTCGGTGACGCCGAGGTGCAGCGGGTAGTCGCACTGGGCGGCGAGCTGGCGGTAGGCCTCGACCATGACGACCGGGTCGTTGTGCTTGACCGAGATCTTGATGTCGCGGAAGTCGTGCTCCTCGAAGAGGGACGCCTCCCAGAGGGCGGACTCGACGAGCGCCTCGGGGGTGGCCTTGCCGTACTTCTTGAGGAGCCGCGCGTCGAGGGAGCCGGCGTTGACGCCGATCCGGATCGGGGTGCCCGCGTCGTTGGCGGCCCGGGCGATCTCCTTGACCTTGTCGTCGAACTGCTTGATGTTGCCCGGGTTGACGCGGACGGCCGCGCAGCCCGCGTCGATCGCGGCGAAGACGTACTTCGGCTGGAAGTGGATGTCGGCGATGACCGGGATCTGGGACTTCCGGGCGATCGTCGCGAGGGCGTCGGCGTCGTCCTGGGTCGGACAGGCCACGCGCACGATCTGGCAGCCGGAGGCCGTCAGCTCGGCGATCTGCTGGAGCGTGGCACCGATGTCGGAGGTACGGGTGGTGGTCATCGACTGCACCGAGACGGGTGCGTCACCGCCGACGGCCACGGTGCCGACCTGGATCTGACGGCTCTTGCGCCGCTCGGCGAGCCGGGTCGGGACGGTAGGGATACCGAGAGAAATCGCGGTCATCTGTTGTGCAACCTCAAGGTCGTGCGTCGGCGGGCTCAGGTCTCCGAGGTTACCGCCCCGGCGGCGGAGGGCCGGACACCACCGGGTCCGGCCCTCCTGGGGTTCACGTCAGCTTCACCGGGTTGACGATGTCGGCGGCGAGGACGAGCAGGGTGAAGCAGACGAAGACGCCGGCCACCACGTACGCGGCGGGCATCAGCCTGGCCACGTCGAACGGGCCGGGATCGGGGCGCTTGAAGATCCGGGCCGTGTGGCGGCGGACGGACTCCCACAGGGCGCCCGCGATGTGGCCGCCGTCGAGCGGCAGCAGCGGGAGCATGTTGAACAGGAACAGCGAGACGTTGAACATCACCAGGAGGTTCATGAACCACACGAGGATCCGCTCCGGCGGGGCGTCCAGGTTCATGAGCTCGCCGGTGAGGCGGGCGGCGCCGACGACGCCGACGGGCGAGTCGTCCGCGCGCTCGCCGTCGCCGAAGGTGGCGTCCCAGAGGCCGGGGATCTTGCTCGGGAGGGCGACGACCGAGTGGACGCCGGTCTCCAGGAGGTCGGTCATCCGGTCGGCGCTCTCGCCGAAGGTGAGGGGCGCGACCTCGGTCTTGGAGGCGAAGCCGAGGTAACCGGCGGGGCCGTAGGTGACGGGCGTGACGATCTTGCCGTCCTCGTCCTTCTTCGGCACCTGGTTGGTGACGAGGGTGGGACGGAGGTCGATCCGCTGTCCGGCCCGCTCGACGGTGACCGTGGCGGGGCCGATGGTGTCGCGGATGCGGTCGGAGAGGGTGTCCCAGTCGCTCACCGGCGTGCCGTTGAAGGCGACGATCCGGTCGCCCTCCTTCAGGCCGGCCGCGAACGCCGGGGAGACGGGGTCGCCCGCCGCGCACGTGTCGCGCTTCTCGCTCTGCGCGATGACGCACTTCTGGACGCCGGCGACCTTGGTCGTCTGGCCCTCGATGCCGAGCGTCATCATCGAGCCGAAGAAGAGCGCCGCCGCCAGGACCAGGTTCATGAACGGTCCGGCGAACATCACGATGACGCGCTTCCACGGCTTGCGCGTGTAGAACAGCCGGGTCTCGTCGCCCTCCTTCAGCTCCTCGTACGAGGCCTCGCGGGCGTCCTCGATCATGGAGCGCCACGGAGAGGTGGACCGGGCCTCGATCCGTCCGTCGTCGCCCGGCGGGAACATGCCGATCATGCGGATGTAGCCGCCGGCCGGGATGGCCTTGATGCCGTACTCGGTCTCGCCGCGCTTCCTCGACCAGATCGTGGGGCCGAAGCCGACCATGTACTGCGGGACGCGGATGCCGAAGAGCTTGGCCGTGGAGAGGTGGCCGAGCTCGTGCCAGGCGATGGAGACGAGCAGGCCGAGGGCGAACAGCACGATGCCCAGGGTGTACAGGAGCACTTCGGTCATGCGCGGGCCTCCGCTGTTGCCTTCGCTGCGAGCTCTCGGGCCCGGGCCCGTGCCCAGGTCTCCGCTTCGAGGACGTCCGGCACGGTGAGGGAGGTTCCCGCGACGGGGACGCCGTGCTCCGCCACGACCGCCGTGACGGTGTCCATGATGCCGTTGAACGGCAGCCGGCCGGCCAGGAACGCCTCGACGCACTCCTCGTTGGCGGCGTTGAAGACGGCGGGGGCGGTGCCGCCGAGGCCGCCGACGTGCCGGGCCAGGCCGACGGACGGGAAGGCCTCGGTGTCCAGCGGGAAGAACTCCCAGGTGGAGGCCTTGCTCCAGTCGAAGGCGGGGGCCGCGTCCGGGACCCGCTCGGGCCAGCCGATGCCGATGGCGATCGGGCCGCGCATGTCGGGCGGGGTGGCCTGGGCGAGCGTGGAGCCGTCGGTGAACTCGACCATCGAGTGGACGTACGACTGCGGGTGGACGACGACCTCGATGCGGTCGAAGGGGATGTCGTAGAGCAGGTGGGCCTCGATGACCTCCAGGCCCTTGTTCACCAGGGTCGCGCTGTTCACCGTGATCACCGGGCCCATGGCCCAGGTGGGGTGGGCGAGCGCGTCCTCGCGGGTGACGTGGGCGAGCTGCTCCCTCGTACGGCCGCGGAAGGGGCCACCGGAGGCGGTGACGACCAGCTTGCGGACGTCGGCGCGGGTGCCGGCGGCGAGCGCCTGGAAGAGGGCCGCGTGCTCGGAGTCGACCGGGATGATCTGGCCCGGCTCGGCGAGCGCCTTCACCAGCGGGCCGCCGACGATCAGCGACTCCTTGTTGGCGAGGGCGAGGGTGCGGCCCGCTTCGAGGGCGGCGAGGGTGGGCGCGAGGCCGATGGAGCCGGTGATGCCGTTGAGGACGGTGTGGCACGGGGAGGCGGCCAGCTGCGTGGCGGCGTCCGGCCCCGCCAGGAGTTCCGGCAGGGGCTCGGAGCCGTACAGCGCCTTCAGGGCCTCGCGCAGTTCGGGCAGCGCCTCCTCGCGGGCGACCGCGACCGCGGCGACCCCCAGCCGGTGCGCCTGCTCGGCGAGCAGCCCGACCCGGCCGCCGGAGGCGGCCAGGGCGGTGACCCGGAAGCGGTCGGGGTTGCGCAGCACCAGATCGATGGCCTGGGTGCCGATGGACCCGGTCGAGCCGAGGACGACGATGTCCCGGCGTCCTTCGGACGCGTCGAAGGCGACGTGCGGGTCGGCGAGGGGTGAGGGGCGGTCGGTCATGCCCCCCATTCTCGCCGCAAACGCGGCGCGGTCTTCACGGGGTGCGGACGAACGCGTCGAAGACCCGGTGGAAGTCGGGGAACGTCTTCTTCACGCAGCCGGGGTCGTCGAAGGTGACGCCGGGGGTGCGCAGGGCGGTGACCGCGAAGGACATGACGATCCGGTGGTCCCCGTGGGTGGCGATCTCGACGGGTCCGGCGGGCGTGCCGGGGTGGATCTCGATCCAGTCGGGGCCGGTGCGGACGGTGATCCCGAGGCGGCGCAGGTTCTCGGCGCAGGCGTCGAGCCGGTCGCACTCCTTGACCCGGGTGTTGGCGACGTCCTCGATGCGGACCGGGCCGTCGGCGAACGGCGCGAGGGCGGCGAGGGTCGGCATGGTGTCCGAGATGTCCCGCATGTTGACGGTGAGTCCGCGCAGGGTGCCGGTGGAGCGGACGGTGGTGGCGTCCTCGGTGACCTCGACGTCGGCGCCCATGCGGCGCAGGACGTCGACGAAGGCGAGGTCGCCCTGGAGGGCGCCGGTGCCGAGGCCGGGGACGGTGACGGAGCGGCCGGGCAGGAGCGCGGCGGCGGCGAAGAAGTAGCTGGCGGTGGAGGCGTCGGGCTCGATGCCGTACGTCCTCGCCCGGTAGCCGGTGGGGGCGACGCGGTAGGTGCGCCCCTCCTGCCGCACCTCGGCGCCGAAGCTCCGCATCATGGCGAGCGTGATCTCGACGTACGGCTCCGAGACGAGGTCGGTGACGGTGATGTCGAGGCCCTCGGTGGTGAGCGGGCCGAGCATGAGCAGGGCGGTGAGGTACTGGGAGGACTGCCCGGCGTCCAGGGTGAGCGCGCCGCCCTTGACGCCGTGGGCGTGGACGTCGAGCGGGTGGTGGCCCTCCTTCCCGCCGTGCCGCAGGTCGACGCCGAGGGCGCGCAGGGCGGTGGTGAGCGGGCCGAGGGGGCGCCGCCTCATCTGCTCGGAGGCGTCGAAGCGGTACGTGCCGTGGCCGGCGGCGGCGAGGGTGGGCAGGAAGCGGGCGGTGGTGGCGCCGTCGCGGCAGTAGACGTCGGCGGTCTCGGCGCCGGGTCCGGCGGGCCGGCCCTCGACGTGCCAGGCGCCGGGCTCGCGGCGGACGGTGTAGCCGAGGGCGGCGAGCCCTTCGGCGAAGCCCTCGGTGTCGTCGGAGACGAGGGGCCGCAGGAGGGTGGTGGTGCCCTCGGCGGCCGCGGCGAGGAAGAGGGCGCGGGCGGTGACGGACTTGGAACCGGGAATCTCTATGACGGTCACGGGCACCATCCTGCCGTCTCGCCCGGCGGGGCGGACCCGCGTTCCGCATGACGGAACGGGCCCGGCGGGCGGGAGGAGGGCAGAAGCAAAGGCGGCCCGGCTCCCCGCACAGTGGAGCCGGACCGCCCGGTCCGGGTGGGGCGCGCGCCCCGGGGCCGTACGGCCCGGAGGTCGTACGAGCCCGATTCCGTACGCCCCTGAGGTCGTACGGCTCCGAGTCCGTACGGCCCGGGAGCGGTCGCGTCCCGGCGGCCGTACGGCCTCGTGTCCGGGTCCTACAGGGCGAGGCCGGTCAGGACCAGGACGCGCTCGTAGGTGTAGTCGTCCATCGCGTACTTGACGCCCTCGCGGCCGACGCCGGAGCGCTTGGCGCCGCCGTACGGCATCTGGTCGGCGCGGTACGAGGGGACGTCGCCGACGATCACGCCGCCGACCTCCAGGGCGCGGTGGGCGCGGAAGGCGGCCTGCAGGTCGTGGGTGAAGACGCCGGCCTGGAGGCCGAAGTCGGAGTCGTTGACCGCGGCGAACGCCTCGGCCTCGCCGTCGACCTTCGCGATCGTCAGGACCGGGCCGAAGACCTCGGCGCGGGCCAGGGTGACGCCGGCCGGGAGGTCGGTGAGGACGGTCGGGGCGTAGGTGGCGCCCTCGCGCTTGCCGCCGGCCAGGAGCGTGGCGCCGGCCGCGACGGCCTCGTCCACCCAGGACTCGACGCGCTTGGCGGCGGCCTCGTCGACGAGCGGGCCGACGTCGGTGGCGTCGTCCGCCGGGTCACCGGTGACCTGGGCCTCGACGGCGGCGACGATCTTCGGCAGCAGGCGGTCGTGGACGGAGGAGTCGACGATCACGCGCTGGACGGAGATGCAGGACTGGCCGCCCTGGTAGTTGGAGAAGGTGGCGATGCGGGTCGCCGCCCAGTCCAGGTCGGCCTCGGAGGACCAGTCGGGCAGGACGACGGCCGCGGCGTTGCCGCCGAGCTCCAGGGTGCAGTGCTTGTGCGGCACGGACTCCTGGATGGCGTAGCCGACCGTGTCGGAGCCGGTGAAGGAGATGACCGGGAGGCGCTCGTCCTGGACGAGGGCGGGCATGCGGTCGTTCGGCACGGTGAGGATCGACCAGGAGCCGGCCGGCAGGTCGGTCTCGGCCAGGATCTCGCCCAGGACCAGGGAGGAGATCGGGGTCGACGGGGCCGGCTTGAGGATGATCGGGGCGCCGACGGCGATGGCCGGGGCGACCTTGTGGGCGCTGAGGTTCAGCGGGAAGTTGAACGGCGCGATGCCGAGGACGACGCCCTTGGGGATGCGGCGGGTCAGCGCGAGCCGGCCCACGCCGCCGGCCTCGGTGTCGAGGCGCTGGGCCTCGCCGCCGTTGAAGCGGCGGGCCTCCTCGGCGGCGAAACGGAAGACGGAGACGGCGCGGCCGACCTCGCCGCGGGCCCACTTGATGGGCTTGCCGTTCTCGGCGGAGATCAGCTGGGCGATCTCCTCGGTGCGCTCGGCGAGCCGCTTCGACACGTGGTCGAGGGCGGCGGCGCGGACGTGCGCCGGGGTGGCGGCGAACTCGTCGACGACGGCGTGCGCGGCGGCGACGGCCTCCTCGACCTGGGCCTCGGTGGGCACGCTGACCTTGCCGACCAGACGTCCGTCGTACGAGTTCGTGACGTCGAAGGCGGCCTCGCCGGTGGCCTCGCGGCCGGCGAGCCAGAAGGCGTGGGTGGTCGTCATTGCGTCCCGGCCCTTTCCGTATCGGGGGGTGCGAGCGATTGCTCTCGTGACACGTTAGGGCCGGGGCGGCGGGAGTGGGCTTGTCCGCTGTGGAGTGATGAGGCGGAACCCCTGTCCGAATTGGCCGAAGAAGGCCGGGGCCGTCACCCGGGGGCGTCGGCTCATCTCCTCCGCTCGGTCGACACGATCAGGCAGACGCCGGCCACGACGATCGCGCCGCCGAGGAGGACGGGCCAGGTCAGGGCCTCGTTCAGGACGAGGGCGCCGAGGGCGACCGCGACGACGGGGTTGACGTACGCGTAGGTCGCGACCAGGGAGAGCGGAGCCGCCTGGAGGAGCCAGGCGTACGCGGTGAAGGCGATCAGCGAGCCGAAGACGACCAGGTAGGCGAGGGCCGTCCAGGAGCGGGTGGAGACCTCGGCGAGGTCGAGTCCGTGGTGCTCGCCGCGGAACAGGCCGACGGCGACGCCGGCGAGGCCGCCCGCGACCATCTCGTACGCGCTGGCGGTGAAGGGGTTGGCGGGCATCGGGAGGCGCGAGGAGGTGAAGGAGCCCACGGACCAGCTGAGGGCGGCGACGACCACGAGGAGGACCCCGCCGATGCGCACCTCGCCGGTCAGGCCCGGCAGGGTGAGGACGCCGAGCCCGGCCAGGCCCAGCAGGACGCCGCCGAACGCGCCGGGGCCGGGGCGCTCGCCGGCGGCGGCGCGCAGGAGGACGACCCAGGCGGGGACGACGGCGATGAGGAGCGCGGCGAGGCCGGAGGGGACGGAGGTCTCGGCGAGGACGACGAGGCCGTTGCCGCCGAGGATGAGGAGCAGGCCGACGAGGAGGGCCGAACCGAGCTGCCGGCGGGTGACCTTGAGGGCGGCGGGGCCCTGGCGCCAGGCGATGATCCCGGCGAGCAGCAGTCCGGCGGTGACGAAGCGGGCGCCGCCGGAGAGGAACGGCGGCAGGGTCTCGACGACGACCCGGATGCCGAGGTAGGTGGACCCCCACACGACGTACACGATGCCGAGCGCGGCCCAGACGGCACCGGTGATCCGGCGGGCGGGGGCCGGGGGTGCGGCGGGGAGGGCGGCGCGGGTGCCGGGGGCGGCCGGGTCGACGGCGGGTTCTGTCATGAGCAGGAGAGTAGGGATCAAGGGGCGGTACGGCCAGAAATTTGCCCGAGTCCGGGCAGCGATAGCGGAATTCGGACGGCGGGGGCGGTCGGTGACAGGAATGGAAGGATGAGGAGGACCGCAGAACCGCAAGGGGGAAACGCATGTTCCTGTTCGTGATGTCCGCCGTCCTGGTCCTCGCCCTGGGCGGCTGCGTCTGCGTGGTGTGGGCGGCCCGGGGCGGCCCGCGCTGGACGCGCGGAGTGGCGGCGGTGGTGCTGCTGTGCGGGGAGCTGGTGCGCGCCGGGGGCAGGCGGGGCGGAAGCGGGAACAGGGGGTCGGGGAGCGACAGCTTGGGGGACGGCGGCGGTTCGGACGGGTGAGCGGGGGGCGGGGGCCTGGGCCCGGGTGACGGGGGCCAGGGGCCGGGGGCCGGGGCCCAAAGGACCGAGGCCAGGAGGATCGAAGTCCCTGAGGACTGGAGTCCCGGAGGACCGGAGTCCCGGAGGACCGGAGTCCCGGAGGACCGGAGTCCCGGAGGACCGGAGTCCCGGAGGACCGGAGTCCCGGAGTCCCGGAGTCCCGGAGGACCGGAGTCCCGGAGTCCCGGAGGACCGGAGCCCTGGGCCCTACTCCGTCCCCTCCCCCGTGGCCTTGAGGGCGAGCCACAGCTCCATCCGTACGTCCGGATCGTCCAGGGAGCGGCCCAGGATCTCCTCCACCCGGCGCATCCGGTAGCGCAGGGTGTGCCGGTGGACGCCCAGGTCGGCGGCGGCCGCGTCCCACTGGCCGTGCCGGGAGAGCCAGGCGCGCAGGGAGGCCACGAGGTCGCCGCGGCCGGTGGCGTCGTGGTCGCGCAGCGCCCGGAGCATGCCGTCGGCGAAGGCGCGGACGGCGTCGTCGGCGAGGAGCGGCAGGACCGAGCCCGCCGCCAGGTCCTCGTGCTCGACGAGCGCCCTGCCGCGGCGGCGGGCGACCGAGAGCGCCTGTTCGGCCTGCTTGTACGCGGCGGCGGCCGCGATCGGGCCCGCCGGGGCGGAGAGGCCGACGACGACGCCGGCCTCCTCGGCCTCGCGTTCCGCGTACCCCTCGCAGGCGGTGACGACCGCGCCGCCGTCGGCGGCGAGGACGAGGAGCCGCTGCTCGCCCTCGGGGACGGCGAGGACCGCCTCGCCCGCGCGGGCTGCGGCGGCCTCCAGGGACTCGGCGAGGACGGGGAGGGGCGGTTCGGCGGCCGGTTCGCCGCCGGCGGGTTCGGCGACGAGGATCCGGAAGGGGGCGTCGAGCAGTCCGCCGTACACGTCGCCGGCCACCGCGCGCGCGTGGTCCGGCTGACCGGCGAGCATCATGCGCAGGACGGCGGCGCCGAGGCGCTGCTCGGCGGCCTGGAGGGAACGGGAGCGTTCCGTGGTGAGGGTGAGCAGGGCGATGGCCGAGTGGACGGCGTAGCGCTCGCCGGTGCCGAGGGGGGCGCCGGTGCCGACGGCGAGGGCCCCCCGGACGCGGCGGCCGGTGCCGAGCGACTGGAGTTCGACGCGGTCGTCCGTGTCGCCGACCACGGCGCTGGCGGGGGCGGGGCGTTCGCGCAGCCGCTCCACGTCGGGGGTGAGCCGGGCGGCCCGGCGGGCGGCCCACTCGGGCGAGACGGCGACGGGCTTGCCGGCGGTGTCGTAGAGGGCGGCCCAGCCGTCGACGTGGGCGGCGAGCCGGGCGACGACGGCGTCGGGGCCCTCGGCGAGCGCGGCCCGGGTCAGCTCGCGCTGGACCTCGAAGCCGGCGGTGACGGCGCGGTACTGGTCGGCGGAGATGGCGGCGGAGACGGCCTTGCTGATGGCGAGGAAGGGGGTCCGGCGCGGCACTTCGAGCAGCGGCAGGTGCTCCTCGCGGGCCGCTTCGAGCAGCGCCGCCGGGATCTCCTCGTGGTTCACCCCCACGGCGAACCCGAGCCCGACGACCCCCGCCCCGAGCAGCCGCCGCACGTAGCGGCGCATCGCCTCCGGGTCCTCCGCGTCGAGGGTGAGCGCGGTGGTGAGCAGCAGTTCGCCGCCCTCCATGTACGGCACGGGATCGGCGAGCTCACTGACGTGGGCCCACCAGACGGGGGTGTCGAGACGGTCCTCACCGGCCCGGACGACGAGCTTGAGGGCGGAGTGCTGCACGAGCGAGGCGAGGGTGGGCGGCATTGGGGACCGTCGGACCTTTGGGGAGGGGGGCGCCGCTCAGCCGAGTGGCGCCCCCGATTGTGCCAGGGGTGGGGGGCGGGTGCTCAGTTGCGGAGGTCTACGAGGAGGGGGGGTGTGTGCTCGCCGCGCACATGGGTGAGGGAGAGGACGGCGTGCCCGGGCGGGACGGCGTGGGCGAGGTCGGACGCGGACCAGCGCTGCCGCTCCACCTCCCGTACGGTGACGGCCTCGGCCGTGGCCGCCCGGCCGGTGACCAGTCGCCGCATGAAGTGCAGGGCCTTGGTCAGCGGCTCGTCCGCGACGATCTGCCGGTTGGTGACGTCCCGGGTCTGCACCCACTCGGTGCCCCAGGCCTCGGCGAACCGTCCGCCGTCCCAGGGCGCGATGCCCGCGAAGGCCATCCGACAGCCGACCGAGCCGAGCAGCGGGTCGCGCAGCGTCTCGGACACGTCCTCCAGGCTGCGCAGCGCGAGGACGACGCCCGCGTTGACGGAGCGCAGCCGCTGAAGGGCCCGTACGGAGTCGCCGGTGACGGTGTGGGTGGCGTCGTCGAGGACCAGGCAGGCGAAGAGGGAGCGGTCACGGCGGGCGAGGGCGGCGTCCGTGAACTGGGCGAGCAGCAGTCTGGAGACGATCCGGGAGGCCTCGGCGTGGCCGCGTTCGGGCAGGTCGACGCGGACCCGTAGCGGGTGCTCGATCGCCCTCAGCGAGAACTTCGGCCGGTCTTCGCCCCCGCCGTGTCCGTTCTCCGTGCGGAAGAAGCCGACGAAGGCGGGCCGGTCGAGGAAGGTGATGCGCTCGGCGAGCAGGGTGCCGATGTCGTCGCCGCGGTCGGCCTGCCGTTGCCGTGCATCGAGCTCGCGCAGCTGGGCGGCGTCTCCGGCGACGGCGGCCCGGAGCGCGGCGAGCGCCTCGGGCGCCCCGCCGAGCAGTTCCCGCAGTTCGGGCACGCCGGGGAAGCGTCCGTACGCGGTCAGGAACGGCCCGATCAGCTGGGCGAGCGCGGTGGCGGCCCGGCGGCTGTCGGCGAGCAGGTCTCCCACGAGGGCCTCGGCGAGGACGCGGGCGGCCTCGTCGGGGTCGTCGGCGCCTCCGTAGAGGTCGAGGTCGTGGGTGGACTCGCGCCGCCCGACGGACACGACGACGTCGAAGGCGCCGTCCGGACCGAGCGCGGAGCCCTGGGTGGTGACGGCGACGACGGCGACGCGGTTGGCGAGCGCCTGCAGGCAGAGCGCCTCGACGACGGGCCGCACCAGTCGCACGGTCTTCCCGGATCCGGCGGGGCCGACGGCGAGCAGCGAGGTCCCGAGCACGCCCGGTTCCAGGGCGACGCCGGTGGTGCGCCGGGCGTAGGGGTTGCGCGGGTGGTCGGCGGCGGTGCCGATGAGGACCTGCCCGGTGGCGAGGTCGTGGGTGGCGGTGCGGACGGGCAGGTCGCGCAGCCCGGAGGGGTGTCCGCACGCGGCGGCACCACGGGCGCGCACGGTGTCCGTGAAGGCGACGAGACGGTCGGGGCGGGCCCGTACGCCCTGCCAGGCACGGTGGATCCGGGAGTAGTCGACGTCCCCGAGCGTGCCCTGGCGGGTGACCTCGGCGAGCCGGGCCGCGGCCTCGGTCAGTCCGGCGTCGCGCAGTTCGGGCCACTCCGCGGGGTCGGCGCCCGGTGGGGCCGGCGGGGGCGGGGCGGGAGCCCCGGAGCCGCCGGTTCCGAAGCGCCGCCGCACGGGGGGCCAGGTGCCGGCCCGGGCGACGGCGGCGACGAGGGCGGCGGCCAGGAGCACGTAGTAGACGTTGGAGAGCCAGGTGAGCCAGGTGACCGTGCGGGGCATCTCGCGCCAGACGCCCGGCAGGAGCACGAACAGGGGCCACACGGGGACGCCGTAGCGCTGCCAGATCTCCCGCCAGTTGCCGACGCGGCCGAAGCCGACGGCGAACAGGGCGAGGACGACGGCGTACCAGAGGTAGAGCGCGCCGATGTACCCCTCGAAGTCGGGGCTGTCGGGATTCCGCCAGTCGGAGGGCACGAGCCACAGCATCGGCAGCAGCCACCAGTCGTCGACGAAGATCCATCCCCCCTCCAGGTAGCCGTTCCACAGCAGCGACCAGAGGAGCCAGCCGGAGAGGTACGCGATGAACGCGCCGGTGATCAGCTGACGGCCGGCCACGAGCTCCGGTTCCTGCTCGGGCCGCTCGCGGTGGCCGAGCCGCCAGATGCCGGGGGCGGCGGCGGGACGGGGGATGCGGAGCCATTCGGCGACTCCGAGCCGGGCGGGCGCGTGAGCGGGAGGCGGCGGCGCGGAGGGCGGGACGACGGGGCGCGGACCCGTCCCCGGCTGCGGCGGGGGCGCGGTCTGTCCGGTGTACGGCACGGGGGGCGGTCCCTGGGGCGGGGGGAAGGACGGCGGCCCCGCCGGCCGTGGCACCCCGCCCCCCGTCGTGTCGCGTGACTCGTACGTGCCGTCGGTCTCCATGAACCCCTGCCCCCTGACCAGCCAGGTCGCCGCGTCTGTGCCCTCGTCAATCTAGTGGGCCCGCGCCGCCCCGGAGGGATTTCGACCACCCGTGCGGCCGATCCCCGCCGGTACGCCCCGGCGCGCGGGGCCGGCCGCCTCCCGCGGGGCCCGGACCGCGGAGGAGCGCGGCGTCATGTCCATCCCGGACAACGACACACCCCCCACCACTCCCGATCGGCGCATGCCTCTCCCCCTCCCCCGCGCCTAGCCTGCGGAGGAAACCCACAAGTGCGTCCAGAACACCCCCAGGAGCCCCGCATGAACGCTGTCCCGCAGGAGCGGCGCGTCGTCACCGCCATCCCCGGTCCGAAGTCGCAGGAGCTTCAGGCCCGACGCCTCGACGCGGTCGCCGGTGGCGTGGGCTCCACGCTGCCCGTCTTCACCAAGCGGGCCGGCGGCGGCATCATCGAGGACGTCGACGGCAACCGTCTGATCGACTTCGGCTCCGGCATCGCCGTGACCTCGGTCGGCGCCTCCGCCGAGGCCGTCGTGCGCCGCGCCTCCGCGCAGCTCCAGGACTTCACCCACACCTGTTTCATGGTGACGCCGTACGAGGGTTACGTGGAGGTCTGCGAGGCGCTCGCCGAGCTGACCCCGGGCGACCACGCCAAGAAGTCGGCGCTGTTCAACTCGGGTGCCGAGGCCGTCGAGAACGCGGTCAAGATCGCCCGTTCGTACACCAAGCGCCAGGCGGTCGTCGTCTTCGACCACGGCTACCACGGCCGTACGAACCTGACGATGGCGCTCACCTCGAAGAACATGCCGTACAAGCAGGGCTTCGGGCCGTTCGCGCCCGAGGTCTACCGCGTGCCGGTGGCCTACGGCTACCGCTGGCCCACCGGTGCCGAGAACTGCGGCCCCGAGGCCGCCGCCCAGGCGATCGACCAGATCAGCAAGCAGATCGGCGCCGACAACGTCGCCGCGATCATCATCGAGCCGGTCCTCGGCGAGGGCGGCTTCATCGAGCCGGCCAAGGGCTTCCTGCCGGCGATCGTGAAGTTCGCCAACGACAACGGCATCGTCTTCGTCGCGGACGAGATCCAGTCCGGCTTCTGCCGCACCGGCCAGTGGTTCGCCTGCGAGGACGAGGGCGTCGTCCCGGACCTCATCACCACCGCCAAGGGCATCGCGGGCGGTCTGCCGCTCGCCGCCGTCACCGGCCGCGCCGAGATCATGGACTCCGTCCACGGCGGCGGCCTGGGCGGCACCTACGGCGGCAACCCGGTGGCCTGCGCCGGTGCGCTCGGCTCCATCGAGACGATGAAGGAGCTCGACCTCAACGGGAAGGCCAAGCGCATCGAGGAGGTCATGAAGGCCCGCCTCACCGCGATGCAGGAGAAGTTCCCGGCCATCGGCGACATCCGCGGCCGCGGCGCCATGATCGCCATCGAGCTGGTGAAGGACCCGGCCACCAAGGAGCCGTACGCGGAGGCCGCCGGCGCCCTGGCGAAGGCCTGCCACGCGGAGGGCCTCCTGGTCCTGACCTGCGGCACCTACGGCAACGTGCTCCGCTTCCTGCCGCCGCTGGTCATCGGCGAGGACCTGCTGAACGAGGGCCTCGACATCCTCGAGAACGCGTTCGCCCAGATCTGATCCGCGGGCCCGTGGGGGCCCTGGTGTGAAGACTCTGTGGGGGGCCGATGGCGGGACGCGTTTCCCGCTGTCGGTCCCCCTTCCTCTGGCGTACGGTTCCCACGGATGAGAGAAACACCCCGGGCGGAGCCTCCCCAGCCCCGCCCACACCGTGCCTCCGCGCACGCCGCCGGTGCCTCGTGCCCCGGCACTCCTCACCGATCGGATGGCCGCACGCCCCATACCCCCCGGGGCGCGCGGCAGCCCGGTCCTCCCGGCCGTCCTGGAACCACCCCCCCTGTTCCAGGGCGGCCGGCTCTCTTCTCGGCGCTCGTCGCCTTCGCCGTCGTGACCTGGCAGGTGCTCGTCCACGGCCCCTTGGCCAGGCTCGACGAGCGGGTCTCCCGGGCCCTGGTGGACACGGTTCCCCGGCCCCTGAGCGAGCTCGCCTCCGACCTCGGCAACATGCCCGTCGCCCTGCCCGTCCTCGGCTGCGCGATGGCGTACGCGGTGTGGCGGGGGCGCGGGCGGGCCGCCCTGTGCGCGGGGCTCGCGATGGCCGCCGTACCCCTCCTCGTGGTTCCGCTGAAGGTGTGGACCGCCCGGCCCGGGCCCCTGGAGCCGTGGGCGCACGGCTACTACCCGTCGGGCCACACGGCCACCGCGATGGTGGCCTACTTCGGCGCGGCCCTCCTCGTCTCGAACCGGCTGGTCCCCGTCGCCGCCGTGCTGACGGCGGTGACGGGGACCGGGCTGGTGCTGCGGGGGTATCACTGGCCCCTGGACGTGGTGGCCAGCCTCTGTCTGGGGCTGTGGATCCTGGCCGTCAGCTCCAGTTGTACGAATCGAAGTTCTTCGAGAACTCCCACTGGTTGAAGCGGTCCCAGTTGATGGACCAGGTCATCAGGCCGCGCAGGGCGGGCCAGGTGCCGTGGGTCTGGTACGAGCCGCAGTTCTGCTTCTTCGTCAGGCAGTCCAGGGCCTTGTTGACCTCGGACGGGCTGGTGTGGCCGTTGCCCGCCTGGGTGGAGGCCGGGAGGCCGATGGCGACCTGCTCGGGGCGGAGCGCCGGGAAGACGCGGTCCGTGTTGCCGGCGACCGGGAAGCCGGTGAGGAGCATGTCGGTCATGGCGATGTGGAAGTCGGCGCCGCCCATGGAGTGGTACTGGTTGTCCAGGCCCATGATGGAGCCCGAGTTGTAGTCCTGGACGTGCAGCAGGGTGAGGTCGTCGCGCAGGGCGTGGATGACCGGCAGGTAGGCGCCGGCGCGCGGGTCCTGGCCGCCCCAGGGGCCGGAGCCGTAGTACTGGTAGCCGAGCTGGACGAAGAAGGTCTCCGGGGCCATGGTCAGGACGAACTTCGCGCCGTACTTGGCCTTGAGGGTCTTGACCGCCTGGATCAGGTTGACGATGACCGGGCTGGTCGGGTTCCGGAAGTCGGTGTCGCCGGTCTGGAGCGAGAGGGAGTGGCCCTCGAAGTCGATGTCCAGGCCGTCGAGCCCGTACTCGTCGATGATCTTCGAGACGGAGGTGACGAAGGCGTCGCGGGCGGCCGTCGAGGAGAGCTGGACCTGGCCGTTCTGGCCGCCGATGGAGATGAGGACCTTCTTGCCGGCGGCCTGCTTGGCCTTGATCGCCGCCTTGAACTCCGCCGGCGACTCCACGTTCGGGCACTCGGTGGCCGGGCAGAGGCTGAAGCGGATGTCGCCCGAGGTCACCGAGGTCGGCTCGCCGAAGGCCAGGTTGACGACGTCCCACGAATCGGGGACGTCGGCCATGCGGGTGTAGCCGGAGCCGTTGGCGAAGCTGGCGTGGAGGTAGCCGACGAGGGCGTGCGCGGGCAGGCCCTGGTCGCCGCCGCCCCCGCCGCCGCCGGTCGTGGTCGCGGTGACGGCGGTGGACTTCGGGGACTCGCCCGCCGCGTTCACGGCGCTGACCTGGAAGGTGTACGCGGTGGAGGCGGTCAGGCCGGTCGCGGTGGCGGAGGTGCCGGTGACCGTCTGGATCCTCGTGGCGCCCCGGTAGACGTGGTACGAGGTGGCGCCGGGGACCGCGCTCCAGGTCAGCGGCACGGTGGTGGAGGTCGGGGAGCCGGCCGCGAGCCCGGTGGGGGCGGCGGGGAGCTGGACCGGGTCGCCGCCGGGGCCGTACAGGGAGAGGTCGTCGGCCTGGTAGGCGGGGGTGCCGTACCAGCCGTGGGTGTAGATCGTGACCGAGGTGGTGGAGGGGCCCGTGGTGAAGCCGGTGCTGAGCTTCTGCCAGGCGGGGGCCGAGCCCGTCCAGGTGGAGACGTCGGTGGTGCCGGTGCCGGTGGCGCCCAGGTAGACGTAGCTGCCGCGGACCCAGCCGCTGAGCGTGTACGTGGAGTTGGGCTTCACGGTGACGGTCTGGGAGCAGCGGGCGTTGTCGCTGCCGGCCGGGGTGGCCTGGAGCGCCTTCGTGCCGCCGTGCACGGGCGACGTGACGACGGCGCCGCTGCCCGCCGTACAGGTCCAGCCGTCGAGTCCGGCCTCGAAGCCGCCGTTGCGGGCGAGTTCGGCGTCGGCGGCCTGGGCCGCGGGGGTGAGCGCGAGGAGCCCTCCGGCGGCGAGGGCGCCCGCCAGGGTCAGGGTGAGGGATCTGGAGCGGGCCACGACTGCCTCCGGGAAGGGGAGATGGAGCGGTGGGGGAATCGAAGGGAGCGCGCCACAGCATGGTCCAGACCAATCGAGTGGTCAAGACCTCTGTCCGCGCGGCTCCTTCGCTCAGCCCCCGTCCACCACCCCCTCCCCCCGGGCCAGTCGGCCCGCCGCCTCGTGCATCGCCAGCTCCAGGAGCGCGGCGTCGGTGAGGGCTCCGGTGCCGTCCGGGACCACCAGCCAGCGCACCGCGCCGGACGCCCGGCCCGGATGCGGGACGACGATCCAGGTCCCGGCGCCCGCGCTGCGGATCCCGGTGCCGAGCCAGCGGGCGGCGGTGCCCGGCGGGACGAAGAAGCCCATCCGGGCGTCGCCGAAGTCGGCCAGGACCGGGCCCGGCCGGCCCACCAGGCGGGTCAGCACGTCGAGCGTGGGATAGCCGAGTCCGGCCGGCAGGATCAGCACGTCCCACCGCACGCCGGCGGGCAGCAGCGCGACCCCGTGCGGGCTGCGCTCCCACTCCCAGCGGCACGCGTCGGGATCGGGCGCGGCCGAGAGCAGCCACTCCACCGCACTCCTGGCGCCCGTGGCCCCCGTACCAGTCATCGTGACGTCCTCTCTCCGTGTGGACACGGTGTCCACACGGAGAGAGCGGGGAGGACGGCTTCTCTTACGCGGTTTCGGCTACCCGTCGGCTGTGACGTACGTCACGCGACGGGTTCAGCTGTCGAAGCCCAGGCCCAGGCGGTCCATCGCCTTCAGCCACAGGTTCCGCCGGCCGCCGTTCTCGTCGGCGCGGGCGAGGGACCACTTGGTGAGGCCGATGCCGGCCCAGGCGACCGGCTCGGGCGGGAACGGCAGCGGCTTGGAGCGGACCATCTCCAGCTCGGTCCGCTCGGTGCGCTCCCCCGCGAGCAGGTCGAGCATCACGTCGGCGCCGAAGCGGGTGGCGCCGACGCCGAGGCCGGTGAACCCGGCCGCGTACGCCACCTTCCCCTTGTGCGCCGTGCCGAAGAAGGCCGAGAAGCGGGAGCAGGTGTCGATCGCCCCGCCCCAGGCGTGGCTGAAGCGGAGCCCTTCGAGCTGCGGGAAGCAGTGGAAGAAGTGCTCGGCCAGCTTGAGGTACGTCTCGGGGCGGTGGTCCCTCTCGGCGCTGACCTTGCCGCCGAAGGGGTAGATCGCGTCGTAGCCGCCCCACAGGATCCGGTGGTCGGCGGTGATCCGGAAGTAGTGGAACTGGTTGGCGGAGTCGCCGAGCCCCTGCCGGTTCTTCCAGCCGATCGAGGCGAGCTGCTCGGCGCTGAGCGGCTCGGTCGTCAGGGCGTAGTCGTAGACCGGGACCGTGTAGGCCCGGACCCGCTTGACCAGGGACGGGAAGACGTTGGTGCCGAGCGCGACCCGGCGGGCGAGGACCCTGCCGTACGGGGTGCGCACGCCCGTGCCGGCGCCGACGGAGACCAGGTCAAGGCCGGGGGTGTTCTCGTAGATCCGGACGCCCAGGCCCAGACAGGCCCGCTTGAGGCCCCAGGCCAGCTTGGCGGGGTTCAGCATGGCGACGCCGCGGCGGTCCCAGAGGCCGCCGAGGAAGGTCGGCGAGTCGACCTCGGCGCGCACCGCGTCCCGGTCGAGGAGGTCGACGCCGTCGGCGAGGCCGAGCCGGTCGAGCTCCCCGTACACCTCGTGGAGCTCCTCGACCTGGTACGGCTCGGTGGCCACGTCGATCTCGCCGGTGCGCTCGAAGTCGCAGTCCAGGGAGTAGCGGACGACGGCCTCCTCGATGGCGTCGAGGTTCCGCTCGCCCAGCTCCTCCAGCTTCGGCAGCTCGCCCGGCCAGCGGGCGAGACCGTTGCCGAAGCCGTGGGTGAGGGAGGCCGCGCAGAAGCCCCCGTTGCGGCCCGAGGCGGCCCAGCCCACCTCGCGCCCCTCGATCAGGACGACGTCCCGGGAGGGGTCGCGCTCCTTGGCGAGGAGCGCGGTCCACAGGCCGCTGTAGCCGCCGCCGACCACGAGGAGGTCGCACTTCTCGGTGCCGGTGAGGGCGGGCAGGGCTCCGGGCTTGCCGGGGTCTTCCAGCCAGAAGGGGACGGGCTGGGCGTCGGAGAGAGATTGGGCGGCGAGACGCATGGCGACTGGGGCCATGGTTTCCAACTCCTTCGGTGCCTGGGCGGCCTTCGCTCAGGCTGTTGCTGTTTTCTTGCGCCGGTTCGTAATGATTTGCCCGGCCATGACCACCAGTACCGCGAGGACGAACATCGCGGTGCCGATGACGTTGATCTGAACGGGTGTGCCACGCTGCGCCGAGCCCCAGACGAACATGGGGAAGGTGACCGTGGAGGGTCCCGCGTTGAAGTTGGTGATGATGAAGTCGTCGAACGAGAGCGCGAAGGCGAGCAGCGCGCCGGCGGCGATGCCGGGGGCGGCGATCGGCAGGGTGACGCGCAGGAAGGTCTGCGCGGGCCCCGCGTAGAGGTCGCGGGCGGCCTCCTCAAGGCGCGGGTCCATGGACATGACCCGGGCCTTGACCGCCGTCACGACGAACGACAGGCAGAAGGTGATGTGGGCGATCAGGACCGTCCAGAAGCCCAGCTCGATCCCCATGTTGAGGAAGAGGGTGAGCAGCGAGGCGGCCATGACGACCTCGGGCATCGCCATCGGCAGGAAGATCAGCGAGTTGATCGCGCCGCGCGCCCGGAAGCGGTAGCGGACCAGCGCGAAGGCGATCGCCGTGCCGAGGACGACGGCGCCGAGGGTGGCCCAGGCGGCGAGCTGGAGCGAGAGCGACAGCGACTGGCACATGTCGGCGACGCCGCAGGGGTCCTTCCAGGCGTCCAGGGAGAACTTCTGCCAGGAGTAGTTGAAGCGCCCGTTCGGCTTGTTGAACGAGAACGCCATCACGACGAGGTTCGGCAGGATCATGTACGCGAGCGTCAGCAGGCCCGCGACGACGACGAGGTTCTTGCGGATCCAGCGCATCAGACGAGGTCCTCCGTTCCGGCGCGGCGGATGTAGACGGTGACCATGACCAGGACGATCGCCATGAGGATGAAGGAGAGCGCGGCGGCCGTCGGGTAGTCGAGGACCCGCAGGAACTGCGACTGGATGACGTTGCCGACCATCTTGGTGTCGGTCGAGCCGAGCAGTTCGGAGTTCACGTAGTCGCCGCTCGCCGGGATGAAGGTGAGCAGGGTGCCGGAGACGACGCCGGGCATCGACAGCGGGAAGGTCACCTTGCGGAAGGTGGTCGCCGGGGAGGCGTACAGGTCCTGCGCGGCTTCGTGGAGGCGCCCGTCGATCCGCTCCAGGGAGGTGTAGAGGGGCAGGATCATGAAGGGCAGGAAGTTGTACGTGAGGCCGCAGACGACCGCCATCGGGGTGGCGAGCACGCGGTCGCCCTCGGTCCAGCCGAGCCAGCTCGTCACGTCGAGGACGTGCAGCGCGTTCAGCGCGTCGACCACGACGCTGTCGTCCGCCAGGATCGTCTTCCACGCCAGGGTCCGGATGAGGAAGCTGGTGAAGAAGGGGGCGATGACCAGGACGAGGACCAGGTTGCGCCAGCGGCCGGCCCGGAAGGCGATCAGGTACGCGAGCGGGTAGCCGAGCAGCAGGCAGAGGACGGTCGCGGTCCCGGCGTAGAGCAGGGAGCGGACGAACTGCGGCCAGTACTCCTGGAGGGCCTCCCAGTAGGTCGGGAAGTGCCAGGTGACCTGGAAGCCGGCTTCGAGGGAGCCGGTCTGGACCGAGGTGGAGGCCTGGTAGACCAGCGGCAGCGCGAAGAAGACGAGCAGCCAGACGATGCCGGGGAGCAGCAGCCAGTAGGGGACGAGCCGCTTGCGGGTGGCGGGCTTGCGCAGAACCGGTTCCTCGGCCGACTCCGGCGCCTCTTTCGTGAGAACGGGGGCGCTCATCCGGCGTCCTCCACGCTCTCCACGCCCGCGTCGATGGCCTGGTCCGCGTCGAGCCCGAACGTATGGGCCGGGTTCCAGTGCAGGACCACCTCGGCGCCCGGGACGAGCCGGGTGTCGCGCTCGATGTTCTGCTCGTACACCTGGAGCTCCGCGCCCGCCGGGCTGTTCACCACGTACTGGGTGGAGACGCCGATGAAGGAGGAGTCGGCGATCCGTCCGGTGACGCGGTTGCGGCCGTCGGCTATCGCGCCGGCGTCGTCCGCGTGCGTGAGGGAGATCTTCTCGGGGCGGACGCCCACGAGCAGCTTGCCGCCCGCCCGGACGGCGGGGGTACAGCGGTCGCCGGGGAGGCGGAGCTTGCCGCCGCCCGCCGCGACGAGCACCTCGGAACCGGTCTCCAGGACCTCGGCCCCGATGAGGTTGGAGGTGCCGAGGAAGTTGGCGACGAAGGTGGTCCGCGGGTTCTCGTACAGGTCGGCGGGGGCGCCGAGCTGCTCGACCCGGCCGCCGTTCATCACCGCGACCTGGTCGGCCATGGTCATGGCCTCCTCCTGGTCGTGGGTGACGTGCACGAAGGTGATGCCGACCTCGGTCTGGATCCGCTTGAGCTCCAGCTGCATCTGGCGGCGCAGCTTGAGGTCGAGGGCGCCGAGCGGCTCGTCGAGGAGGAGGACCTGCGGGTGGTTGATGAGGGCGCGGGCCACGGCGACGCGCTGCTGCTGGCCGCCGGAGAGCTGGTGCGGCTTGTGCCGGGCCTTGTCGCCGAGCTGGACGAGCTCCAGCATCTCGTCGACCTGCTTCTTGACCGACTTGATGCCGCGGCGGCGCAGGCCGAAGGCGATGTTCTCGGTGATGTCCATGTGCGGGAAGAGCGCGTAGGACTGGAAGACGGTGTTGACCGGCCGCTTGTAGGGCGGGAGGTCGGTGACGTCGGTGTCGCCGAGGAAGACGGTGCCGGTGCTGGGGTCCTCCAGGCCGGCGATCATGCGCAGGGTGGTGGTCTTGCCGCAGCCGGAGGCGCCGAGGAGGGCGAAGAAGGAGCCCTGCGGGACGGTCAGGTCGAGCGGGTGGACGGCGGTGAAGGAGCCGTACGTCTTGCTGATCCCGGTGAGACGGACGTCGCCGCCGCCAGTGTTCTTTCCGGTGTGAGCAGTCTTGTCAGTCATGGGTCGTGGTCCCGGGGGAGTGAGAGGGGTGGACGAGGCCGGACTCAGGCGCCGATGAGCTTGGCGAACTTCTCCTCGTACGCCGTCTCCTCCGCGCCGGTGAGCGAGCGGAAGGCGCGCGACTTCTTCGCCATGGCCTTGTCGGGGAGGATCAGCGTGTTGTCCGCGAGTTCGGGGTCGATCCTGGCGAGCTCGTCCTTCACCCCGTCGACGGGGCAGACGTAGTTGATGTACGCGGCGAGCTGCGCGGCGACGGGGAGCTCGTAGTAGTGGTCGATGAGCTTCTCGGCGTTGGTCTTGTGCCGGGACTGCGCGGGGACGAGCAGGTTGTCGGTGGAGGTGATGTAGCCGGCCGCCGGTATGGCGTAGCGGATGTCGGGGTTGTCCGCCTGGAGCTGGATGACGTCGCCGGCCCAGGCGAGACAGGCGGCTATGTCGCCCTTGTCGAGGTCGGACGTGTAGTCGTTGCCGGTGAAGCGGCGTATCTGCTTCTTGTCGACGCCCTTCTGGAGGCGGCCGACCGCCGCGTCGAAGTCGGCGTCCGTGAAGGCGCCCGGGTCCTTGCCGAGGTCGAGCAGGGTCATGCCGACGGTGTCGCGCATCTCGGTGAGGAAGCCGACCCGGCCCTTGAGCGAGGGGTCGTCCAGGAGCTGGGTGACCGAGTCGACCTTCTTCCCGCCGGTCGCCTTGACGTTGTACGCGATGACGGTGGAGATGCCGGTCCAGGGGTACGAGTGGGCGCGGCCCGGGTCCCAGTCGGGGTTGCGGAACTGGGCGGAGAGGTTGGTGTAGGCGTGGGGGAGGTTCGCGGGGTCGAGCTTCTGCACCCAGCCGAGCCGGATCATCCGGGCGGCGAGCCAGTCGGTGACGCATATGAGGTCGCGGCCGGTGTCCTGGCCGGCGGCGAGCTGCGGCTTGATCTTGCCGAAGAACTCGACGTTGTCGTTGATGTCCTCGGTGTACTTGACCTTGATCCCGGTGCGCTTCTCGAACGCCTCCAGGGTGGGGCGGGACTTCTCGTCCTCGCTGACGTCCATGTACTCGGTCCAGTTGGAGAAGGCGACGGTCTTCTCCTTGGCCGAGTCGTCGGTGGAGGCGGTGCCCTGGCCCTCCCGCTTGGCGGGCGGGATGCCGCAGGCGCTCAGGGACGCGAGGCCGCCGGCGGTGAGCGCGCCGACGCCGCCCGCGCGCAGCACCGAACGGCGGCTGAGGGCGCCCCGGCCGCTCGTCAGGCTGCGCCGTATCGCCGCGAGCTGGGCGGCGGAGAGGCGGTCGGGCTCGTACTGCTCCATGCGCTGTGCCCTTTCGGGAGGGTTGCGTCGCCGGTCGGGCGACGGTCGGCTATCGGTCCCCGAAGATCGTGCGGTGCCAGTCCTTCGCGGCGACCGCGGTGTTGTCGTACATGACGTGCTTGACCTGCGTGTACTCCTCGAAGGAGTACACCGACATGTCCTTCCCGTAGCCCGAGGCCCGGGTTCCCCCGTGGGGCATCTCGCTGATGATCGGGATGTGGTCGTTGACCCAGACGCAGCCGGCCTTGATCTCCCGGGTGGCCCGTCCCGTCCGGTAGACGTCGCGGCTCCAGGCGGAGGCGGCGAGGCCGTAGGGGGTGTCGTTGGCGAGCCGGATGCCCTCGTCGTCGGTGTCGAAGGGCAGGGCCACCAGGACCGGGCCGAAGATCTCCGACTGCACGACCTCGCTGTCCTGCGCGGCGCCGGTGATCAAGGTCGGACGGTAGTAGGCGCCGTCCTTCAGGTCCCCGCCGGGGGCCTCCCCGCCGGTGACGACGGTGGCGTAGCCGCGGGCGCGGTCGACGAAGCCGGCGACCCGGTCGCGCTGGGCGTGGCTGATCAGCGGGCCGAGGTCGGTGTCCGGGGCGAAGGGGTCGCCGAGCCGTACGGACTCCATGAGTTCGGCGACGCGGGTGGTGAAGGCGTCGAAGAGCGGGCGCTGGACGTACGCGCGCGTGGCGGCGGTGCAGTCCTGGCCGCTGTTGATGAGGGAGGCGGCGACGGCGCCGTGGGCGGCGGCCTCCAGGTCGGCGTCGTCGAAGACGACGAAGGGGGCCTTGCCTCCGAGTTCGAGGTGGAGGCGCTTGACGGTGGCGGTGGCGATCTCGGCGACCCGCTTGCCGACCGGGGTGGAGCCGGTGAAGGAGGTCATGACGACGTCGGGGTGGCCGACGAGGTGCTCGCCGACGGTCCGGCCCGCGCCGTTGACGATGTTGATCACGCCGTCGGGGATGCCGGCGTCGGTCGCGGCCTGCGCGAACATCAACGAGGTGAGCGGGGTGAGCTCGGCCGGCTTCAGGACGATCGTGTTGCCGGCGGCGATGGCCGGGAGGATCTTCCAGGCGGCCATCTGGAGGGGGTAGTTCCAGGGGGCGATGGAGCCGACGACGCCGAGGGGCTCGCGCCGCACGTAGGAGGTGTGGTCGCCGGAGTACTCGGCGGCGGCCTGGCCCTGGAGGTGGCGGGCGGCCCCGGCGAAGAAGGCGGTGTTGTCGACCGTGCCGGGCACGTCGAACTCGGTGGTGAGCTTCAGCGGCTTGCCGCACTGGAGGGACTCGGCGCGGGCGAAGTCCTCGGCCCGCTCGGCGAGGACGCCGGCGAAGCGGTGCAGGGCGTCGGAGCGCTCGCCGGGGGTGGCGCCCGCCCAGCCCGGGAAGGCGGCCTTGGCGGCGGCGACGGCCGCGTCCACGTCGGCGGTGGAGGCGAGCGCGTAGGTATGGACGGTCTTCCCGGTCGCCGGGTCGATCACGTGGTGGTCCTCGCCGGACGTTCCGGGGCGGAGCTCGCCGCCGATGTACTGTGCGCCGTCCGCGAAGCGGTCCGTCACCTGGAAGCGGTTGCCCATGACGCTCTCCGTTGTCCCAGCTCGAATTGAGTGCCGATCCTGACAGAGGGACGACTACCCAACAAGTGATTCCGTTGTTGCCTTTTGGTTACGCGACGGATTCGGTCGACCATGTGTCGAGGCCGCCGGAAAATCTCCGTACGGAGTGTCCGTGGCGAATGCCAGACTCGCATGCATGAGCGCGATCGAGGAGCTGACACAGCAGGTCAGCAGGGGTGACAGGGTGAAGTGGCTGCACTTCTGGGGTCACCGTCCGCACCCGGACGGACACCTCTCGGCGAGCTGTCTGAGCCAGTGGTGGCCGTCGCCCTTCGTGGTCGACGGGGTGGCCTACGCGACCGCCGAGCACTGGATGATGGCGGCCAAGGCCCGGCTCTTCGGGGACGCGGACGCCGAGCGGGCCGCGCTGACCGCCCGCACCCCGGCGGAGGCCAAGAACGCGGGCCGGCTGGTGCGGGACTTCGACGACGCGGTGTGGGAGCGGGAGCGGTTCGGGATCGTCGTCGAGGGGAGCGTCCACAAGTTCTCGTCGAGCGGCGCCCTGCGCGCGTATCTGCTCGGCACCGGCGGCCGGGTCCTGGTGGAGGCCAGTCCGGTGGACCGGATCTGGGGCATCGGACTCGCCGCGACCGACCCCGGCGCCCATGACCCGGCCCGCTGGCGCGGCCTCAACCTCCTGGGCTTCGCCCTCATGGAGGCGCGGGAGCGGCTCCGGGACTCCTGACGCCTGAGGGGAAGGGCCCCGGGGCTCCTGACACCGAAGGGGAAGGGCCCCGGGACTCCTGACGCCGAAGGGGAAGGGCTCCGGGGCTCCTGACGCCGAAGGGGAAGGGCTCCAAGGCTCCTGACACCGAAGGGGAAGGGCCCCGCACCGGAAGCCGGTGCGGGGCCCTCACCCGTGTGTACGGGGAGCCTCAGCGGGTGATCTCCAGCACCAGGGACGACGCGAACGGGTCCTCGTCGTAGCTGCCGGAGTCCTCGAAGGTCGAGGGGTCCTGGGCGATCGCCCAGATGAAGAAGCCGAGGAAGACCGCGCCGATCAGGGTGCCGATGGCGCCGAGCACGATGCCGGCGACCGCCATGCCCCGGTTCGTCGCCTCGCCCCGGCCCGCCTTCTTCACCCCGATGATGCCGAGGATCAGGGCCAGGATGCCGAGGAGCGCCCCCAGGCCGTACAGGCAGAAGCCCGCGACCGAGATGATGCCGAGCACCATCGCCGCCGTGCCCATGCCGTTGGAGGGGGGCTGCTGCCAGCCGGGCTGGCCGCCGTATCCCGGGTATCCGGGGTAGCCGTACCCGGAGGTGGTCATGGGCGTCGGGGCCGTCGGGTAGCCGTAGCCCCCGGAGGTGTCCGCCGGATAGCCGTACGCGCCGGGCGCCGCCGGGCCGCCGGGCGCGACCGGGGGCGGCGGGACGTCGCCGCCGGGGCCGGGCGCCGCCGGCATGGACGTGACGGTCTGCTGGTCGTGCACCGGCGGGGGCGACGGCGCCGCCGGCTTGCTCAGTTCCACCCCGTCGCGGTTCGGCGGAGCCCACGGGTCCGCCGGGTCGTAGCCGCCCGGCTGCTGGTCTCGGTTGTCAGACATGGGCCTCCCCCATCGTGGTCACGTCATGCTACGGCCTCACTCCTGCGGGGGAACCGTCCGGCCTACGATGACCCGATGACCGATCTGCACCCCTTCATCGCGGGCCTCCCCAAGGCCGAGCTGCACGTCCACCACGTGGGCTCCGCCTCCCCCCGGATCGTCGCCGAGCTCGCGGCCCGGCACCCGGACTCCAAGGTCCCCACGGACCCGGAGGCCCTGGCCGACTACTTCACGTTCACCGACTTCGCGCACTTCATCGACGTCTACCTGTCGGTCGTCGACCTGGTCCGCACCCCCGAGGACGTCCGGCTGCTGACCTTCGAGGTCGCCCGGGACATGGCCCGGCAGAACATCCGCTACGCCGAGCTGACCATCACCCCCTACTCCTCCACCCGCCGCGGCATCGACGAGAACGCGTTCATGGACGCGATCGAGGACGCCCGCAAGGCGGCCGAGGCCGAGTTCGGCACGGTCCTGCGCTGGTGCTTCGACATCCCCGGCGAGGCCGGGCTCGAAGCCGCCGAGGAGACCGCGCGGCTCGCCACGACCGAGGGGCTGCGCCCGGAGGGCCTGGTCTCCTTCGGCCTCGGCGGCCCGGAGATCGGCGTGCCGCGCCCGCAGTTCAAGCCGTACTTCGACCGGGCCCGGGCGGCCGGTCTGCGCTCCGTCCCGCACGCGGGCGAGACGACCGGCCCGGAGACCGTCTGGGACGCGATCCGCGACCTGGGCGCCGAGCGCATCGGCCACGGCACCAGCTCCGTGCGGGACCCGGAGCTCCTGGCGTACCTGGCCGAGCACCGGATCGCCCTGGAGGTCTGCCCGACCTCCAACATCGCCACCCGGGCCGTCGCCACCCTGGACGAGCACCCGCTCCGGCGGATGGTGGACGCGGGGGTCCTCGTCACCGTCAACAGCGACGACCCGCCGATGTTCGGCACCGACCTGAACAACGAGTACGCGGTCGCCGCCCGGCTCCTCGACCTCGACGAGCGCGGTCTCGCCGCCCTCGCGAAGAACGCGGTGGAGGCCTCCTTCCTGGACGAGGCCGGCAAGGCCCGGATCGCCGCCGAGATCGACGCGTACACCGAGGCGTGGTTGGCGCGCTGACGTCACGGGAGGGCGCCGGGATCCGCGCGGCACCGGCGCGCCGACGAAGCCGGCGGCGGTCCGCGCGCGTCCCCGCGCGGCCGGCGCGCCGGCGACACGGGAGGCCGCCGGGGCCCGTGCGCCGACGACACCGGCGGTCGTCCCCGGCCACAATGGCCCCATGCGATCCGTCACTGTCGTAGGTCACCGCGGCGACCCGTACCGCTTCCGCGAGAACACGCTCCGTTCGATCTCCTCGGCGATCGAACGGGGCGCGGACGCGGTCGAGGTCGACGTCCGGCTGACGAGGGACGGGGTGCCCGTCCTCCTCCACGACGACACCCTCAAGCGCCTGTGGGGCCCGGACCGGGCGCTCTCCGCGCTCACGCACGCGCAGGTGGAGGAGGTGACGGCGGGCGGGGTGCCGACCCTGCGGGAGGCGCTGCTCACCGCCGGGGACCACCGGCTGATGCTGGACCTGCCGGGCGGGAACGAGCACTCGGTCCGGAAGATCGTCGGCACGGTCCGCGAGTGCGGGGCCGGGGAGCGGGTCTACTACTGCGCCGGGACCGTCGCCATGCTCCAGGTGCGGGCCGCCGACCCGGCCGCCGAGATCGCCCTGACCTGGACCTCGCTCGCCCCGCCCCGGCCGGTGCTCCTCGACGCCGTGCGCCCCCGCTGGCTCAACTACCGCTTCGGCCTGGTGAGTCGGGAGCTGGGCGAGCGGGTGCACCGGGACGGGCTGCTCCTGTCGGCCTGGACGGCGGACACGAAGCGCACGATGCGTAAGCTGATCATGAACGGGGCGGACGCGATCACCACGAACCGCGTCGACGCCCTCGCCGCCGTCCTGCGAGAGGACTCCTGAGGTGAACGACAGCGTGAACGACAGCGTCAACGACCGGATCCGCACCGACATCGCCCACAACGCCCGCGTGTGGAACTACTGGCTGGGCGGCAAGGACAACTACCCGGTGGACCGCGCGGTCGGCGCGCAGGTCACCGGCTTCTACCCGAGCATCGGCGAAGTGGCGCGCGCGGACCGGGCGTTCCTCGGCCGGGTGGTGACCCACCTGGCCGCCGAGGAGGGCGTCCGGCAGTTCCTGGACATCGGCACCGGCCTGCCGACCGCCGACAACACCCACGAGGTGGCGCAGCGGGCCGCCCCCGACGCCCGGATCGTCTACGTCGACAACGACCCGATCGTCCTCACCCACGCCCGCGCGCTCCTGACGAGCGCGCCGGAGGGCGTCACCGAGTACGTCGACGCCGACGCGCACGACCCGGAACGGATCCTCGCGGCGGCCTCGGCCACCCTGGACCTCTCCCGCCCGGTCGCGGTGATGATGCTCGGCATCCTCAACTTCGTGATGGACACGGACGAGGCCCGCTCCATCGTGCGGACCCTGATGGCCGCCGTCCCCTCCGGCAGCTTCCTGGTCCTCACCCACCCGACCCTGGAGCCGGAGCTCGGCGGCGAGGGCAACGAGGCCGCGATGGCCTTCTGGAACGAGAACGCGACCCCGCCGATCACCGCCCGCACCCGCGCCGAGTTCGCCTCCTTCCTGGACGGCCTCGACCTCCTCGCACCGGGCATCGTCTCCTGCTCCCGCTGGCGCTCCGAGGAGGGCGACGTGGTGGCGCAGCTCGGCGCGGTGGGCCGCAAGCCGTAATGGGCGTACGGGGGGACGTGCGGAACGGCTGGGAGCGGGCGCGGACCTGGGGCGCGGGCAACCCGTGGGCGGTGGACGCCGGGATCGCGCTCCTGGTCCAGGCGGCGGTGACGATGCCGTTCGTGGTGCCGCGCCCGCCCGAACTCCCGCCGGCGACCTGGCCCGCGTACGGGCTGATGACGCTCACCGTGCTGCCGCTGGTCTGGCGCAGACGTGCGCCGCTGGGCGTGCTGCTCGCGATCCTGGCGACGAGCGCCCTGTACCGCCTGGCGGTGGAGGGGCCGGGGCAGCCGCTGCCGTACACCGGGCTCGTCGCCGTCTACACGGTCGCCGCGCTCTCGCCCGCGCGGCAGCGGCTCGTCACGGCGGGGCTGCTGGTGGTCGCGGTGCCGGTGTCGGTGGGCCTCAACACCCGGTCGGCGCGCGAACTGACCTTCTCGCTCTTCGTGTTCGCCGCCGCCTACGTCTTCGGGCGGCTCACGGACGCCCGGCAGCGCGCGCAGCGGGTCGAGGCCGAGCGGGCCGCGGCGCGCGAACGGGCCAGGATCGCCCGGGAGATGCACGACGTCCTGTCGCACGCGGTGAGCCTGATGGTCGTGCAGGCGGAGGCCGGTCCGGTGGCGGTGCGGGCGGCCCCGGAGCGCGCCGAGGCCGCCTTCGAGGCGATCTCGGCGACGGGCCGCGACGCGATGGACCAGCTGCGGCGGATGCTGGGGGTGCTGCGCGAGGGCGGCGAGGCGGCGGCCCCGCGCGCGCCGCAGCCGGACATCGCCGCGATCCCGGGCCTGGTGGAGCGGGTGCGGGCGGGCGGTCTCGCCGTGGACTACACGACGGAGGGCGGGGTGCGGGCGCTGCCCGCGGCGACCGGCGCGAGCGTCTACCGGATCGTGCAGGAGGCGCTGACCAACGTGGTCCGGCACGCGGGCGCCCGCACCGTCGGCGTACGGCTCGCCCACGCGGACGGCGTCCTGCGGGTCACGGTCACCGACGACGGGCGCGGTCCGCGGCCGGGCTCCGGCGGGCACGGCCTGGTGGGCATACGGGAGCGGGCCGCCGCGCACGGCGGGACGGCGGAGACGGGTCCCGGCCCGGGCGGGAAGGGGTTCGAGGTGCGGGTCCTGCTGCCCGTGCCCGCGGCGACGGCGTCGGTGGAGGCGGGAGCATGACGGTGCGGGTGGTGGTCGCGGACGACCAGGAGCTGGTGCGCAGCGGTTTCGCGATGATCCTGGACGCGCAGGCGGACATCGAGGTGGTGGCGGAGGCCGGGGACGGGGCGGAGGCCGTCGAGGCGGTCCGCCGCCACTCCCCCGACGTGGCGCTGCTCGACATCCGGATGCCCCGGACGGACGGCATCGAGGCCTGCCGGACGATCTGCGCGGAGTCCGGCTGCCGGACGGTGATGCTGACGACCTTCGACACCGACGCGTACGTGTACGAGGCGCTGCACGCGGGCGCGAGCGGGTTCCTGCTCAAGGACGTGCGGCGGGACGACCTGGTGCACGCGGTCCGGGTGGTGGCGGCGGGCGACTCGCTGCTCGCGCCGTCGGTGGCCCGGCGCCTGGTGGAGCAGTACACGGCGGGCGGCCCGCGCCGGACGGCGCCCGGTCCCGATCCGCGCCTCGACGTCCTCACGGCCCGGGAGCGCGAGACGCTGCTGCTGCTCGCGCGGGGCCTGTCCAACGCGGAGATCGCGGCGGAGCTGGTGGTCAGCGACCACACGGTGAAGACCCACGTGGGCAACGTCCTCGCGAAGCTGGGCCTGCGGGACCGGATCCAGGCGGTGATCTGCGCGTACGAGACGGGTCTCGTCGCGGCGGGGACGCCCCGGCCCTGAGCGACCTGCCCGGTCCCGAGCGGCCCGGCCCCGGGCCCCCACCGGCTCCGAGCGGCCCGGCCCCGGGCGATCCCGGCTCCGAGCGGCCCCGGCTCCTCCCCCGCGCGGGGGAGACGGGCGGGCGTCCCTCCCCCGTGCCGGTGAGAGGGCCGCCGCCGGAGGACCGCCCGTGCGGGCGATCCCCGGAACGTCCCCGGTCAGCAGGATGGAGCTCTCGGCAACAACGTCTCTCGTCCATGGAGTTGACCCTCATGCGCGCATCCACCCGCACCCTGCTCGCCGCCGCCCTGGTCCTGGGCGTCGCCGCCGGACCGGCGCTCGGCCCGGCCGCGGCGGCGCAGCCGGTCGCGACCGCCCGGCCCACCCGGGACGCCGACCTGGCGAAGGCCATGGCGGCGGCGATCGTGGGCCTCCCCCGGGCCGACGCGACGGCCGCGCTGGTCCGCGTCGGCGGCACGGAGGGTTCCTGGCAGGGGAGTTCGGGCGTCCACGATCTGGAGTCGGGCGCCCCGGCGGACCCGGCCGCCCGCTTCCGGGCCGGATCGGTGACCAAGGTGTTCACGGCGGCGGTCGTCCTCCAGCTCGCCGCCGAGCGCCGGATCGACCTGGACCGCCCGGCCCGCGCGTACCTGCCGGACCTGATCCCCGCCCGTTACGCGGGAGTATCGGTGCGGCAGCTCCTGAACCACACCCACGGCATCCCGGCCCCCGACCTCCCGGGCGGGACGGTGGAGGAGTGGTACGAGCACCGCTTCGACGTGCACGCCCCCGAGGAGCTGGTCCGTTCGGCGACGGCGAAGCCGCGCGAGTTCCGGCCGGGCACCCGGCAGCACTACCTGAACATCGGTTACACGATCGCCGGGCTGATCGTGGAGCGGGTCACGGGCGACTCGTACGAGCGTCAGGTGGAGCGGCGGATCCTGCGCCCGCTGGGTCTGGGGGACACGTACCTCCCGGGCGGGGCGGCCGGGATCTCCGGACCGCACAACCACGGCTACCAGACGATGCGGCTGGACGACGGCACGACCGGCCTGCGGGACGTCTCGGTGTGGGGGACGTCGGACGCCTGGGCGGCCGGGGACCTCGTCTCGACGACGGTGGACCTGGAGCGGTTCACCCGGGCGCTGTTCGCGGGCCGGGTGGTGCGCGGACCGCTCCTGGAGGAGATGTTCACGCTGCCGAAGGTGACGGACCTGACGACCGGCGACCCGGCCGCGTACTCCGCCGGTCTGTCGATGAAGCGGCTCGGCGGGCGCGAGGTGTGGGGCAAGACCGGGGGTCGCTGGGGGTACAACGCGGCGATCGCCTCGACCCGGGACGGCTCCCGGACCCTCGTCCACAGCGTCAACTCCACCGACGCCAAGGGCCGGGACACGGCCCCGACCGTGCTGAACGTGATGGTGGCGGCGTACGGCCTGCCGGACTGACCGCGGACGGTCCCCTCACCACCCGTCCCAGTGGAGGACCCGCTCGCGGGGGATGCGCCGGGCGGGCCGGAAGTCGGTGCCGATCGTGTACGCGACGGGGATGAACGCGGCCTGCATGACCTCCTCGTACGGGATGCCGAGGAAGCGGGCGAACTCCCTTTCCAGGGGCAGGTTCCCGGTGGTCCACACGGTGCCGAGGCCGCGCTCGCGGGCGGCGAGCATGAAGCTCCAGGCGGCGGGCAGGATCGAGCCCCAGGTGCCGGCCTGGTGGGTGACGGAGGCGCCCTCGGTCCGCCCCTCGACGCAGGGGATGACGTAGGCGGGCACCTCGTGCAGGTGCCGGTGCAGGTGTCCGACGCCCGAGTACACCCGGTCCATCACGCCGGGCGCGACCTCGGCCCGGCGCACGTCCCGGTCCGGCAGCGGCTGGTGGGCGCCGGGCACGGCGAGGGAGGCCCGCCACAGGTCGGCGAGGACGGCGCGGCGGGCCGGGTCGGTGACGATCACGAAGTGCCAGCGCTGCCGGTTGCGGCCGGTGGGGGCCTGGACGGCGAGGTCGACGCACTCCTCCAGGAGCGCGCGGGGCACGGGCCGGGTGAGGTCGAGCCGGTGGCGGACGGCGCGGGTGGTGGAGAGCAGGGCGTCGGAAGCGAGACCGAGGTTCATGCGTTGAGCCTCGTACGGGCCGGGCGGGGACGGGAAGTCCGGGCTTCCACTGAGTGAAACCCGGCGAAGGGGTGGGGACGGGGTCATGGGCGAGAGCGTGGCGGGGCGGCTCTTCTCGGTGCTCGACGCCTTCGAGGGCGGGGGCGCCTCCGAGGGCGGGGGCGCCTTCGAGGGCGGGGGCCCGGTGGCGCTGCGGCTCACCGACATCGCGGCGCGGACGGGGCTCCCGGCCCCGACGGCGCTGCGCATGGTGCGGGAGCTGGTGGCCTGGGGCGGTCTGGAGCGGGGCGCGGACGGCACGTACCGGCTGGGGCTCCGGCTGCGGGCGCTGGGCGCGGCGGCGCCCTGTCCGCGCGGACTCCTGGACGCGGCGCTGCCCGCGCTGCGGGCCCTCGGGGCCCGGACGGGCGGTCACGCGGACGTGGCGGTGCTCCAGGGTCCGCCGGCCGGCGGGGTGCTGTGCCTGGTGAGCGGGGAGCGGCTGCCGGCCCACGCGACGGCGTACGGGAAGGTGCTGCTGGCCGCTTCCCCGGCGGAGCTCGTCCGCCACACCCGCCACACGGTGGTGGTGCCGGGAGTCCTGGCCCGGCAGCTCGACCGGATCCGCGCGGCGGGGCTCGCGGTCTGCGCGGAGGAGCACCGGCTCGGCGAGGTGACGGTGGCGGCCCCGCTGCGCGGCCCGGCGGGGCCGGTCGCCGCGCTCGGCGTGACCGTCCCCACCGGCGTCCCCCTGGACCGGGTGGCGGCGGCGGTCCGCGCGGCGGCTACGCGGGTACGGCCTCCGGAGCCGCCGTCGCCGTGACGGCCTCCAGGCGCTTGATCAGCCGCCGGACGAGGAGCAGCGGCAGGATCCCGAAGACGCCGAAGGACATGTCGACGACCGACCACCAGAAGGGGATGTCCCGGATCGGGCCGCAGATCAGGGCGAGCGGGATGATGCCGACGCAGGCGATCGTGCCGAACTCGGCGAGCCCGGGGAGGGCGTCGGCGACGGGCGCGGCCCAGCCGGTCAACGCCGAGTCGAGGAGCCGGAGTTCGGTGACGAGCGGGAAGGCGGTGAGCCCGCTCAGGACCAGACAGACGACGAAGAGGACCAGCCGACCGCGGATGCGCCCGAGAAGGGCTCTCGGCCCGTTCGTGTCGCTCATGGGGACAGCGCACGCCCGCCCTGAACGCGTTCAAAAGCGGGGGTGGCGTTTTTTGGAACGCGTTCAAAAAGCACGGACCAGCCGCCGTCCCGCACCGTGCGCGACCACGGTCGCCCCGGCCGCGAGGACGAGCCCCGCCACCGCGTCCCGGGCCCTGGCGGGCCGCAGCACCCCGGCGCGGCGCAGCCGGCCGCGTGCCCACAGGGAGAAGGGGATCACCACGAGCGGCGAGGTGACCGAGCCGGGCGTCCGGCCGCGCACGGCCGCCGCCTGCGCGAGGTGGACGAGGCCGTGCAGCCCGAAGCCGTCGACCGCGCCCTGGTAGAAGGCGGAACGCCCGCCGGAGCGCGCCCCGGCCACGGCGGCGGCGCCGACGATCACGCCCATCACCCCCACGGCCGCGGCGAATTCGCGCGCGTCGATCTTCCCGGCCGCCCGCCACACCCCCTCCGGCACCCCGGGGAACCGCTCGCGCAGGGCGGGCAGGTTCTCTCGGAGCCAGCCCGGTCCGTACGCGAGCTCCTCGGCGTCGTGGACGGCCCAGGCGAGGAACAGGCCGTAGGTGACAAGGGGGTTGAGGCGCGTCTCCGTCATGCCCGGTCCAACTCACAGTCCCACGATCGAGTTCCACTTCTTCGCGAAGGTCAGGCGCTCCTCGGCGGTGACGTCCCGGGCGATGGCGAGCCGGCTCCGCATGGCCGGGTCCGGGAAGATCAGCGGGTCCTCGGCGAGCGCGGCGAGCTCCTCGTCGCCGGAGTCCGCGAGGACCTGCTGCGCGGCCGGCACGGGACAGACGTAGTTGACCCAGGCGGCGAGTCCGGCGGCGACCTCGGGCTCGTAGTAGTGGTCGACCAGCTTCTCGGCGTTGGACTTGTGCCGGGCGAGGTTGGGGACCATGAGGGACTCGGCCCAGAGTTCGGCGCCCTCCTCGGGGACGACGAACTCGATGTCCGGGTTGTCGGCCCGGAGCTGGATGACGTCGCCGGAGTACGCCTGGCAGGCCAGGACGTCGCCGGAGGAGAGGTCCTTGATGTAGTCGTTGCCGGTGAAGCGGCGGATGTGCTTGGCGCGGACGAGCCGCTCGACCCGCTCGCACAGGGCGTGGAAGTCGTCCTCCTTCCAGCGGGTCACGTCGACGCCCTCGCCCATCATCAGCAGGGCGAAGGACTCGTCGAGCCCGGACAGCAGGGTGACCTTCCCGCGCAGGTCGTCGGCCCACAGCTCCTTCACCGAGCGCAGCTCCCGGCCCAGCTTCCGGCGGTTGTACGCGATGCCGGTGATGCCGGACTGCCAGGGGACGGTGTGCAGCCGGCCGGGGTCGAAGGCGGGCGAGCGCAGCTGCGGGTCGAGGTGGGCCGCGACGTTCGGCTGGGCGGCGCGGTCCATCTCCTGGACCCAGCCGAGCCGGACGAAGCGGGCGGCCATCCAGTCGCTGAGGACGATCAGGTCGCGCCCGGTCTCCTGGTGGTTCATCAGGGAGGGGCTGATCTTGCCGAAGAACTCGTCGTTGTCGTTGATCTCCTCGGTGTAGCGGACGGATATCCCGGTCCGCTTCCGGAAGGCGTCCAGGGTGGGGCGGCGGGACTCGTCGTCCTCGTCGGTGTCGATGTAGAGCGGCCAGTTGGCGAAGTCGAGGATCCGGTCGCGGGCCGAGAGGTCCCGGGCGGCGGCCCGGTCGCCCTCCTCCACGAAGGCGGCGGGCACCCCGCACCCGGCGAGCAGGGCGGCGGTCCCGGCACCGCCGATGCCGCGCAGCAGGGACCGGCGGGACATGTTCTTCCTGGCTGTCGCTCTCATCAGGGCAGCATCCCGGCCGGTCGCCGCCCGCGGCAATGGACGCTCCGTCCGGGTGACGCGGCGCGGCCCCGACACCCTGTCGACCGGGGTGTCGGGGCCGCGTGGAGGGCCGGTCGGCGGATCAGCCGAGGGAGGTCATGACGTGCTTGATCCGGGTGTAGTCCTCGAAGCCGTAGCCGGAGAGGTCCTTGCCGTAGCCGGACTTCTTGAAGCCGCCGTGGGGCATCTCGGCGACCAGCGGGATGTGGGTGTTGATCCACACGCAGCCGAAGTCGAGGGCCTTGGACATGCGCATCGCGCGCGCGTGGTCCTTGGTCCAGACGGAGGAGGCGAGGGCGTACTCGACGCCGTTGGCGTACTCCAGGGCCTGGGCCTCGTCCGTGAAGGACTGGACGGTGATGACCGGGCCGAAGACCTCGTTCTGGACGATCTCGTCGTCCTGCTTGAGGCCGGAGACGACGGTCGGGGCGTAGAAGTAGCCCTTGTCGCCGACGCGCTGCCCGCCGGCCTCGACCTTGGCATGGGCCGGGAGGCGGTCGATGAAGCCGGAGACCTGCTTGAGCTGGTTGGCGTTGTTGAGCGGGCCGTACAGCACGTCCTCGTCGTCCGGCTGGCCGGTCTTGGTGCCGGCGGCGGCCTTGGCGAGGGCGGAGACGAACTCGTCGTGGATCGACTCGTGGACCAGGACGCGGGTGGCGGCCGTACAGTCCTGGCCGGCGTTGAAGAAGCCGGCCACGGAGATGTCCTCGACGGCCTTGTCGATGTCGACGTCCTCGAAGACGACGACGGGGGCCTTGCCGCCCAGCTCCAGGTGGACGCGCTTGACGTCCTTGGCGGCCGACTCGGCGACCTGCATGCCGGCGCGGACGGAGCCGGTGATGGAGGCCATGGCGGGGGTCGGGTGCTCGACCATCGCGCGGCCGGTGTCGCGGTCGCCGCAGACGACGTTGAAGACGCCCTTGGGGACGATCTGCCCGATGATCTCGGCCATCAGGACGGTCGACGCGGGGGTCGTGTCCGAGGGCTTGAGGACGACGGTGTTGCCCGCGGCGAGGGCCGGGGCGAACTTCCAGACGCCCATCATCATCGGGTAGTTCCAGGGCGCGACCTGGGCGCAGACGCCGACGGGCTCGCGGCGGACGATGGAGGTCAGGCCCTCCATGTACTCGCCGGCCGAGCGGCCCTCCAGGAGCCGGGCGGCACCCGCGAAGAAGCGGATCTGGTCCACCATCGGCGGGATCTCCTCGCTCGCGGTGAGGGCGATCGGCTTGCCGGTGTTCTCGACCTCGGCGGCGATCAGGTCCTCGGCGCGCTCCTCGAAGGCGTCCGCGATCTTGAGGAGTACCTTCTGGCGCTCGGCCGGAGTGGTGTCGCGCCAGGCGGGGAAGGCGGCCGCGGCGGCCTCCATGGCGGCGTCGACGTCGGCCTGGCCGGAGAGCGGGGAGGTCGCGTACGCCTCGCCGGTGGCCGGGTTGATCACGTCGATCGTGCGGCCGTCGGCCGCGTCACGGAACTCCCCGTTGATGTAGTTACGCAGCCGGCGCAGCTCGGTGGTCACTTGCCACCCCTCCTGTCACGTTCTGACTTCGCACGTCCTCGTGCGCTGTCCCGATGGGTGAGACACCCCAGCCTAATCGCTCGGCTGACGGTTTCAACAGGCCCGACCCCCCACAACTTCGGATTCAGTGACATCGAGAGCCCTTCACAACGAATTACATCGCTCCCGGGTTGCAAAACCGACGAGTCTCGGTGCAGAGTGAGGTGTGGCCAGTCGAAGCGCAGACTCCAGAACCGGAACCGGTTCGTCCCCGACGATCGACGCCGTCTCCCTGGCGATCATCGAACAGCTCCAGGAGGACGGTCGCCGTCCCTACGCGGCGATCGGCAAGGCCGTCGGCCTCTCCGAAGCCGCCGTGCGGCAGCGCGTCCAGAAGCTGCTCGACCAGGGCGTCATGCAGATCGTCGCCGTCACCGACCCGCTCACCGTGGGCTTCCGGCGGCAGGCGATGGTCGGCATCAACGTCGAGGGCGACCTCGATCCGGTTGCGGAGGCGCTGACGTCCATGGCGGAATGCGAGTACGTGGTGATGACCGCGGGCTCCTTCGACCTGATGGTGGAGATCGTCTGTGAGGACGACGACCACCTGCTGGATGTGATCAACAAGCGCATCCGCACCCTCCCCGGCGTGCGCTCCACCGAGAGCTTCGTCTACCTCAAGCTCAAGAAGCAGACCTATATGTGGGGAACCCGATAGCCGTGAGCAAGGACCTCTCCAAGACCGCGTACGACCACCTGTGGATGCACTTCACCCGCATGTCGTCGTACGAGAACTCGCCCGTTCCCACCATCGTGCGTGGTGAGGGCACCTACATCTTCGACGACAAGGGCAAGCGCTACCTCGACGGCCTCGCGGGCCTCTTCGTGGTCAACGCCGGACACGGCCGCCGGGAGCTGGCCGAGGTCGCGTACAAGCAGGCCCAGGAGCTCGCGTTCTTCCCCGTGTGGTCGTACGCGCACCCCAAGGCCGTCGAGCTGGCCGAGCGCCTCGCGGACTACGCCCCGGGCGACCTGAACAAGGTCTTCTTCACCACCGGTGGCGGAGAGGCCGTCGAGACCGCCTGGAAGCTCGCCAAGCAGTACTTCAAGCTGCAGGGCAAGCACACCAAGTACAAGGTCATCTCGCGCGCCGTCGCCTACCACGGCACCCCGCAGGGCGCCCTGTCCATCACCGGTCTGCCGGCCCTCAAGGCCCCCTTCGAGCCGCTGGTCCCCGGCGCGCACAAGGTGCCGAACACCAACATCTACCGCGCCCCGATCCACGGCGACGACCCCGAGGCCTTCGGCCGCTGGGCCGCCGACCAGATCGAGCAGCAGATCCTCTTCGAGGGCCCCGAGACCGTCGCCGCCGTCTTCCTGGAGCCGGTGCAGAACGCCGGCGGCTGCTTCCCGCCGCCGCCCGGGTACTTCCAGCGGGTCCGCGAGATCTGCGACCAGTACGACGTGCTGCTCGTCTCCGACGAGACGATCTGCGCCTTCGGCCGCCTCGGCACGATGTTCGCCTGCGACAAGTTCGGCTACGTCCCGGACATGATCACCTGCGCCAAGGGCATGACCTCGGGCTACTCCCCGATCGGCGCCTGCATCGTCTCCGACCGCATCGCGGAGCCGTTCTACAAGGGCGACAACACCTTCCTGCACGGCTACACCTTCGGCGGCCACCCGGTGTCGTCGGCGGTCGCCATCGCCAACCTCGACATCTTCGACAAGGAGGGCCTCAACCAGCACGTCCTGGACAACGAGGACGCCTTCTTCTCGACGCTGAAGAAGCTGCACGACCTGCCGATCGTCGGCGACGTCCGCGGCAACGGCTTCTTCTACGGCATCGAGCTCGTCAAGGACAAGGTCACCAAGGAGTCCTTCACGGACGAGGAGACCGAGCGCGTCCTCTACGGCTTCCTCTCCAAGGCGCTGTTCGAGAACGGCCTGTACTGCCGTGCCGACGACCGCGGCGACCCGGTCATCCAGCTGGCCCCGCCGCTGATCGCCGACCAGGGCACCTTCGACGAGATCGAAGGCATCCTGCGCTCGGTGCTCACCGAGGCGTGGACCAAGCTGTAGGACCTCGCGAGCCGCAAGGGCTCCCGCAGCATCACGCCGCCCTCACGGCGTGACACCACGGCCCGGGTCTGCCCGCCATCCGAGTGGATGACGGCGGCCCGGGCCGTGTGCTGTCCCTACGAACCGATCCGAATACTTACGGTGCCGAGTGACCGACAGGCCCGTCCTTCGTTCACCCGTACGGGGGAAACCCCTCCGTACGGGGGACACAGATCGGATCGACAGAGGTGTACGCGATGGCCCCACCGGACAACGACGTGCTCTGGGCGCGTTCCCTGCACTGCACCCTGGGCGGCTCGGAGGCCCTCAGCGGCGTCTCCCTCGGCGTCCGCGAGGGCGAGATCCTCGCCCTGACCGGCCCCCGGGGCAGCGGCAAGACCACCCTCCTGCGCTGTCTCTCCGGCCAGCTCGTCCCCCGGGAGGGCGAGGTCTGGTTCAACAGCGGTCCCGTGCACACCCTGGGCCCCGCCCAGCGCGAACGGCTCCGCCGCGAGCGCTTCGGCTGGATCGGCCCCGAGCCCGACCTCGTCCCCGAACTCACCGGCTGGGAGAACACCGCCCTGCCCCTGCTGCTGCGCGGCGTCTCCCGCCGCGCCGCGAAGACCGCGGCCCTGGAGTGGCTGGACCGGCTCGACGCCGGGGCCTGCGCCCGCAAGCGGCCGGGCGCCCTCACCCGGTCGCAGGGCCAGCGGATCGCCGTCGCCCGCGCCCTCGTCACCACTCCCCCGGTGCTCTTCGCCGACGAGCCCACCGCCTCCCTGCACCGCGCCGACGGCGCCCAGGTGCTGCGCACCCTGACGGCCGCCGCCCGCTCGCACGGCATCACCATGCTCCTCGCCACCCACGACGCCGAGGTCGCGGCGCTCGCCGACCGGACGGTCGCGCTCCTCGACGGGCGCCGGGCCGGCACCGTACCCCCGGCGACCGGGGCGGAGGGCGTCGCCGCGTGCTCGCTCTCCGTCTGACCCGGGGCGCCCACCCCCTCGTCCTGGCGCGCCGGCTGCTCGTCGCCGCCGCGTCCGCCGGGGTGGGCTTCCTCCTGCTCTGCACCCTCGGCCACGCCCTCGGACACCCGGAACAGGCCTCGGCCTCGACGCTCCGGCTCCTCTGGTGCGTCCTGCCGCTCGCCGCCACCGTCCAGTTCGCGGTCGCGGTGGCCCGGACCGACCCCAGCACCCGGCCGCGCCCCGGACTCTCCGCGATCGGCGTCGGACCGACCCGGCTCACCCTGCTCGCCGCCGCCTCGACGGCCGTCACCTGCACGCTCGGCTCCGCGGTCGCGCTCCTGCTCTACCTGCACCTGCGCGGCGACCTCACGGGCCTGCCCTTCGACGGGGCGGCCTCCGGGCTGCTCGCCGCCGACCGGCCGGTGCCGCTCGCGGCCGTCCTCACCCTGCTCGCGGTCGTCCCCGTGACCGCCTCCGCGGCCGCGGCCCTGGCCCTGCGCCCGCGCCCCGCGCCACCTGCGGAGGACGTCGGGGGCGAGGACGAGGGCATGCCCTCCGGACTGCCGTGGGTCGTCGCCCTGGTCGCGATCGGCCTCGCGGTCGAGACGTACGCGGGCCGGGGAAGCGGCGGGGGCGGCCTCCCGCTGCCGGGCCGCTTCGACGGCAGCCCGGCGGCCGTCCTGGCCGGCTGGGTCCTCACCGCGATCGGCCTCGCGACGGCGGGCCCCGCCCTCGTCCACGGCTGCGGACGCCTCCTCCAGGCGGTCCGCCCGGGCGCCGTCCGGCTGCTCGCGGGCCGCGTCCTGATGACCGAGGCCCGCCGCATCGGCCGGCCGCTCGGCGTGGTCTGCGCGGTGCTCTCCGGCCTGCTCGCGGCGGCCTCGCTGTACGGGTCGGACACGGGCTCCGACGCCTTCGGGCCGCTCACCGGCCTGGGCGCCACCCTGATCCTGGCCTGCACCTGCGCCACGCTCCTGACCGCGGCCCTGGAGTCCCGGCAGGGCCGCGCGCCCGTCACCGAGGCCCTCCTCCGCGTCGGCGCCCCGCCCGCGACCCTCCGCACGGCGGCCCTCGCGCGCACCGGGGTCCTGCTCGCCGTCTTCCTCCCGCTGACGTGGGCGGTGGCGGAACTGGCGGCGCTGCCGCTGAAGGGGTGACCCTGACCCGTACCGGCGGCGCTGCCCCCAAAGGGTGACCCGGCCCCGTCCGGGCCCCGCGCTCACCTCCGCCAGAACAGGTGGTGCGTGACCGTGCCGCCCGGACTGGGCACGACGTCGCGGTGGTACCGGTCGAGGAGTTCGTCGGACGACTCCCAGAGGCGCGACCCGGCGCCGAGCTCCACCGGCGAGACCGCGACGTGCAGGGCGTCGACGAGGCCGGCGTCGAGGAACTCCCGGATGGTGGCGGCCCCGCCGCCGAGCCGCACGTCCTTGCCGTCCGCCGCCTCCCGCGCCGTCGCGAGGGCGGTGGCCGGGTCGGCGTCGAGGAAGTGGAACGTGGTGTCGCCGAGCGCGATCGAGGGGCGCGGGTGGTGGGTCAGGACGAACACCGGCGTGTGGAACGGCGGCTCGTCGCCCCACCAGCCGCGCCACTCGTGGTCCCGCCAGGGCCCGCGCTGGGGCCCGAACTTGTTGCGGCCCATGATCTCGGCGCCGATGTTCCGCCCGTAGTCCCGCGTCAGGTAGTCGTCGAGGCCCCGGCTGCCGCCGGGGTCGGTGCGCCGGGGCCAGCTCGCCGTGGCACCGGCCCAGGCGAACATCGCCTCCGGGTCCGCGTGCCCGAAGGGCCGTTCGAGGCTCTGGCCCTCCCCGGCGCCGTAGCCGTCGGACGAGACGTTGAAGTTCTGGACCCTGAGCAGCTGCCCCATGGTGTTCCTCCCGTGCGGTCGGCGGAGAACGCCGTACGTGGCCGTAAGCGGCCGTACGTACAGGAGACTCCACCGGCGGGCGGAACTCATCGGTCCGGCACACGCCCTACGGCGTGTCGTCGCCCAGCACCACCACGTCCTCGGTCCGGAAGGCGATCCCCGTCTCCGCGCCCTCGTCCGGCGCGTCCCGCAGCGGGAGTTCGGCCTCCAGGGGCGGGCCGCCGGCCGGGCGGAGCCGTACGACGACGCGGCTGCCCCGGAAGGTCCGGGACTCCACCGTCCAGGCCGGCCCGTCCCCGGCGGGGACCGGTCGCACCCCACCGGGGCGCACCAGGAGCCGCCGCTCGCCCTGCGGGGAGCCCTCCGGCACCGGGACCCTCCCCCAGGCGGTCTCCGCGACCGTCCCGGTGACCCGGGCGGCCACCACGTTGTCGAAGCCGAGGAAGCGGGCGACGAACTCGGAGGCCGGACGGCGCCACACCTCGACGGGCGTCCCCGACTGGGCGATCCGCCCGTCCCGCATGACCACGACCCGGTCGGCGAGCGCGAAGGCCTCGCCCTGGTCGTGGGTGACGGCGAGGACCGTCGTCCCGAGCCGCCCGAAGAGCTGCCGCAGCTCCACGACGAGCCGTTCCCGCAGGCCCCGGTCGAGCTGGCCGAGGGGCTCGTCGAGCATGAGGAGCCGGGGCCGGGGCGCGAGCGCCCGGGCCAGCGCCACCCGCTGCTGCTCGCCGCCGGAGAGCGCGGCGACGGACCGCCGCTCGGCGCCCGGCAGGCCGACGAGGTCGAGCAGCTCCCGCACCCGCTCCGTCCGCTCGGCCCTCCCGTCCCCCCGCATCCGCAGTCCGAAGGCGACGTTGCCGCCGACGTCCCGCTGCGGGAAGAGCTGGTGGTCCTGGAACATCAGCCCGACGCCCCGCCGGTGCGTCGGCACCCCGGTCTGGTCGGCGCCGTCGAGGAGCACCCGGCCGCCGTCGAGCGGCTGGAGGCCCGCGACGGCCCGCAGCAGCGTGGACTTGCCGCTGCCGCTGGGGCCGAGGACGCACACGGTCTCGTGGTCGGCGACCTCCAGGTCCACGGCGTCGAGCACGGCCCGCGCCCCGAACCGTACGGTCGCCCCGTCGAGTCTCAGCATCAGAACTCCCCGGAGGTCCGGTCGGTGCGGAGTCGTTCGAGCAGCAGCAGGGACACCGCGCACACCACCATCAGAATCGTCGAGAGGGCCATCGCCTGGCCGTAGTTGAGCTCGCCGGGCCGGCCGAGCAGCCGGGCGACCGCGACCGGCAGCGTCGGGCTGTCGGGCCGGGCGATGAACACGGTCGCGCCGAACTCGCCGAGAGAGACGGCGAACGCGAACCCGGCCGCGATGAGCAGCGCCCGCCGCACCAGCGGCAGGTCCACCTCCCGCCAGGCCCGCCACGGCGAGGCGCCGAGCACGGCCGCCGCCTCCCGCAGCCGCTCGTCCACCGCGCGCAGGACCGGCAGCATCGTCCGGACGACGAAGGGGACGCCGACGAGGGCCTGCGCGAGCGGGACCAGGATCCAGCTGGCCCGCAGGTCGAACGGCGGCTCGTCGAGCGTGATGAGGAAGCCGAAGCCGACGGTGACGGCGGAGACCCCGAGCGGCAGCATGAGCAGCGCGTCGAAGCCCCGGACGAGCCTCCCGGCCCGCCGGGTGAGCGCCGCCGCCGCGAGGCCGCCGATCACGACGGCGATGGCGGTGGCGGCCACCGCGTACCGCAGCGAGTTCCCGATCGCCTCCAGGGGCGGCACCAGGAAGGTCCCGCTCTCGTCGAGCGAGCCGAGCGCCCGGTAGTAGCCGAGCCCGTACCCCCCGGGGCCGGCGAACGACCGCTCCACGAGCACGCCGAGGGGCAGCAGGATCAGCAGGGCCACCGAGAGGAGGACGCCGCCGAGCAGCGCCCACTGCCCGGCGCCGCGCGGCCGGCGCGCGGTCCGCTCCGGCGGTACGAGCCGCAGCGCCGCCTCCCGCCTCCGTACCGTCCACGCGTGCACGGCGAGGATCGCGCCGACCGCGACGAACTGCACCAGGGTCAGCACCGCCGCCGTCGACAGGTCGAGCAGCCGGGCGGTCTGCCGGTAGATCTCCGCCTCCAGGGTCGTGTACGCGTCCCCGCCGAGGATCTGCACGACGCCGAAGGAGGTGAAGGTGAAGAGGAAGACCATCAGGGACGCCGCCGACACGGCCGGGACGAGCGCGGGCAGCGTCACCGTCCGCCAGGCCGTGAAGCGCGAGGCGCCGAGGACCCGGGCGGCCTCCTCCTGGCGCGGGTCGAGCTGCGACCAGAGGCCGCCGACGGTCCGGACGACGACCGCGTAGTTGAAGAAGACGTGGGCGAGGAGGATCGCCCACACGCCGGTGTCGAGCCGCAGCCCCCACAGCTCGTCCGTGAGCCCGTTCCGGCCGACCAGGGCCAGGAACGCCGTGCCGACCAGGACGGTGGGCAGCACGAACGGCACCGTGACCACGGCCCGCAGGACGCTCTTGCCGGGGAAGTCGAAGCGGGCGAAGACGTACGCGCCGGGCAGGGCGACGAGCAGGGTGAGGCCGGTGGAGGCGAGCGCCTGCCAGGCCGTGAAGCCGAGCACGTCCAGGATGTCCGGCCGGGACAGCACCTCGCCGATCCGGCCGAACCGCCAGTCGCCGCCCGGCCGCAGGCCCCGGTCCACGATGGACACGACGGGCCACGCGAAGAACACCGCGAAGAACGCGACGGGCAGGGCCATCAGCCCCAGCCGCGCCGCGTTCCCGCGCGGGTCGCGCCTTACTTCAGGACGAGCGACGACCACTGCTGGATCCACGCGTCGCGCTTCTCGGCGATCTTCCCGGGCTCCATCGTCTCCGGCTTCTCCACGACCACGCCGTGCTTGGTGAACAGCTCCGGCAGCACCGCGCCCTTCGCCACCGGGTTGACGAACATCTGGAGCGGCATGTCCTCCTGGAACTTCTTCGAGATCAGGAAGTCGATCAGCGCCTTGCCGCCCTCGGGGTTCTTCGCCCCGTTCAGCAGGCCCGCGAACTCCGTCTGCCGGAAGCACGTCCCCGTGGACACCCCGGTCGGGGCGACCTTCGGCTGCGGCTCGCCGTACAGCACCTCGACCGGCGGGCTGGAGGCGTACGACACGACCAGCGGCCGGTCGCCCTTGGCCTTCTTGCCGCCGGCCGAGCCGGAGAACTCCTGGTTGTAGGCGAGCTCCCAGCTGTCGACGGTCTTCACGCCGTTGGCCTTGAGCTTCTTCCAGTAGTCCTGCCAGCCGTCGTCGCCGTACTTCGCGGCCGTGCCGAGGAGGAAGCCGAGGCCCGGGGAGGAGCGCTCCGGGTTCTCGACGACGAGCAGGTCCTTGTACGCGGGCTTCGCCAGGTCGTCGAAGGTCACCGGCGGCGCCAGCTTCTTGTCGGCGAAGTACTTCTTGTCGTAGTTGACGCAGATGTCGCCGGAGTCGATCGGGGTGACCCGGTTCTCCTTGTCGAGCCGGTACTCCGCCGGGATCCCGTCCAGGCCCTTCGCCTCGTACGGCACGAAGATGCCGTTGTCGAGGGCGCGGGACAGGAGGGTGTTGTCGACGCCGAAGAAGACGTCGCCCTGCGGGGAGCCCTTGGTCAGGATCTCCTTGTTGACGGCCTCGCCGGCGTCGCCGGCCTTGAGGACCTTGACGGTGAACCCGGTCTGCTCCGTGAACTCGGCCAGCACCTCCTTGGAGGCGTTGAACGAGTCGTGGCTCACCAGCGTCACGGTCTTCGGCGCGGGCGTGCCGGTCTTGCCGGCGGCCTCGCGGACGTCGTCGGTGCCGCAGGCGGCGAGGGTCGTGACGCCCAGCGCCGCGACGAGCGCGACGGCGGCCGTCTTCTTGGTGCTCACTGAGATTCCTCCTGGGTGTGACCAGGAAGAGACGCGGCCCCGCCCGCGACCGGCGGACCGGACGCGGGCAGGGCGCAACAGCTTGAGTTACGACCGAACTTCCTACCCAGAATGACCTGGGCGAGGTTCAGAGGGTCTGCGGTCTGACGGACACCGCACTCTCAGCGCTGTGGCGCTCCCCTGTCGGAATATGGAGATGTGTTCGAGCTCAGGGTACAAGCTCAGCGTTCGGCGGCGGCCAGCTGTCCACAGGCACCGTCGATCTCCTGACCTCGGGTGTCCCGCACGGTCACCGGCACCCCGTGCCGCGCGATCGCCTCCACGAAGGCCTTCTCGTCCTCCGGACGCGACGCCGTCCACTTCGACCCGGGCGTCGGGTTCAGCGGGATCAGGTTGACGTGCACCCGCTTGCCCTTGAGCAGCCGGCCGAGCAGGTCGCCGCGCCAGGCCTGGTCGTTGATGTCCCGGATGAGGGCGTACTCGATGGAGATCCGGCGTCCGGACTTCTCCGCGTACTCCCAGGCGGCGTCGAGGACCTCCCGGACCTTCCAGCGCGTGTTGACGGGCACGAGGGTGTCGCGCAGCTCGTCGTCCGGGGCGTGCAGGGAGACCGCGAGCCGGCACTTGAAGCCCTCGTCGGCGAAGCGCAGCATCGCGGGCACGAGTCCGACGGTGGAGACGGTGATGCCGCGCTGGGACAGGCCCAGGCCGTCCGGCTCGGGGTCGGTGAGGCGGCGGATGGCGCCGACGACCCGCTTGTAGTTGGCGAGCGGCTCGCCCATGCCCATGAACACGATGTTCGAAAGCCGGGCCGGGCCGCCGGGGACCTCGCCGTCGCGCAGGGCCCGCATGCCGTCGACGATCTGGTGCACGATCTCGGCGGTCGACAGGTTCCGGTCGAGACCGGCCTGCCCGGTCGCGCAGAACGGGCAGTTCATCCCGCAGCCGGCCTGCGAGGAGATGCACATGGTGACCCGGTCCGGGTAGCGCATGAGCACCGACTCCACGAGCGTGCCGTCGTGCAGCCGCCACAGGGTCTTGCGGGTGGTGTCGTCGTCGCACGAGATGTGCCGCACCACGGACATCAGGTCGGGCAGCAGCTCCCCGGCCAGCTTCTCCCGCGAGGCGGCCGGGATGTCGGTCCACTCGGCGGGGTCGTGCGCGTACCGCGCGAAGTAGTGCGTGGACAGCTGCTTGGCGCGGAAGGGCTTCTCGCCGATCGCGGCGACGGCCTCCTTCCGCTCGGCGGGCGTGAGGTCGGCGAGGTGCCGCGGCGGCTTCTTGGCTCCGCGGGGGGCGACGAAAGTGAGTTCTCCGGGCTTGGGCATGGTGCTACCAGTGTCGCAGAGATACGAAGAGGGACCCGCCGTCCTGTGGACAACGGGCCCCTCGACCGAAGAAACGCAGGTCAGCCGGTGCCGACGAACAGCGCGAGCAGCAACCACACCACCGGCGCCGTCGGCAGCAGCGAGTCCAGCCGGTCCATGATGCCGCCGTGGCCGGGCAGCAGCGTGCCCATGTCCTTGATGCCCAGGTCGCGCTTGATCATCGACTCGCCGAGGTCGCCGAGCGTCGCGCTCGCCGCCACCGCGAGACCGAGGATCAGGCCCTGCCACCAGACCCCGTCGTCGATCATGAACTGCATGCACAGCGCGCCCGCCGCCATCGCGAACGTCACCGCGCCGACCAGGCCCTCACGGGTCTTGCCGGGGCTGATCCTCGGCGCCAGCTTGCGCTTGCCGAAGCGCCAGCCGACCGCGTACGCCCCGGTGTCGCTGACCACCGTCAGGATCAGGAAGGTGAGGACCCGCTCCGGACCGTCGTCCGCGGTCAGCAGCAGCGCCACGAACGTCGCCAGGAACGGCACGTAGAACGCGGCGAACACGCCCGCCGTGACGTCCTTCAGATAGCCCTCGGGCGGCTCCGTCATCCGCCACACCAGGACCGCGAGCGCCGTCAGGGCCATCGCGACCCAGGCGCCCTCGGCCCCGCGCACGTACCCGGCGACGACCATCGCCGCGCCGCCGACCGCGAGCGGCACCAGCGGCGCCTTGATCTGCTTGCGCTCCTGGAGCCGGGAGGTCAGCTCCCACAGCCCGACCACCACGGCGATCGCGATCACCCCGACGAACGCCGGCGCCCAGATGTACAGCGAGGCGATGATGACGGCGCCGAGACCGACCCCGACCCCTATGGCCGCGCCCAGGTTCCGCCCCGCACTCTTCTTCTGCCGTGGCGCCGACGGCGCGGGCGGCGGAGGCGGAGTGCGGCTGGACATGGGCTCCTGCGGGTGCTCGTGCGGGGTCTCGTCGCGGAACAGGGGACCGCTCGGGTGAGCGGCCCCCCGGCCGTGACCGTCCTGGAATCCGCCGGCGGGAACGTCGGGCACGATGGGCATGGGGCGAGTCTGCGCCGCCGGACGCCCCTCGTGGGCGGGACCCGCCGGGACGGGCCCCTGGTGGGGTCCCCCGCGGCCGTGACCGGCCGGGGCATCCCAGGAAGAGTCGTTCATCAGACCTCGAGCAGCTCGGCTTCCTTGTGCTTGAGCAGCTCGTCCACCTGCGTGACGTACTTCGCGGTGGTGTCGTCGAGCTCCTTCTCCGCGCGACGGCCCTCGTCCTCGCCGACCTCGCCGTCCTTGACGAGCTTGTCGATGGACTCCTTGGCCTTGCGGCGCACCGAGCGGATCGAGATCTTCGAGTCCTCGGCCTTGCCCTTGGCGACCTTGATGTACTCGCGGCGGCGCTCCTCGGTCAGCTCGGGGAACACCACCCGGATGATGTTGCCGTCGTTGCTCGGGTTGACGCCGAGGTCCGAGTCGCGGATCGCCTGCTCGATGTTGCGCAGCGCGCTCTTGTCGAACGGGGTCACCACGGCCATCCGCGGCTCCGGGACGGAGAAGGAGGCCAGCTGGTTGATGGGGGTGATGGCGCCGTAGTAGTCCGCCACGATCTTGTTGAACATCGCCGGGTGCGCACGGCCGGTGCGGATCGCGGCGAAGTCCTCCTTGGCGACCACGACGGCCTTCTCCATCTTCTCCTCGGCCTCGAGGAGGGTCTCTTCGATCACCACTTGCTCCTGCGTGTCGTCGCGTTGTGTCCTGCACGGTGTACGACCGGCAGGGCTCTGTCCATCCCCTCGCGGGGCGGTTCCCGGTTCGGGTCAGGCCCGGGTGCCCTGGTCGCTCACGAGCGTGCCGATCTTCTCACCCTTCACCGCGCGCGCGATATTGCCCTCGGCGAGCAGTTCGAAGACGAGGATCGGAAGGTTGTTGTCCCGGCACAGGGTGACGGCGGTGGCGTCGGCGACCTTGAGGTCGCGGGCGATCACCTCGCCGTACTCGAGCGCGTCGAACTTGACCGCGTCGGGGTTCCGCTTCGGGTCGGAGTCGTACACGCCGTCGACGCCGTTCTTGCCCATGAGCAGGGCCTCGGCGTCGATCTCCAGGGCGCGCTGGGCGGCGGTGGTGTCCGTGGAGAAGTACGGCATGCCCATGCCCGCGCCGAAGATGACCACGCGGCCCTTCTCCAGGTGGCGCACGGCGCGCAGCGGGATGTACGGCTCGGCGACCTGGCCCATGGTGATGGCGGTCTGGACGCGGGAGTCGATGCCCTCCTTCTCCAGGAAGTCCTGGAGGGCGAGGCAGTTCATCACGGTGCCGAGCATGCCCATGTAGTCGGAGCGGGCCCGGTCCATGCCGCGCTGCTGGAGCTCGGCGCCGCGGAAGAAGTTGCCCCCGCCGATCACGATCGCGATCTCCGCGCCGTCGCGGACGACGGCCGCGATCTCACGCGCGATGGCGTGCACGACATCGGGGTCGACGCCCAGGCCGGTACCGCCGGAGAAGGCTTCTCCGGACAGTTTCAGCATGTAGCGGCCGGCCTTTTTGCCGTTGTTGTCGTCGCCCTGTACGGCGCCCTGATTCATGGAGCTCTCCTCGTGCACATACGAAGGAGGCCATTGCCCTGGATCCTCGCGGTATCCCGTGCGGCAATGGCCTCCTCGTCAGATCTGCGGTCGTCCTGCGCGGGCGCGGACGACTGCTTCAGACCCTACCGGGGTCCGGTGTCCGTCGCGTTCGCGACCGGACTCAGATGCCGACCTTGATGCGGCTGAAGCGCTTCAGGGTGACACCGGCCTCGTCCAGGATCTGCTGGACGGACTTCTTGTTGTCCAGGGCGTACGGCTGGCCGAGCAGCGTGGCGTCCTTGAAGAAGCCGTTGACGCGACCCTCGACGATCTTGGCGATCGCGGCCTCGGGCTTGCCCTCGGCGCGGGTGGTCTCCTCGGCGATGCGGCGCTCGGACTCGACGACCTCGGCCGGGACGTCCTCACGGGTGAGGTACTTCGGCGCGAAGGCGGCGATGTGCTGGGCGACGCCCTTGGCGACCTCGGCGTTCTCCTTGTCGAACTCGACGAGGACACCGATCTGCGGCGGGAGGTCCGGCATGGTGCGGTGCATGTACGCGGAGACGAAACCGTCGGCGTACTGCGCGAAGCGGTCGAGGACGATCTTCTCGCCGAGGTTGGCGTTGGCCTCGTCCACGTAGGCCTGCACGGTCTTGCCGGGCTCGATCTCGGAAGCGAGGAGCGCCTCGATGTCGGCCGGGGAGGTCGCGGCCACGTGGGCGGCGAGCGCGTTGGCGACGGCGAGGAACTTGTCGCCCTTGGCGACGAAGTCCGTCTCGCACTTCAGCTCGACGAGGACGCCGGAGGTGTTGTCGTCGGCGATGAGGGAGACCACGGCGCCGTTCTCGGCGGAGCGGCCCTCACGCTTGGCGACGCCCTTCTGGCCCTTGATGCGCAGGGCCTCGACGGCCTTGTCGACGTCGCCGTCGGCCTCGTCCAGGGCCTTCTTGCAGTCCATCATGCCGGCGCCGGTGAGCTCGCGGAGCTTCTTGACGTCAGCGGCGGTGTAGTTCGCCATGAGTCTGTTTCTCTCTCGAAGTCTGAAAGATCGGGCGGGTCCACGGGAGGACGGCGGGGGCTTCGTGGGCCCCCGCCGTCGTCACCCGAAGGACCTGGGTCCTGAAGGGTCAGGCCTGCTCGGCGGCCTCGGCCGGAGCGTCGGCGGCCTCGGCGTCCGCGACCTTCTCGGTCTCGGCGGAGGTCTGGACCTCGGCGGCCTCGGCGGCGGCCGGAGCCGGGGCCTCGGTCTCGTCGGCCTTCTTCTCACCCTCGAGCAGGTCGCGCTCCCACTCGGCGAGCGGCTCGCCCTGGGCCTTCTCGCCCGGCTTCGAGTCGCCGGTCGCGGCGCCGGAGCGGGCGATGAGGCCCTCGGCGACGGCGTCGGCGATCACGCGGGTGAGCAGGGTGACGGAGCGGATCGCGTCGTCGTTGCCCGGGATCTTGTAGTCGACCTCGTCGGGGTCGCAGTTGGTGTCGAGGATCGCGACGACCGGGATGTGGAGCTTGCGCGCCTCACCGACGGCGATGTGCTCCTTCTTGGTGTCGACGATCCAGACGGCGCTCGGCACCTTCTGCATCTCGCGGATACCACCGAGGGTCTTCTCCAGCTTGGCCTTCTCGCGCGAGAGGACCAGGAGCTCCTTCTTGGTGAGACCCGAGGCGGCGACGTCCTCGAAGTCGATCTGCTCGAGCTCCTTGAGGCGCTGCAGACGCTTGTAGACGGTGGAGAAGTTGGTGAGCATGCCACCGAGCCAACGCTGGTTGACGTACGGCATGCCGACGCGCGTCGCCTGCTCGGCGATGGCCTCCTGGGCCTGCTTCTTCGTACCGACGAACATGATGGAGCCGCCGTGCGCGACGGTCTCCTTGACGAACTCGTAGGCGCGGTCGATGTACGACAGCGACTGGAGCAGGTCGATGATGTAGATGCCGTTGCGCTCGGTGAAGATGAAGCGCTTCATCTTCGGGTTCCAGCGACGGGTCTGGTGACCGAAGTGGACGCCGCTCTCCAGCAGCTCCCGCATCGTGACGACGGCCATGGCCGTATCTCCTTGGGTTTCTCGGTTGTGTTCCTGACGCCCCGGCGCGCCATGCCCACGAGGGACCGAAAGGCGCTGCCACCGCCTGAGGGCCGTGGCGGGGCGTGCGAAGTCGACCCGGTGACCCGAGTCGCCATAGGAAGTGTACGGGACCCCGGGGGCGGCGGGTGACGGCGCTGTCCACAACCGGTGAGTAGTCCACAGAAACCGTCCACGAGCCCCACGAACCGGACGCCCGGGAGAACCTTCCCCCATGCACTACGCGACGACCTGCCTCACGACCCTGCTCCTGGCCCTCGGCCCCTTCTGGCCGGTGGGCGGCCCGCCCCCGCCCGAGATCGTCCGCGGCTGGCAGCCCCCGCCGGGCCCGTACGCCGCGGGCCACCGCGGCGTCGACCTCGCCGCACCGCCGGGCACACCGGTCCTGGCCCCCACGGCGGGCACGGTCACCTTCGCGGGCCCGGTCGGTGGCCGGGGCGTCCTCACCCTGGCCCTCCCGGGCACGGGCTCTCCCCCACTGCGCACGACCTTCTCCCCGGTGACCCCGCTGGTCCCGGCCGGCACCACCGTCGCCGCCGGCACCCCGATCGCCCGGGTCGCCACCGGCACCCACTGCCCGGAGACCTGCCTCCACTGGGGCCTCCTCAGAGGCGACCACTACCTGAACCCGCTGCTCCTGACGAAACGGGGGCCGTCGCGGCTGCTGCCGCTGGGGTGAGCTTGGAGTGGGGCTGGAGCGGGGCTGTAGTGGGGCTGGAGTGAGGGGTGGGGGGGCGGAGGGGGAGGGGTGGGTGGGGAGGGGGCGGGGGGCGGGGGGGCGGGGGGGCGGGGGAAAGCCCCCCGGATTTTCTTCGAGCGGTCAGGCCGGGGAGCCGTTGACCCCGTGGAGGGCCATCGTGACCGCCGCCTCGGTGATCTCCGCGGGGTCCTCGGCCGCGCCGAGTTCGAGGCGGCGGACGGCCGCGTCGACGACGCCTTGGAGGAGCATGGCGCCCAGGCGGGGCCGGGGCTGTCCCAGGGCGGCGAGGGCTTCGACGACCATGGAGACGAGGCCGCCGTGGGCGGCGCGGATCTTCTCGCGGGCGCCGTCGTCCAGCTCGCCGGCGGAGATGGCGACGACCGCGCGGTGACGCCGGTCCCCGACCAGTTCCAGCTGCTTGCGGACGTACGCCTCGACCTTGCCCTGGGGCGTCTCCGCGTCGGCCATGGCCAGCTCGACCTCGGCGGCCCAGACCGGGAAGTCGACGGCGCACAGCTCCTCGACGACGGCGGCGCGCGATCGGAAGTACTCGTAGACCGACGAGCGGGCGAGGCCCGTGCGCTCGGCGAGTGCGGGGAAGGTCAGCGCCTCCGTCCCGCCCTCGGACAACAGGGAACGCGCGGCGTCCAGCAGGGCGCCGCGCTGCATCGTCCGGTGCTCGGCCACGGAGGCCGCTCGAATCCTGGGCACGGCTCCACTGTACGACCGGACCGCGGCGCTCAGCGTCCTACGTCGGCCAGCTTGGCCCGGAGCTGGAGGACGGATTTGGTGTGGATCTGGCTGACGCGGCTCTCGGTGACGCCGAGGACGTGGCCGATCTCGGCGAGCGTGAGGCCCTCGTAGTAGTAGAGGGTGACGACCGTCTTCTCGCGTTCGGGGAGCGTGTTGATGGCGCGGGCGAGCAGCCGGCGCAGCTCGCGGTCCTCGGCGATCTCGACGGGGTTGTCGGCGGCCGTGTCCTCCAGCGTGTCCATCAGGGAGAGCCGGTCGCCGCCCTCGCCGCCGACGTGCAGCAGCTCCTCCAGGGCGACCACGTTGGCCAGGGACAACTGGCTGAAAACCGAGTGCAGTTCCTCCAGTGTGATGTCCATCTCCGCGGCGACCTCGCTCTCGGAGGGGGTGCGGCGGAGCTGGGCCTCCAGGGTGGCGTAGGCGCGTTCGACGTTGCGCGCCTTCTGGCGGACGGAGCGCGGGATCCAGTCGAGGGCGCGGAGCTCGTCGATCATGGCGCCGCGGATGCGGGTGATGGCGTACGTCTCGAACTTGATGGCGCGCTCGACGTCGAACTTCTCGATGGCGTCGATGAGGCCGAAGACGCCGGAGGAGACGAAGTCGGCCTGTTCCACGTTGGACGGCAGCCCGACGCTGACCCGTCCCGCGACGTACTTGACGAGGGGCGAGTAGTGCAGGATCAGCTGCTCCCGCAGCCGCTCGTCGCCCGTGTCCTTGTACGACCGCCACAGCTCGTCGAGGGAGGTCGGTGCGGGCGGTCGCACGGTGCCCCGGGCTGCTGGGGGCACCGCAGCGCGGTCAGACCCGGAGGTGTGCTGGGGCATGCGTTGCCTTGAGCCGTTCTGCTGTCGGGTGTGTCGGGGCGGGTGTGGGTGTCGTGGAGGGAATCCCGGTGAGCGTAGCGTGAGTGTGCCGTCGCGGTGAGCGAACACCGGTGGATCGCGCCGCTCCGGGTGGACGCCGTCGACCGCATCTTCGAACGGGGGCCGTGGCGCGGGTCGGCCCCTCGGGTGCGGCCGAGAGGGCTCGGTCGTTCATCGCCTTCACCTTTTCACCCGAATGCTCCGGGTCAAGTACCGCCTCGCCGCGCGTTCGACGCTTGTGTGGCGGTGTTCGTCAACCGCCATCCGTCTCCGTACCGTTCGACGAAGCCGAGGGAGTGGAGTTCGTACAGCTTGGCGAGGGTCTCGTCGGGGTGGGTGCCGGCGCGGCGGGCGATGGCGGTGGTGGAGGTGGGGCCGCGGGCGGGCACGGCCTCCAGGACGTGCGCCGTGGCGGGGGCGAGGAGGTCCCGGGGAAGGACGGGTCCTCGGCGCGCCGGGGCGAGCTGGCCCATGTCCCCGACGAGTTCGACGATCTCCTCGGCGTCGGTGACGAGGGTGGCGTCGCCGCGCAGGAGTTCGTGGACGCCCGCGGAGAGCGCGCTGGTGACCGGTCCGGGCACGCCCATGGTGTGGCGGCCGAGCCGGGCGGCGGCGCGGGCGGTGGAGAGGGAGCCGCTGCGGTGCTGCGCCTCGACGACGACGGTTCCGCGGGTGAGGGCGGCGATGACGCGGTTGCGGAGGATGAAGCGGCTGGGGGTCGGGTGGCTTTCGGGCGGCAACTCTCCGACGACGAGGCCCTGTTCGGTGATGCGCCGGATGAGCCGGTCGTGGCCCCGGGGGTAGGGGACGTCGACGCCGCAGGCGAGGACGGCGACGGTGGCGCCGTCGGCGGCGAGGGCTCCCCGGTGGGCGGCGCCGTCGATGCCGTAGGCGGCCCCGGAGACGACGACCCAGCCCTTTCTCGCGAGGCCGGTGGCGAGGTCGGTGGCGGTGTGGGCGCCGTAGGGGGTGCAGGCGCGGGCGCCGACGAGGGCGACGGAGCGCAGGGCCCAGGTGCGCAGGTCGGCGGGGCCTCGGAGCCAGAGGCCGACGGGGCGGGCGTCGCCGAGGTCGTCGAGTTGCCGGGGCCATTCGGTGTCACCGGGAACGAGGAAGCGGCCGCCGAGGGCGTGGACGGTGTCGAGGTCGCGGGCGGGTTCGGCGGCGGTGGCGCGCAGGCGCCAGGAGGCGACGCGTTTGCGGCCGGTGCCGGGGAAGGGGTCCCCGCCAGGTCGGGCGCCTCCGGGGCGAATGCCGTCGGGGCGGGCGCCGTCGGCGGGGTGGGTGTCGTCTTCGAGGTGGGTGCCGTCATCGGGGCGGGTGCCGTCTTCGGTACGGATGTCGTCGTTAGTACGGATGTCGTCGTACCGGAGGAGCCGTTCGAGGAAGCCGACGGCTCCGTATCGGCGGATCCAGCGGCCGGCGTGTTCGTCGCCGGGTTCGACGGCGCGGGTGAGAACGGCACGGGCGAGCCGTTCGTCCATGGGTGCGGTGGAGGCGGAGGGCGGGGCGGCGGGTGCGGTGGGGATCATGCGCGGTCCCCCGTTCCGACGGGCACGCCGCGGGCGACGCCGGTGCGCATCTCCAGGGCGAGGGCGACGTCCCGGACGTCGGGCCGGTCGTGTCCGGCCAGGTCGGCGACGGTCCAGGCGACGCGCAGGACGCGGTCGAGGCCGCGGGCGGTGAGGAGTCCGCGTTCGATGTCGCGTTCGGCTGCGGCGAGGGCTCCGGGCGCGGCGTGGTAGCGGGTGCGGAGCTCGTGACCGGGGATCTCGCTGTTGACCCTCCAGGGGGTGTCGGCGAGACGGGTGGCGGCCCGGTCGCGGGCCTCGCGGACGCGCGCGGCGACCGCGGCGGTGGTCTCTCCCCTGCCGCCCTGCCCGAGGAGGTCGGCGCGGGTGACGGGCTCGGCCTCGACGCGGAGGTCGACCCGGTCGAGCAGGGGCCCGGAGAGGCGCGCCTGGTAGCGGCGGACGAGCGCGGGCGGGCATTCGCAGCCGGCGCCGTGCAGGGTGTGCCGTCCGCAGGGGCAGGGGTTGGCGGCGAGGGCGAGGAGGAAGCGGGCGGGGAGGCGGACGACGCCGGCGGCACGGGCGATGACGACGTGCCCGGATTCGAGGGGCTGGCGGAGCGCGTCGAGCGCCTTGCCCGAGAACTCGGGGGCTTCGTCCAGAAAGAGGATGCCGCGGTGGGCGAGGGAGACGGCGCCGGGCCTGGGGAGGCCGTTTCCGCCGCCGACGAGGGACTGCATGGTGGCGGAGTGGTGGGGCGCGCAGTAGGGGGCGCGGCGGACGAGGGGTTCGCCGGGCGGGAGGATGCCGGCGACGGAGTGGACGGCGGTGACTTCCAGGGACTCCTGTCGGCTGAGGGGCGGGAGGATGCCGGGGAGGCGTTCGGCCAGCATGGTCTTTCCCGCTCCGGGTGGTCCGGAGAGCAGGAGGTGGTGGCTGCCGGCGGCGGAGATCTCCAGGGCGCGGCGGGCGTGGTGCTGGCCGGCGACGTCGGCGAGGTCGGGGCCTTCGGCGGGGTCGGCGGCGAGTCCGGTGCCGATGCCGGCGCCGGGGACGAGGAGGCCGGCGAGCATGGCGTCGGGCCGTCCCTCCTCGGTGGGTTCCTCGTCGGGGACGGGTTCGTCGGTGAGGACGGCGATCAGCTGGCGGAGGCTGCGGACGCCGAGGACGGAGACGCCGGGGACGAGCGAGGCCTCGCCGGCGGTCTGTTCGGGGACGACGACCTGCCGGTATCCGGCGTCGGCGGCGGCGAGGACGGCGGGCAGGATGCCGCGGACGGGGCGGACGCGGCCGTCGAGTCCGAGTTCGCCGATGAGGACGAGGTCGGCGATGGTGCGCGGGTCGATGCGCTCGGCGGCGCCGAGGACGGCGGCGGCGACGGCCAGGTCGAAGCCGCTGCCGCCCTTCGGGACGGAGGCAGGGCTGAGGCCGACGGTGAGTTTCTTCTGGGGCCATTCGGCGCCGGAGTTGACGACGGCGGCGCGGACGCGGTCGCGGCTCTCGGTGAGGCTCTTGTCGGGGAGGCCGACGAGGGCGAAGGCGGCGACGCCGGGTTCGAGGTCGGCCTGTACTTCGACGACGACGCCCTCGACGCCGACGAGGGCGACGGAGCAGGTGCGGGCGAATCCCATCTCAGGCCACCCCCTGGGCGTGGGTGAGTGCGGGGGCTCCCCGGCGGGGCAGGACGACGCCGACGAGGTCGATGCGGACGCCGCCGGCGGGTGCCGGGGTGCCGCTGCGGTCGAGCCAGCAGTCGGCGAGGCGGCGGAGCCGTTCGGCCTTGCGGGGCGTGACGGCGGCCATCGGGTGTTCGTAGGCGCCGTGGCGCCGGGTCTTGACCTCGCAGATGACGAGGGTGTCGCCGTCGCGGGCGACGATGTCGATCTCGCCGGTCCGGCCGCAGCGCCAGTTGCGGGCGAGGACGTGCATGCCGGTCGCGGTGAGCCGGCGGGCCGCCAGCTCCTCTCCGTACCGTCCGAGCGCGCGGGTGGCGCTGGTCTTGCCAACCGTGTCGGTCGTGCCGGCCTTGCCAGCCATACCGGTTGTACCGGTCGTGCTGCCGGTCGTATCGGCGGTATCAGTCGTGTCAGTCGTGCCGGTCGCGTTCATACGGACCACCTCCGTCACCGACTGTGACGGGGCGGCGCGTTCCGTGTGCGGCGCTGTGGACGGGCGAGAGGCTGTGGAGAACTCCCTCACCCGTGGGGGTGACCCGTAAAAGCGACCCGTGGAGGTGATCTTTCTGCGGCGCTCCTGCCGCCGTCCTCAGCTGCCGGGGAGTTCGAGGTCGCTCTTGTTGAGCTCCTCGATGTTCACGTCCTTGAACGTGAGGACGCGGACCTGCTTGACGAACCTGGCCGGCCTGTACATGTCCCAGACCCAGGCGTCGGCCATGCTGACCTCGAAGAAGACCTCGCCCTGAACCGAGTGCACCTGCATCTCGTAGTCGTTGGTGAGGTAGAAGCGTCGCTCGGTCTCGATCACGTATTTGAACAGGCCGACGACGTCGCGGTACTCCCGGTAGAGCTTCAGCTCCATCTCGGTCTCGTACTTCTCGAGGTCCTCGGCGCTCATGGCATGTTCCCCTTCAGCCGTGCGTCCCCCCATTGTGCGCCAGTCGTACGCGTCCCTAGACGATTTCCGGGGCGAGGACGACCGGTGCGGGCGGAGGTCCCTCGTCGAGCAGCGTGCGCAGCAGCTCGGCGAGTCTGGTCGGGTACACCGTCTCACGGGCGGCCGACAGTTCGGCGGAGGTCCACCATCTCAGGCCCGAGAGGCTGCGGGTCTCCAGCTCTGTGAGGGTCTGCGGACCGGGCGCGGCATCGGTCCTGCGGGTGCGGGCGAGGTAGTACCACTCGTCCTGGTCCCAGCGGCGTCCGTCGAAGGGGAAGGAGCAGTGCCGGGTCCAGAGGACGGGTCCGAGGTCGACGTCGGTGATGCCGGTCTCCTCCGCGAGCTCGCGCAGTGCCGCCTTCTCCCGGGTCTCGTCGCCCTCCAGGCCCCCGCCGGGGGTGAACCACCAGGAGAGGCCGGGGTCGTCGGGCTCGTGTCCGTGCAGCAGCAGGACGCGGTCGTCGGGGTCGAGCAGGACGACCCGCGCGACCTTCCGCACCACGCTCTCCACGCCCGTGCCCACGTCCACCCGCCCTACGGCCTCCCCGTCCACGTCCACCCGCCCCACGGTCTCCCCGTCCACGTCCACCCGCCCCACGGTCTCCCCGTCCACGTCCGCGTCCCCGTCCGGGCCCGCCCCCGCGCCCCGTCCCCGCTCCGTCATGCCCCTGTCCTCTCCCCGGGACCGGCCCCTGCACCGGCACCGGCACCGGCCCCGACCCGCCGTCCGCCCGGCCGCCGACCCAGGAGCCGTGCCACCGGCCCGTACGCGGCCCCCGCGAAGACCAGTATGCCGCCGGCCGTGATCACCGCGAGGAGGGTCGTGAACGGTCCCGGCGCCGACAGGCCGCCCGGGAGGTCGGCGAAGCCGGCCGGCCGGTCCAGGAGGCCCTTGGCGGGCCAGACGACGGCGTCGACCCGGGCGACGACCGTGGAGCGGGGCACCGAACCCTGGCCGGCCTCTTCGAGGTGGGTGCGGGAGTCGAGGGAGGTGTGCCGGTCGTCCCCGAGGAGGAAGAGGCTGTCCCCGGGGACCGTCACGGAGAACTCCTTGTCGGAGGCGGTCCTCCGGCCGTCCATGCCCGGCCCGAGGTACGGCTCGTCGACGGCCCTGCCGTTGACGGTGAGCCGCCCGTCCCCGTCGCAGCAGGCGACGGTGTCGCCGCCGACGGCGACGACGCGCTTGACCATGGGCGAGGAGCCCCACAGGGGGTCGTTGAAGACGACGACGTCGCCGCGCTTCACCTCGGTCCCGTCGACCCGCTCGGCGAGCACGCGGGAGTTGACGTCGAGGGTGGGGGTCATGGAGTCGGTGGGGACGGTGTACGGCCGGTAGACCAGGGCTCCCCAGACGAACCCGCCGAGGAAGAGCGCACAGCCGACGGCCACGGCCAGCCCCGACAGCACGCTGCCGAGGCGGCCGTGGCCGTCCTTGGTCCCTATGGTTCCGCTCATGTGCACCCCAGAGGTCTGTCGACGGTCCGGGACGGCACACTACCCGCGGGTCGTTACTCGGCGGTATGCCGCGCGAGCTGCTTCTTCCGGCGCCACAGCACCAGCGGGAGCGCTCCGGCGACGCTCGCCGCGCCGAGCGGGGCGGCGGCCGCCGCCTTGTTCAGGGCGGGGTTGTCGAAGATGCCGGGCACGGGGAGCGTGGCCCAGCGGGTGACCGGCCAGGCGACGACGACGGCGCGGCCCACGACCAGGTCCTCGGCGACGGTGCCGCCGCCGGGGAGCTCCTGGTGGAAGCGGGAGTCCAGGGAGTTCTGGCGGTTGTCGCCCATGACCCAGATGCGGCCCTCGGGGACCTTGATCGGACCGAAGGAGTCCTGGCAGGGCACGGAACCGGGGTAGAGGTACGAGGTCTCGTCGAGCGGCACCCCGTTGAGGACGACCTTGCCGCCCTCCTTGCAGGAGACGGTGTCGCCGCCGACCGCGATGACCCGCTTGATGAGGTCCTTCTCCTCGGCGGACGGCATGAGGCCGATGAAGCTGAGGAACTTCTGCACGACGTTCGGCTTGGGCGTCTCCGCGGTCTCCAGCCAGCCGCCCGGGTCGTGGAAGACGACGACCTCGCCGCGCTCGGGCTCGGAGCCGAACCACGGCGTCAGCTTGTCGACGAGGACCCGGTCGCCCTTCTTGAGGGCGTTCATCATCGATTCCGAGGGGATCGAGAACGCCTGCACCAGGAAGGTCTTGATCAGCAGCGCGAGCACCAGCGCGATGCCGACGAGGAGGGGCAGCTCCTTCCAGAAGGAGCGCTGCTTCTTGGGGGCCCTGCCGGACCCGCCCGCCTCGTCGTCGCGCGGCGCGCCGTCGCCGTGCGGCACCCTGTCACCCGTCACGTCGTCACCCGTCACGTCGTCGCCCCTGGCCTCGTCGGCCCTCTTCTCGGGCTCATCGTGTCCGGATCGTGCGCCGACGGCCAAATCCCCCACATCCACTCCTCAAGTCCGTGCGAACGCCCGCCCCGGAACAGGGACGGGCCCACCACTCCCATAACGAGCAGAAGTTCCGCAGGGGTCGGGAGCCCGGGCAATCCGTTCAGATTCCGCTGGGACACACTATGCGACGGACCGGACGCCTCACCGGAACCCGCACGGGCGTCCGGAACTCCGGCGAAGGCGTCCCGCTCCTCCAGGCCCCGCCAGTGGCCGATGGGCCAGGCGATCACCACGGCACGCCCCACGACCTGCTCCTCCGCGACGGTGCCGTGGTCCTTCTCGTCGAGGTGGAAGCGGGAGTCGGCCGAGTCCGAGCGGTGGTCGCCGAGGACGAAGATCCGGCCCTCGGGGACCTTCACCTCGAAGGGGATGGTGGACGGCGCGTTCCCCGGATGCAGGTACGGCTCGTCCAGCGGTACGCCGTTGACGGTGAGCCGCCCGTCCTCGCCGCAGCAGCGGACGGTGTCGCCGCCGACGGCCACGACCCGCTTGATGAGGTCCTGCTCGTCGGCGGAGGGCAGCAGTCCGATGAAGGTCAGGGCCTGCTTGGCCTGTTTGACGCCGACGGGGTCGTCGGCGGGCGGCACGGGGTCCTGGTGGAGCCAGTTGCCGGGGTCCTTGAAGACGACGACGTCGCCGCGCTGCGGGCGGGAGCCGAACCAGGGGGTGAGCTTGTCGACGAGGACCCGGTCCTGGATCCGGATCGTCTGCTCCATGGAGCCGGAGGGGATGACGAACGCCTGGACGAGGAAGGTCTTGAGGACGAGGGCGATGAGTACGGCGACCGTGACCAGGATCGGGATCTCCCGGATCGCGGAGCGCTGCCGGCGCCGCTTGACCTTGCGGGCGAGCTTGCGCCGCTCGGCCCGTCCGGGCAGTGCGGATCCCTGCTCGGGCGCGTGACCGGCCCTGCCCGCCGGCCGGCCCCGGCTACCCACGGTTCCCCGTCCCCGGGGCCGCCGGCCCCGTCGGGTGTCCGCCGGCCGGTGACGCCGGTACGGCGTCGAAGGCGTCCGTGCCCGCCACGCCGCTCCAGCGGCCGAAGGGCCAGGCGATCCAGTCGGCGCGTCCGACGACCTTGTCGACGGGCACCATGCCGCCGCCGGGGCTGCCCAGGTGGTCCCGGGAGTCGCTGGACTGACTGCGGTGGTCGCCCATGACCCAGAGCCGGTCCGGGGGGACGACGATGTCGAAGGGCACGCTCGAGGGCTGGTCGCCGGGCATGAGGTAACGCTCCACGACGACGGTGCCGTTGACGGTGAGCCGGCCGTCCTTGTCGCAGCAGACGACCCGGTCGCCGCCGGTGCCGACGACCCGCTTCACGAAGTCGGTCTCGGCGGGCTCGGCGAGTCCGAGGGCGGACGCCCCGTCGCGCAGCAGGCCGGTGACGGGGTCGCCCTCGGGCTCCTCCCGCACGAAGGAGCCGGTGCCGTCGAAGACGACGACGTCGCCGCGGCGCGGTTCGTCCCCGAAGCGGTACGCCAGCTTGTTCACCAGGATCCGGTCGTCGACCCGGAGCGTCGGCTCCATGGAGCGGCTGGGGATCAGGAACGGCTGCGCCACGAAGTGGCTCAGGAGCAGCAGGAAGACCACGCAGGCGCCGCCCACGAGCGCCGTGCGCCGCCAGGAGGGCGCGCCGTCGGAGTCCTCGGAGTGTTCGGAAGGCTCGGGGTCCCCGGAGGGCTCGGAGGGCTCGGGGTCCTCCGAAGCCCCGGGGGCTCCGGAAACGCGCGCGGAGCGCGGCCCCTCCTCCGTACCGGAAACCCTGTCGGGTTCCGCGTCGGGGGAAGGGCCGCGCTCCGTGTGCTGTGCTTCGGTGTCCATCGCCGGACAAGCCTATCGGGCCTGTCTGTGAGGGGAACCGGAAGCGCGGTGCGTGCCGGGAGCCGGGGCTCAGCGGTCGCGCTTCTCCTTGATCTTGGCGGCCTTGCCGCGCAGCTCGCGGAGGTAGTAGAGCTTGGCACGACGCACGTCACCGCGGGTCACGAGCTCGATCTTCTCGAAGATCGGGCTGTTGACCGGGAAGGTGCGCTCGACGCCGACGGAGAACGAGACCTTGCGGACCGTGAAGGTCTCGCTGACGCCCGAGCCCTGGCGGCGGATGACGACGCCCTTGAACTGCTGGATGCGGGAGCGGTTGCCCTCGATGACGCGCACGTGGACGTTGACGGTGTCGCCCGGGCGGAAGGCGGGGAGGTCGGAGCGGAGCGAAGCCGCGTTGACCTGGTCGAGCAGGGAGGCCATGGAGGTCTCTTTCCTCGCTGATGCCACAGGTCATCAGCGGTACGTTCGAAGTGGTTTCAAGGGCCGTCCGCTCCTGGCGGCGTCGTTCCCCCTGTGGCAGGGGCGCACGCCGGACGGACGGCAGCGGCCTATTCTTCCACGCCCTCGACCCTGCGCCAAAATCGGCCGCCGGGCTCGGGGGCCCACCCCATCATGGAGAGGATCTCCCGGTCCTTCTTGTCGAAGGCCGCCGGGTCGCAGCGCTCGATGAGGTCGGGCCGGTGGGCGGCGGTACGGCGGAAGGCCTCGTCGCGCCGCCAGCGGGAGATCTTCCCGTGGTGGCCGCTGAGGAGGACGTCGGGGATGCCGCGGCCGCGCCACTCGGGGGGCTTGGTGTAGACGGGGCCCTCCAGGAGGTTGGCCATGGCCCCGGGGGCGAAGGAGTCGTCCCGGTGGGACTCGGCGTTGCCGAGGACGCCGGGCAGGAGGCGGGCGACGGCCTCGGTGACGACGAGGACGGCGGCCTCTCCGCCGGCCAGGACGTAGTCGCCGATGGAGACCTCGTAGACCGGCATCCGGGTCGCGTACTCGTCCATGACGCGGCGGTCGATGCCCTCGTAGCGGGCCGGGGTGAAGATCAGCCAGGGCCGCTCGGAGAGTTCGACGGCCAGTTCCTGGGTGAAGGGGCGGCCGCTGGGGGTGGGGACGACGAGGACGGGGCCGTGGGCGCCGCCCTCGTAGCCGTCGGCGAGGGTCTGGTCGAGCGCGTCGCCCCAGGGGCCGGTCTTCATGACCATGCCGGGGCCGCCGCCGTACGGGGTGTCGTCGACCGTGTTGTGCCGGTCGTACGTCCACGCGCGCAGGTCGTGGACGTGGACGTCGAGCTGTCCGCGCGCGCGTGCCTTGCCGACGAGGGAGACGTTCAGCGGTTCGAGGTACTCGGGGAAGATCGTGACGACGTCGAGCCTCATGCCCGCTCCTCGCCGGACTCCTCGGAGGAACCGGCCTCGTCCTCGCGGGAGGAGGCGATCTCGGCGCGGTCGTCGATCAGGCCGGGCGGCGGGTCGATCACGGCCCGCTGCTCCTCCAGGTCGATCTCGGTGACGATCTCCCCGACGAAGGGGATCATCAGCTCGGTGCCGTCGGGGCGTTCGACGATGAAGAGGTCCTGGGACGGCAGGTGGGAGATCTCGGTGATGCGCCCGATCTCGGTGCCGTCGGCGAGGACCACGTCGAGGTCGATGAGCTGGTGGTCGTAGTACTCGTCTTCCTCCTCGGGCATCTCCGTGGGGTCGACCTCGGCGATGAGGAGGGTGTTGCGCAGGGCCTCGGCGGCGGTGCGGTCGCGGACGCCCTCGAAGCGCAGCAACAGGCGGCCGCTGTGGACGCGGCCGGTCTCGATGGTCAGCGGCCCGGTGGAGGCCGGGTCGGTGAGCAGGACGGCGCCGGGGCCGAGCCTGAGCTCGGGCTCGTCCGTGCGCACCTCGACGGTGACCTCGCCCTTGATGCCGTGGGCGCGCCCGATCCGCGCGACTACCAACTGCACTGCTTCACTCTCTCCTGTCACACAGCTCGTACGACAACGGGCCGGGGCGGGCTCGTAAGCCCTCCCCGGCCCGTGCCGGCACAACTCAAGGTGATGCTGCCGACCTTCTCAGCGGACCTGGTCCACGTCGACGAGGTCGACCCGGATCCCACGGCCGCCGATGGCCCCCACGACGGTGCGCAGCGCACGCGCGGTGCGGCCGTTGCGGCCGATCACCTTGCCGAGGTCGTCGGGGTGGACCCGGACCTCCAGCACGCGGCCCCGGCGCAGGTTGCGCGAGGCGACCTGCACCTCGTCGGGGTTGTCGACGATGCCCTTCACGAGGTGCTCGAGAGCCTCCTCGAGCATGATCAGGCCTCGGTCGACTCGGTGGACTCGGCCTCGGCCTCGTCCGCCTTCTTGTCGGCCTTCTTGGCCTTCGGGGTGATGGCCTCACCCTTGTCGTCGCCGCCCTCGAGGGTCTTCGCGAACTCGTCGAACGAGGCGCGCTTCGCCTCCTTCGTGGCGGGGACGAGCAGGGCCTTCTCGGGGGCCGGGAGGCCCTTGGCCTTCTGCCAGTCGCCGGTGAGCTTCAGGATGGCGAGGACCGGCTCGGTCGGCTGGGCGCCGACGGACAGCCAGTACTGCGCACGCTCGGAGTCGACCTCGATACGCGACGGGTTGTACGTCGGGTGGTAGAGGCCGATCTCCTCGATCGCGCGACCGTCACGACGGGTGCGGGAGTCGGCGACGACGATGCGGTAGTGCGGCTGGCGGATCTTGCCGAGGCGCTTGAGCTTGATCTTGACTGCCACTGGAGTGGTGTCTCCTGGTCTTGACGTGGTTGGGCACTTGAGATGCCACGTGGGGTTGCGGTACTCGGATGCCCGATGGACGCGTCAGCCGGAGGAGAGAGGGGTCCTGTGCGACTGTCGAGTACAGCTAGCCATTGTGCCACACGCCGCGGGGTCAGTTGGCGGCGCCCACCGTCTCCGGGATGCGGAAGGGCTTGCCGCAACCGCCGCAGACGATCGGGGCCTGGGCGAGGACCGACGGGACCACGCGCACGTTGCGCCCGCAGTCGCAGACGGCCTTGACCCGCACGCCGCCGCCCGAGGATCCGTGCCGGGCGGCCGGTCCGCGGAAGGAGCGCTTGGTGTCGGCGGCCGTGGCGACCGTGTGGGCCTTGAGGGCGCGCTGGAGCCGTTCGATGGTGGGCCGGTAGCGCCGCCTGGCCTCCGCGTTGAGCGTGACCAGGGAGAAGCCGCTGCTGGCGTGCGGCTCCTCGGGGTGGTCGAGGCCCATCTCCTCGGCGATCGCGAGGAAGCGGCGGTTGTGGTAGCGGCCGGCGCGGGAGGTGTCGCGGACACCTCTGGCGGCGGCGATGCCGTGGACTGCCTCGTGGAGGAGTCGTTCGAAGGAGAGCTCGGCGCCGCAGGCGGACGAGGACTCTCCGATGAGGGATTCGGGCGCGGCAAGGTCGGGCAGCTCGGGGTGGTGCCGCTGAATGTCGGCCCACGCCTGTGCCAGCTCTGCGGCGAGAACAGGTGGTGTCGTGCTCACGTCGGGTACAACGAGCCGGAGTGCCCCCGGGTTCCATTCCGGGGCATCCCAAATATTTTGCACTTACCAGTCAGTTTGCGATTGATGCGTCCCGACGAGGGCCAGTGCGCCGAACTGCGGAGAAGCCGCGCGGGAGGCGCCAAGCCCGTACGTAGTGGCGCATACGCCCCGGCGCGTAGGCCGATCGCGCACGCCCCTCGCCTGAAGGGCCCCGGCACGCGGGCCCTCCTTCGTTCGAAGGGTCCGCGCGCGTGCACCCTCTCCCGTTCGAAGGAACCGGGCGCGTGCGCCCCCTCCGTCCGGAGGTCCGGAGCGGATGCGAAGTGTTGCGGGGACATTACCGGGTGCGCGTGCGCGAGCGCACACCGCCCCTCCCCCGGACGAATCGGTCGGCCCCGACCACTGGACGCGGCCCCCGATGCGCAGTTCCCTGACTACGGGGGGCTGTCGTCCGAGCACTGATTGGGGCGCTTATCCATGACACCTACGCTCGTCCCGCACCACCCCGCGCGCGACTGGGCCGAGATCCAGGAACGGATGCTCGTCCCCCTCTACGACGCGGTGTACGACCGCCTCGGCGTGGGCGGGAACTCCCGGGTCCTGGGCCTGGGCTGCGGCTCGGGCCTGGCCCTCCTCATGGCGGCCGCGCGGGGCGCCCGGGTGGCCGGCGCGGACCGGGACCACGCGCGCGTGGAGCTGGCCAGGGAGCGGCTCCCGGAGGACGTCGTCGTCACCGAAGGGCCGCCGGAGTGCGCCCCGTACGACGTGGTCACCGCCTTCCACGCGACGGACGCCCTGCTCCCGGAGCTGGCGGCGGTCACCCGTACGGCCCAACCGGGCACGACCGTCGTCCTCGCCGGCTGGGGGCCGCCCGAGCGGTGCGCCACGGAGCCGGTCCTCCGGGTCGCGGCCCGGCTCGCCGACCGCCGCCCCGCCTCGGGCCTGGGGCCCGACCTGGACGCGCTCGCGACCGCGGCGGGGCTGCGTCCGGCCGGTTCGGGCCGGGTGGCCTGCCCCTTCGGGTACGCCGACGAGGGCAGCGCGGTGCGGGGCCTCCTGTCGACGGGCGCCTTCGACGAGGCGGTCCTGGCGACCGACCCCTCCCAGGTGGAGAAGGAGATCGAGGAGGCGCTCGCCCCGTACGTCCGCCCGGACGGGACGGTGTGGATGCCGAACGTCTTCCGGTACGTGATCGCCCGCACGCCCTGAGACCCGCACGCGCCGCTCCCGTCACGCCCCCGGCCGCTCCGGGTTCGGGCCCACGCCCGGCTCGGGGCCCGGGGACGGGCGGGCGATGCCCGCCGCGCGGTAGGCCGCGTCCTCGTCCAGGGTCTCGTTCGCCAGGAGGGCCTCGGCCAGGGCGTCCAGCCTGTCCCGGTGGTCGTCGAGCTGCCGCAGCGCGACCTCGTAGCACTCGTCGACGATCCGTCGCATCTCCCGGTCGACGGTGTCCAGGGTCGCGGGGGCCGCCGACAGGCCGTACGCCTGCTGGGCGTCGCTCGGGATGGCGGTGAGGCGGCCGACGCTCTCGCTCATGCCCCAGCGGCCCGCCATGCCCCGGGCGATGTTGGTGACCTGCTCCAGGTCGCTCTCGGCACCGGTGGTGATCACCCCGAAGACGATCTGCTCGGCCGCCATCCCGCCGAGGGCCCCGACGATCCGGCCGCGCAGGTACTCCTCGGTGTAGGCGTACTTGTCGGCGTCGGGGGTCGACAGGGTGACGCCCAGGGCGCGGCCGCGCGGCACGATGGTGACCTTCCGGACCGGGTCGGCGCCGGGCTGGAGCATGCCGAGCAGGGCGTGGCCGCTCTCGTGGTACGCGGTCCGCCGCCGTTCCTCCTCCGGCATCACGAGGGGCCGTTCCGCGCCGAGCTGGACCTTCTCCAGGGCGTCGGACAGGTCGGACTGCGTGACGGCCTTCTGGTCGCGCTTGACCGCCAGGAGCGCGGCCTCGTTGGCGAGGTTGGCGAGCTCGGCACCGGTCATGCCGGGGGTCGTGCGGGCCACCCGCTCCAGGTCGACGTCCTTGGCGAGCGGGATCTCCCGGGTGTGGATGCGCAGGATGGCCTCGCGGCCGCCCCGGTCCGGCGGGTTGACGTGGACGATCCGGTCGAAGCGGCCGGGCCGGGTGAGGGCGGGGTCCAGGACGTCGGCGCGGTTGGTGGCGGCGAGGACGACGACCCCCTCGGAGCCGGTGAAGCCGTCCATCTCGGTGAGGATCTGGTTGAGGGTCTGCTCGCGCTCGTCGTGGCCGCCCATCCCGGAGCCGCCGCCCCGGGCCCGGCCGATGGTGTCGATCTCGTCGATGAAGATGATCGCCGGGGCGACCTTGCGGGCCTCGGCGAACAGCTCCCGCACCCGGGAGGCGCCCACGCCCACGATCATCTCGATGAACCCGGAGGCGGAGGCCGAGAAGAACGGCACCCCGGCCTCGCCCGCGACGGCCCGCGCGAGGAGCGTCTTGCCGGTGCCGGGAGGCCCGGCGAGGAGCACGCCGCGGGGCATCTTGGCGCCCATCGCACGGTAGGCGTCCGGGTTCTTGAGGAAGTCGACGACGTCGTTGAGCTCGCCCTCGACCTCGTCGATGCCGGCCACGTCGGCGAAGGTGGTGCGCTTCCCGGTCTCCAGCTCCACCGGCTTGGGCGGCTGTTTGCGGCCCAGCATGCCGCCGGCGCCGCCCATGCCCGCGCTCATCCGGCGGGCGATGAACACCCAGAGCAGGACGAGCAGCAGCATCGGGGCGAGCGAGAGGAGCAGATTGGCGAGGAAGCTGCGCTCCTGGACGACCGGCTCGGCGGTGACCACGACGTTCTGCCTGGTCAGCTGCGCCCACAGGTCGTCGTCGGCGAAGGCGGGCCGCTGGGTGGTGAACTTGGTGTAGTCGCCCTCGCCGTCGGGGACGGGCTGCTTGTTCTTCAGCTGCCCCTGGATCGCGTCGCCCTTGGAGTAGATCTTGGTGACGTTCCCGGCGGCGACCTGCTTGTCGAACTCGGTGTACGAGATCGTCGGGCCGTCGCCGTCGTTGAAGAACGACAGGACGATGTTGGTGATCAGGTACACGACGAGGGCGGTGAGGATCAGTCCGCCCCAGCCGCCCGGCATCCGCTTCTTCGGCGACGGGGGCGGCGGGGCCCCTTCCGAGCGCCAGGGCTGGTCGGTCCGGTCGCGCGGGGGTGCGGGGTCGGCCACGTGACTCTCCTCGGGGCGGCAGTGGCCCCAGTATCGAAGAGCGGGAGGAACCGGGCATCGCGGGCGGTCCGGAGGGATGAAGGGACGAGAAAGGGGCCCGGGGCGGTTTCGCGCCGCCCCGGGCCCCTTCTCGTACGGGCTGTCAGCCCATGAACTTCTTGAACTCGTCCGGCAGCTCGAAGTCCTTCGGGGTCTGGCCCGCCCCGGGCAGACCGAAGGCGCCGCCCTGCTGCGCCTGCTCGCGGCGCTCGGCGGCGGCCTGCTCCTCGGCCTTCCGCTTCATCGGGTTGCCGCTCTTGCGCTTGCCCTTGGCCTGCTTGACCTGCTTCTTCTGCCGGCCGGGGCCGCCGCCCATGCCGGGGATGCCGGGCATGCCCGGCAGGCCGCCGCCCTGGGCCATGCGGGACATCATCTTGCGGGCCTCGAAGAACCGCTCGACCAGACCCTTGACCGCGCTGACCTCGACGCCGGAGCCCTTGGCGATACGGGCGCGGCGGGAGCCGTTGATGATCGTCGGGTCCTGGCGCTCGCCCGGGGTCATCGACTTGATGATGGCGGCCGTGCGGTCGACGTCCTTCTCGTCGATGTTGTTGATCTGCTCCTTCATCTGGGCCATGCCGGGCAGCATCCCGAGGAGCTTGCTGATGGAGCCCATCTTGCGGACCTGCTCCATCTGCGCCAGGAAGTCGTCGAGCGTGAATTCCTGGCCCTTCTTCGAGGCGAGCTTCGAGGCCATCTTGGCGGCCTCTTCCTCGTCGAAGGTCTGCTGGGCCTTCTCGATGAGGGAGAGCATGTCGCCCATGCCGAGGATGCGGGACGCCATGCGGTCCGGGTGGAACGCGTCGAACTCGTCCAGCTTCTCGCCGTTGGAGGCGAACATGATCTGCTTGCCGGTGACGTGCGCGATGGAGAGCGCGGCACCGCCTCGGGCGTCGCCGTCGAGCTTGGAGAGCACGACGCCGTCGAAGCCGACGCCGTCGCGGAAGGCCTCGGCGGTGTTGACCGCGTCCTGGCCGATCATGGCGTCGACGACGAAGAGGATCTCGTCGGGGCTGACGGCGTCGCGGATGTCCGCGGCCTGCCGCATCAGCTCCTGGTCGATGCCGAGGCGGCCGGCGGTGTCGACGATGACGACGTCGTAGAGCTTGGTGCGCGCGTACTCGACGGAGTCCTTGGCGACCTGGACCGGGTCGCCGACGCCGTTGCCCGGCTGGGGGCCGTAGAAGGCCACGCCCGCGCGGTCGGCGACGACGGAGAGCTGGTTGACGGCGTTGGGGCGCTGGAGGTCGCAGGCGACGAGCAGCGGGGAGTGGCCCTGGCCCTTGAGCCAGAGGCCGAGCTTTCCGGCGAGGGTGGTCTTGCCGGCGCCCTGGAGACCGGCGAGCATGATCACGGTGGGCGCGGTCTTGGCGAACCGGAGGCGGCGGGTCTCGCCGCCCAGGATCGAGACGAGTTCGTCGTTGACGATCTTGATGACCTGCTGGGCCGGGTTCAGGGCCTGGGAGACCTCGGAGCCGGTGGCGCGCTCCTTGACCTGCTTGATGAAGGACCGGACGACCGGCAGGGCGACGTCCGCCTCGAGCAGGGCGATGCGGATCTCACGGGCGGTGGCGTCGATGTCCGCCTCGGACAGACGGCCCTTGCCACGGAGGTTCTTGAAGGTCGCTGCAAGGCGGTCGGAGAGGGTATCGAACACGGCGGTCGCGGATCCTCGGGTGTCGGGGGCGTGCGGATTGCCCTCCAGAGTATCGGGCTGGTCGAAGTGTGTGCCCCCGCCCGCCGATATACGGCGCGCGGGGGCGGCCGGGACGGGCCGGCGGCCGGGACGTCACCCCAGCGCCGTCTCCAGCGTCCTCGCCAGGTCCACCGCCTCCTCCGGAGGCAGCAGGGAGCCGTCCGGGCGAGTTACGTACAGGGTGTCGACGGCGTTGGCGCCCAGGGTGGAGACGTGCGCGCTCCTGACCCGTACCGCCGCTCCCTCCAGGGCGCGGCCGATGCGGTGGAGGAGGCCGGGGGCGTCCTGGGCGCGGACCTCGATGACGGTGGCGAGGCGGGAGTCGGCGGCGGCGACGGTGACGCGGGGCGGCGGGGCGGTGAGGCCCCGGCGCCGGGGGTAGGCCGCCTCGCGTTCGGCGAGGCGGGCGGGGATGTCGAGGGAGCCGTCGAGGGCGCGGCCGAGGTCGGCGCGGAGCCGGGCGGCCTCGGGCAGGGAGCCGTACTCGGCGGCGACGCGCCAGTCGAGGACGAGGACGGAGCCGGTGCCGAGGCCGGTGGGGAGGTCGACGGCCCGCAGGTCGGCGGCGCGGACGGTGAGGCGGTGCAGGGCGAGGACGCCGGCGACGGCGGGCAGGACGCCGGGCTGGTCGGGCAGGGCGATGACGAGTTCGACGCCGACGGGCTCGGGGGCCGTGTCGTCCTCGTCGCCCTCCGTCCGCCGCTCGGCCTGGGTGTGGAGGGCGAGGACGGGTTCGCCGGTGCGCAGGGCCTCCATGGCGAGGCGTTCCTGTTCGGCGCTGGGTGCGGCGGCCTCGGGGTCGGGCAGGGGTTCGCCGGCGAGGACGCCCGCGACCCGTTTGACCAGGTCGGCGACCAACGAGGCGCGCCAGGAGGACCAGGCGGCGGGGCCGGTGGCGAGGGCGTCGGCCTCGGTGAGGGCGTGCAGGAGCTCCAGGGTGCCGAGGGTGCCGACGGCGGCGGCGACGGACTGGACGGTGGCGGGGTCGTCGAGGTCGCGCCGGGTGGCGGTCTCGACGAGGAGGAGGTGGTGGCGGACGGCGGTGGCGACGGTGGCGGTGTCGGTGCGGTCGAAGCCGACGCGGGCGGCGAGGTCGCGGGCGATGGTCTCGCCGGCGACGGAGTGGTCGCCGGGCCAGCCCTTGCCGATGTCGTGGAGGAGGGCGGCGACGAGGAGGAGGTCGGGGCGGCCGACGCGGCGGGTGAGCGAGGCGGCGCGGACGGCGGTCTCGACGAGGTGGCGGTCGACGGTCCAGGTGTGGACGGGGTTGCGCTGGGGGCGGCAGCGGACGCGTTCCCAGTCGGGGAGCAGCCGGGTGACGATCCCCTCGGCCTCCAGGGCCTCCCAGACGGGGACGGTGGCCTCGCCGGCGCCGAGGAGGGTGACGAGTTCCTCGCGCGCCTCGGCGGGCCAGGGCACCGGGAGGGGTTTGGCGGTGGCGGCGAGCCGGCGTACGGCGTGCGGGGAGAGGGGCAGGCCGGACTGGGCGGCCGCGGCGGCGGCGCGCAGGGGCAGGACGGGGTCGCGCTCGGGCCTGGCGGTGCGGGCGAGGACGACCTCGCCGTCCATCTCGACGACGCCCTCGGCCAGCGGGGTGCGCTCGACGGGGGGCTTGCCGCCGGAGCGGCCGAGGAGGGACCGGAGCCGGGGGCGGGCCGAGCGGGCCTTGAGGACGCGGTTGACCTCGCGCCAGGTGACGTCGGTGGCGTACGAGATGGTCCGGGCGGCCTCGTACACCTCGCGGAGCAGGGTGTCGGCGTCGAGGAGGCCGAGTTCGGCGGCGACGGCGTCCTGTTCCTGGAGGGCGAGCCGGTCGGTGGCGCGGCCGGTGGCCAGGTGGAGGGCGTCGCGGGCGTCGAGGAGGACGCGGCGGGCGCGGTCGAGGCCTTCGCGGGGCGCGTCGGCGAGCCAGGAGGCGGCGACGGCGCGGAGGGCCTGGGCGTCGCGCAGTCCGCCGCGGGCCTCCTTGAGGTCGGGTTCCAGGAGGAACTGGAGCTCGCCCATGCGTTCGGCGCGCTCCCGGCAGAGTTCGTCGAGTTCGGGGAGGCGTTTGGGGGCCTGGTTGCGCCAGTCGGCGAGGACGGTGGTGCGCAGGGCGGCGACGAGTCCGGCGTCTCCGGCGAGGGGCCGGGCGTCGAGGAGGCCGAGGTGGACCTTGAGGTCCTCGGCGGCGGTGGTGCGGGCCTCGGCGGGGGTGCGGACGGAGTGGTCGAGGGCGAGGCCGAGGTCCCAGACGGGGTACCAGATGCGGTCGGCGAGGGCGGCGATCGCGGCCTTGTCGGCGGTGCCGTCGTGGAGCAGGACGAGGTCGAGGTCGCTGCGGGGGGAGAGTTCGGAGCGGCCGTAGCCGCCGACGGCGACGAGGGCGGTGCCGCGGGGCGGCGCGGCGGCGGCGAAGAGGCCGGCCAGCCAGTCGTCGGTGAGGCGGGCGAGGGCGGTACGGCGCGGCGGCCCGGACCGCTCCTTCTCGTGGAGGAGGAGCAGCCGGGCCGCCGCGTAACCGCCGGGTCCCGAATCTTCGTTCTGTGCGCTGACTTCGAGGCTCGTCACCCGGCGGCTCCTCACGTGTTCCTACAGTGCGTCCGGACCGCGCTCGCCGGTGCGGACCCTTACGGCGGTCTCGACCGGCACGCTCCACACCTTGCCGTCTCCGATCTTGCCGGTTCGGGCGGCCTTGACGACGACGTCGACGAGCTGTTCGGCGTCCTCGTCCTCGACGAGGACCTCGATGCGGATCTTGGGGACCAGGTCGACGGTGTACTCGGCGCCCCGGTAGACCTCGGTGTGGCCGCGCTGGCGGCCGTAGCCGCTGGCCTCGGTGACGGTGAGGCCGTGGACGCCGAACGCCTGGAGGGCCTCCTTGATCTCGTCGAGCCGGTGCGGCTTCACGACCGCGGTGATGAGCTTCATGCGTCCACCTTCTTGTTCTGCGTGACGGCCGGGGCGGGGGCGGCGGCGGTGGAGCGGGAGGAGGTGCCGCCGCCGGCGCCGCTGAAGTCGTACGCGGTCTCGGCGTGCTCGACCTGGTCGATGCCGGAGACCTCGTCGTCCTCGCTGACCCGCATCCCGATCGTCTTGTCGACGGCCAGGGCGAGGATCGCGGAGACGATCAGAGAGTAGGCGAGGACCGCGAAGACGCCGACGGCCTGCTTGCCGAGCTGCTCCAGGCCGCCGCCGTAGAAGAGGCCCTTGGCGTCGGACTGGACGCCGCCGGTGGCGAAGAAACCGACGAGGAGGGAGCCGACGACACCGCCGACGAGGTGGACGCCGACGACGTCGAGGGAGTCGTCGTAGCCGAACTTGTACTTGAGTCCGACGGCCATGGCGCAGAGGAGGCCGGCGATCGCGCCGACGGCGATGGCGCCGAGGGGGCTGACGGAGCCGCCGGCGGGGGTGATGGCGACGAGGCCGGCGACCGCGCCGGAGGCGGCGCCGAGGGTGGTGAAGGAGCCGTGGCGGATCTTCTCGTAGGCGAGCCAGGCGAGCATGGCGGCGGCGGTGGCGACCTGGGTGTTGACGAACATCACGGCGCCGACGCCGTCGTCGTTGCCGAGCCAGGAGCCGGCGTTGAAGCCGAACCAGCCGAACCAGAGGAGGGCGGCGCCCAGCATGACCAGCGGGAGGCTGTGCGGGCGCATCGGGTCCTTCTTGAAGCCGACGCGCTTGCCGATGACGAGGATGACGCCGAGGGCGGCGGCGCCGGCGTTGATGTGGACGGCCGTGCCGCCGGCGAAGTCGATGACGCCCATCTCGAAGAGCCAGCCGCCGGAGCCCCAGACCCAGTGGGCGACGGGGAAGTACACGACCGTGACCCAGAGGGTGATGAAGAGGGTCCAGGCGGTGAACTTGACGCGGTCGGCGAGGGCGCCGCTGATGAGGGCGGGGGTGATGATCGCGAACATCAGCTGGAAGACGGCGAAGACGTAGACGGGGATGGTGTAGCCGTCCCACAGTTCGGTGATGCCGATGCCGCTGAGGCCGACGTAGTCGGAGGACCAGCCGACGATCGAGCCGACGTCGGTGCCGAAGGCGATGCTGAAGCCGTAGAGCACCCACAGGATCGTGACGATCCCGAGGCTGACGAAGCTCATCATCAGCATGTTGAGGGTGGACTTGACGCGGACCATGCCTCCGTAGAAGAAGGCGAGTCCCGGGGTCATCAGCATGACCAGGGCGGAGCAGATGAGCATGAACCCGGTGTTGGCGGCGGACAGCGCGGGGGCGTCTGCGGCCAGGGTCGTGATGGCTGGTGCCATCGGCGTCTCCTCGTCGTCGGTACGGCCTGTGCGGGGCGGGGCCGGAGAGCGGCCGGCCGTGAGGGATGGCCGGTTATGGGCCAGAGATTCGCGCAGCACGGTTTCCGGCGGTGCCGCTCGATGTTTCGGAGCCGTGACGAAGGGGTGGGGCGTGTTACGTGACCGTGAACACGCGGGTCACGGGCAGGTAACGGCGTACCCTCCGCGCGTACGGCGCCGGGCGGGCGTCCGGTACGGGGCGGGGGACGCGAACCGGCCGCGCCGGCGTCCGTGTGTCCTTGCGGCGGGGGAGCCGAGTCGGGCAGTACGGGACGTCCGGCGCGGCCGGGGTCCTGGCGGGCCCTGGGGGCCCGGGCGGGAGGGGTCAGACGGCTTCGGCGGCCTCGGGGAGGAGCTGGGCGAGCCGGTCGGTGAGCTGGACGACCTCGGCGACGTCGCCGAAGCCGCGGGCGGCGTGGTCGACGGTCTTGCGGAGCCGGGTGTTGACCCGCTCGGAGCGGATGCTGCGGGCGACGCCGAAGGCCTTCTCGGCGAGGACGACGGACTGCTCGGGCTCGCGCTTGAGGAGGTGGACGGTGGCGAGGCCGATCAGGTTGAGGGCGTACGACCGCTGGTGGTCGGCGTCCTTCTCGAAGAGCTCGACGGCCCGCTCCATGAGGGGTTCGGCGAGGGAGGCGTAGGTCGGGGAGCGTCCGGCGACGTAGGCGAGGTCGCGGTAGGAGTGGGAGTTCTCGCCGTTGAGCTCGGCCTCGGAGAAGAACCTGATCCAGTCGGGCTCGGGCTCGCCCTCCAGGCCGACGTCGGAGAAGGTGTCCTCGGCCATCCGGACGGCCCGCTTGCACTTGGAGGGCTGGCCCATGTTGGCGTAGGCGCGGGCCTCCATCGCATACAGCATGGCCTGGGTGCGGGCGGTGGCGCAGTCCCGGCTGCCGTACTGGGCGAGGTGGATCAGTTCGAGGGCGTCGTCGGGCCGGCCGAGGTGGATCATCTGGCGGCTCATGGACGACAGGATGTACGAGCCGAGGGGCTTGTCGCCGGCTTCCTTGGCGGCGTGCAGGGCGAGCACGAAGTACTTCTGGGCGGTGGGCTGGAGGCCGACGTCGTAGCTCATCCAGCCGGCGAGTTCGGCGAGTTCGGCGGCGCAGGTGAAGAGGCGCTTGGAGACGTCGGCGGGGTGGGGCTCCTGGAGGAGGTCGGTGACCTCGTGGAGCTGTCCGACGACGGCCTTGCGGCGCAGTCCGCCGCCGCACTGGGCGTCCCACTTGCGGAACATGGCGGTGGTGGACTCCAGGAGGTTGAGCTCGACCTCGGAGAGCCGTTGGGGGCGACGGGCGTCGGCGAGGGGGACGGGCCGCTCGGCCTCGCCGGCCGGGGTGGGGACGAGCCAGCGCTGCATCGGTTCGATGAGGGCGGGTCCCGCGGCGAGGGAGAGGGAGGAGCCGAGGAAGCCCCGGCGGGCGAGCATGAGGTCGCTGCGGGAGAACTCGCTGAGCAGGGCGACGGTCTGGGGACCGGCCCAGGGGAGGTCGACCCCGGAGACGGAGGGCGACTGGTGGGCGGCGCGCAGGCCGAGGTCCTCGACGGCGACGACGGATCCGAAGCGCTCGGAGAAGAGCTCGGAGAGGATCCGCGGGATGGGCTCGCGGGGCTGCTCGCCGTCGAGCCAGCGGCGCACGCGCGAGGTGTCGGTGGAGATGTGGTGCGCGCCCATCTGGCGCGCCCTGCGGTTCACCTGGCGCGCCAGTTCGCCCTTGGACCAGCCGCTGCGCACGAACCACGAGCCCAGCCGCTCGTTCGGGCGCTTGCCGGCAGTCGTACCGTCTGCGCCGTTGCCGCCCACTGGAACGCCCCCATCCACCTGATTGCCTGTCGTGCGAACCCTTATCAGAATGCCGCCTCTCGCGGCATCCGTCCGGCGTTCGCGCTCCTTCGAACTGGAAACCGGGTTGCCACCGGCATACCCACGCGTGCAGTGCGTCCCACGGTTCGAGTACCGAAAGTAACCCTACGATCACCCCTCTACGAGGGGGATACAAGAAACGCCACCATTCGCCACCCCTTCGAATGAACCCACCACCCGTGGAACGCGCTTGACTTGACATGCGACGAACCGGAGTCGGCGGACGGGTGCGCGGAGAGGCGCGTGTCCCGTTCCGCGCCACCCCCCGCACGACCGTGCGCCACCCTCGGCGACGGAGCGTGACGGGGCGTGACGGCAGTGCTCCCGGTCGTAACCACCGGCGCGCTCGACCCGTTGGAGGGGACATGGGTTTCACGATCGGCGGCATTCGTGAGATGCGGTCCGGCGCACGCCGCCGCGTGCGCGCCACGGAGTGCACAGCGGTGGCGGAGTACACGGGGCTGTGGGGCTGGGACGTGGTCCCCGGGGCGCGGGCCGTCTCCGGTCGGTGCTCCTGCGGTGATCCGGTGTGCGCGGCCCCCGGGGCGCACCCGCTGTCCTTCGCTGAGCCGGTCCCGGCGGGCGCCGGGCTCGACGACGCCGTCAAGGCGTGGTCGGAGTACCCGGGCGCGGCACTGCTGCTCCCGGTGGGCCGGTCCTTCGACGTGATCGAGGTGGCGGAGGCGGCGGGCCGGCGGGCCCTGGTCCGCCTGGAGCGCATGGGCCTTCCGCTCGGCCCGGTGTGCGCGACCCCGACCGGCCGGGCGCGGTTCTTCGTGGCGCCGGGGGCGGCGGCCGAGCTGCCGCGGCTCCTGTACCGGATGGGCTGGGACGACGCCGATCTGGACCTGCACTGTCTGGGCCCCGGCTCGTACGTGACCGCTCCCCCGTCGGACCTGGGCGGCCTCGGGCCGGTGCGCTGGCTGCGGCCCCCGACCCTGGACACGGCGGGCGCGCCGCCGCAGGCGCGGCTGCTGCTCGGCACCCTGGCGTACATCTGCCACCGCACGCACTTCTGACCGCCGCCGGTCCGTCCGCACGCGTGAAGGGGCCCCGCCGGTTCTTCCGGCGGGGCCCCTTCACGCGTGCGCGTGGACGCGCGGTCAGTCGCCGATCAGGGCGTCGACGAAGGCGCCCGGCTCGAAGGGGGCCAGGTCGTCCGGGCCCTCGCCCAGGCCGATGAGCTTGACCGGGACGCCCAGCTCGCGCTGGACGGCGATGACGATGCCGCCCTTGGCGGTGCCGTCGAGCTTGGTCAGGACGATGCCGGTGATGTCGACGACCTCGGCGAAGACGCGGGCCTGGATCAGGCCGTTCTGGCCGGTGGTGGCGTCGAGGACGAGGAGGACCTCGTCGAGCGGGCCGTGCTTCTCTACGACGCGCTTGACCTTGCCGAGCTCGTCCATGAGGCCGGTCTTGGTGTGGAGGCGGCCGGCGGTGTCGATGAGGACGACGTCGGCGCCCTCCGCGATGCCCTCCTTGACCGCGTCGAAGGCGATCGACGCCGGGTCGCCGCCCTCCGGGCCGCGGATGGTGCGGGCGCCGACGCGCTCGCCCCAGGTCTGGAGCTGGTCGGCGGCGGCGGCGCGGAAGGTGTCGGCGGCGCCGAGGACGACGGACTTGCCGTCGGCGACGAGGACGCGGGCCAGCTTGCCGGTGGTGGTGGTCTTGCCGGTGCCGTTGACGCCGACGACCATGACGACGCCGGGGACGTCCGCGGGGCTCTCGGTCTTCACCGTGCGGTCGAGGTCGGGGCCGAGGAGGGTGATCAGCTCCTCGCGGAGCAGACCGCGCAGCTCGTCGGGGGTGCGGGTGCCGAGCACCTTCACGCGCTCGCGCAGCCGCTCGACGAGCTCCTGGGTGGGGGCGACGCCGACGTCGGCGGTGAGGAGGGTCTCCTCGATCTCCTCCCAGGTGTCCTCGTCGAGGTGCTCGCGGGACAGGAGCGTGAGCAGCCCCTTGCCGAGCGTGTTCTGGGAGCGGGCGAGGCGGGCCCGGAGCCGTACGAGACGGCCGGCGGTGGGCTCGGGGACCTCGATCACGGGGGCCGGGGGCTCGGCGACGACCGGGTCCTCGACGGCGGTCGGCGTCCCGGTGGCCTCCTCGGCCGTGGGGAGCTCGACCTCCTCGACCGTGCGGCGTGGTTCCTCCCGCGGTGTCTCCGCCTCCTCGCCGACGCGCGGTTCGGCGGGCGGAGCGGTGATGGTCGGCGGGGTGGACGGCGGCTCGGCCGGGGGCAGCTGCTTCTTCTTGCGGCCGCTGACCACGAGCCCGCTCGTCACGGCGACCGCGACGACCAGAGCGATGACTACAGCAAGGATGAGTTCCATAACGGGTCCAGTATGGCGTCACCCCGCGCCCGTCCCCCGTACTCCCCGTGGGGCACGCCCCCGCGTACGGGCCGGTCCGCCGTTCGGCGGTGCCGCGCACGGGAACCGCCCCGGTCCGGGGCGCGGGGCCTCGGACCGGGGCGGTCTCCGTGGGTGGGGAGAGGGACAGCGGGGGTGGGGCCTTTCCGACCCTGATCCGCCGCACAGGCCCCTAGCCCATCTCCTCCAGCGCCTTGCCCTTGGTCTCCTTGACGTACCGGAGCACGAAGGGGATCGAGAGCACGGCGAAGACCGTGTAGATGATGTAGGTGCCGGAGAGGTTCCAGTCCGCGAGGGACGGGAAGCTGGCGGTGATGGCCCAGTTGGCGATCCACTGGGCGGAGGCGGCGACGCCGAGGGCGGCGGCGCGGATCCGGTTGGGGAACATCTCGCCGAGGAAGACCCAGACCACCACGCCCCACGAGAGGGCGAAGAAGAGCACGAAGACGTGGGCGGCGACGAGGGCGACGACGCCCTGGGTCTCGGGCAGCTTGCCGTCGACGAGGTCGGCGGAGAAGGCCCAGGCCTCGAAGGCGAGGGCGATCGCCATGCCGACGGAGCCGACGAGGGCGAGCGGCCTGCGGCCGACCCGGTCGACCAGGACCATCGCGATCACGGTGCCGATGATGTTGATGATCGACGTGGTGAACGAGTAGAAGAACGAGCTGGACGGGTCGATGCCGACGGACTGCCAGAGGGTCGCGGAGTAGTAGAACGCGACGTTGATGCCGACGAGCTGCTGGAAGACCGAGAGTCCGATGCCGACCCAGACGATGGGCAGCAGCTTGAAGCGGCTGCCGGTGACGAACAGGTCCCAGAAGGTGGACTTGTGTTCGCGGCGCATGGCCTGCTGGATCTCGGTCACCCGGTGGTCCAGGTTCACGTCCTTGCCCTCGACCTCGGCGAGGACCTCCTTGGCCTTGTCGATCTTGCCGACGGAGATCAGGAAGCGGGGGGACTCGGGGATCGCGAAGGAGAGCAGGCCGTAGAGGAGGGCGGGGACGACCATCACGCCGAGCATCCACTGCCAGGCCTCCAGGCCGCCGATCTTGCCGCGCTGGTCGCCGTCGGCGAGCTGGAGGATGCCGTAGTTGACCAGCTGGGAGATGGCGATGCCGATGACGATGGCGGCCTGCTGGAAGGAGCCGAGCCTGCCGCGGTACGCGGCGGGGGCGACCTCGGCGATGTAGGCGGGGCCGATGACGGAGGCCATGCCGATGGCGAAGCCGCCGATGATCCGCCAGAAGGCGAGGTCCCAAAGGGCGAAGGGCAGGGCCGAGCCGACGGCGCTGACGGTGAAGAGGACGGCGGCGATCTGCATGCAGCGGATGCGGCCGATGCGGTCGGCGATCCGGCCGGCGGTGGCGGCGCCGATGGCGCAGCCGATCAGGGCGATGGCGATGACCTGGGCGAGGGTGCCGGAGCCGATGTCGTACCGGTCGCGGATCGCTTCCACGGCGCCGTTGATGACGGAGCTGTCGTAGCCGAAGAGGAAGCCGCCCATCGCGGCGGAGGCCGTGATGAAGATGACGTGACCGAGGTGGTCCGGGTGGGCGGCGCGGCCTTCGGAGGGGGGCGGCGTGGACGCCGACTCAGTGCTGGTCACATGGACTCCTGGATGCTCCGGCAGCGTTGTCGGGGCGTGGGGGGCGAGCCCTTCCAGTGGCGCACAACTTCACGCCGCCCACCACTTGAAGGTAAAAGCAACGTTGCAGAGACTATGCGTTCAAGTTTCGAAGTCAAGGGTTCCCCTCCTGTGAATTTGGGGGCAGGGCCATACCCATTAAGTTCAACTCTTGAAGGCGGCTCGACGATGGTCGGGCGCGGATCCGCTAACGCAGCCTTTGGCTGATGACCTTGGATACCCCGTCGCCCTGCATGGAAACGCCGTACAGCGCGTCCGCGACCTCCATGGTCCGCTTCTGGTGCGTGATCACGATCAGCTGCGAGGACTCCTGGAGCTCCTGCATGATCCGGATCAGCCGCTGGAGGTTGGTGTCGTCGAGCGCCGCCTCGACCTCGTCCATCACGTAGAACGGGCTTGGCCTGGCCTTGAAGATGGAGACGAGCAGCGCCACGGCCGTCAGCGAGCGCTCGCCGCCGGAGAGCAGCGAGAGCCGCTTGACCTTCTTGCCCGGCGGGCGGGCCTCCACCTCGACGCCGGTGGTGAGCATGTCGTCCGGGTCGGTGAGGACGAGACGGCCCTCGCCGCCCGGGAAGAGGCGCGAGAAGACGCCCTCGAACTCGCGGGCCGTGTCCCGGTACGCCTCGGTGAAGACCTGCTCGACGCGCAGGTCGACCTCCTTCACGACCTGAAGCAGGTCGGTCCGGGTCTTCCGCAGGTCCTCCAGCTGCTCCGAGAGGAACTTGTGCCGCTCCTCCAGGGCGGCGAACTCCTCCAGGGCCAGCGGGTTCACCTTGCCGAGCTGGTGGTGGGCCCGCTCGGCGGCCTTCAGCCGCTTCTCCTGCTCCGAACGGACGAACGGCCGGGGCGCGCCGGGCTCCCCGCCCTCCTCCCCCTCGACCGCGGGCGGCGGGGGAACGGGCTGGTCGGGGCCGTACTCGGCGACCAGGGCGGCCGCTCCGACGCCGAACTCCTCCAGGGCCTTCGTCTCCAGCTGCTCGATCCGCAGCCGCTTCTCGGCGCCGAGGACCTCGCCCCGGTGGACGGAGTCGGTCAGCTTGTCCAGCTCGGCCTTGAGGTCCCGGCCCCGGGCCCTGGCCGCCGTGAGCCCCCGCTCCCGGTCGGCCCTGGCCGCCTCGGAGACCGCCCGCTCCCGCTCGGCACGGGAGAGCGAGACCTCGACGTGGGCCAGGAGTGTGCGGGCCCCGGCGGCGACCGCGCCGGCGACCTCCGCCTCGTGGCGGAGCCGGACCCGGCGCCGCTCGGCACGCGCGCGTGCCTCCCGTTCCGCGCGGGCGGCCCGGTCGAGGGAGTCGGCCCGTCCGGCGAGCCCCCTGACCCGCTCCTCATGGGTACGGACCTGGAGCCGGGCCTCCATCTCGGTCTGGCGCGCCCGGGAGCCGTCGGCCGCGAGCCGGTCGCGCGCGGAGGTGTCGGGCTCCTCGTCCCCGCCCTCGTCGGCGGCGGCCTCCTCGGCCACCAGGAGCCGTTCGGCCAGCTCCTCGGCGTCGGCGGCGGCCCGCTCCAGGGCCTCCTGGGCGCGGGCGGCGGCCACGGCGGCGCGCTCGGCCTCCCCCACCGCTCCCCTGGCCTGCCCGGCGAGCCGGCCGAGCCGCTGGGCGACGGCGGACTTCTCGCGCTCGGCGGTACGGCGGCGGGCGTCGAGCTCCTCGACGAGCGCGGCGGCGGTGCGGCGCCGCTCGTCGGCCTCCTCCCGGGCGGCGGCCGACTCCTCGCACCGCGCGCCCAGTTCGTCGAGCTCGGCGGCGGCCTCGGTGACGGAGGCCTGGACTTCGAGGAGGCTGGGGGCGCCGGCGGAGCCGCCGTGCGCGACGTGCGCGCCGAGCAGGTCCCCCTCGGTGGTGACGGCGGTCAGCGCGGGCCGGGTCCTGACCAGGTCCGCGGCCTCGTCCAGGTCGTCGACCACGACGACGCCGGCGAGGAGCCGGCGGACGGCGCCCATGAGTTCGGCGGGGCCCCGGACGAGGTCGGCGGCGTACGGGTGCCCGCCGGGCGCGGGACCCACCGGGCCGGGCCCCCGGCCCGGGTCCCGGTCGTGGTCCTGCTCCGGCTCCTGGGCCCCGGTGAGGAGCAGGGAGGCGCGGCCCGCGTCCTGCTTGCGCAGCAGGCGGAGGGCCTCGACGGCGGCGGAGGGTCCGGCGGCGACCGCGTCGGCGGCCGCGCCGAGGGCGGCGGCGACGGGGACCTCGTAGCCGGGGGTGATCGTGAGGAGGTCGGCCGCCGGGCCGAGGAGGCCGGCGAGTCCGGCGGCGAGCAGGGCGCCGGTGCCGTCCTTGCGGCGCAGTCCGAGGGCGAGGGTGTCGTGGCGGGCACGGGTCGCGGCGCGGCGGCGCTCGGCGGTGTCGAGGGCCTCGCGGGCGGCGCCCAGGGCGGCTTCGGCCTCGGCGAGCCCGCGGCGGGCGGCCTCGTGCCGTTCGGCGTGCTCGGTGTCCTCCGCGTCGAGGCCGTCGACCTCGTCCTTGAGCCGTTCGTACTCCTCCTGGGCGGCGGCGGCCCGTTCGGCGGCCTCGTCCCGGGCGGCGGCGAGCCGGTCGATCTCGGCCCCGGCGGCGGAGGCGCGCGAGCGGGCCGCGTCGACCCGGCCGTGGAGGCGGGCGAGGCCCTCGCGCCGGTCGGCGAGGGCGCGGGCCGCGTCCTTGAGGCGGCGCTCCTCGTCGGTCAGGGCGCGCTCCAGGTCGGAGCGGTGGGCGACGGCGTCCTCCAGGGCGCGTTCGGCCGCCTCCAGGGCGGCTTCGAGCTCGGCCTCCTGCTCGCGGACGCGGGCCGCCTCGCGCTCCAGGTCCTCGGGGTCGCGGCCGCGCCGCTCATCGGGGGGCGCGGTGGTGGCGCTCTTCACGCGCGCGTCGGCCAGGGAGACGGTGCCCCGGACGCGTTCGGCGAGCCGGGAGAGGTCGTACCAGGTCTGCTGGGCGCGTTCCAGGCGGGGCACGAGCGCGCGTGCCTCCGCCTCCAGGGCGGCCTCCCGGGCGAGGGCGGCTTCGAGCTCGGCCTCGGTGGCCTCCTTGCGGGCGAGGAGGGCCGCTTCGTCGGCGACCTCGGCGGTGAGCGCCGCCCCGAGGTGGACGAGGTCGTCGGCGAGGAGGCGGAGGCGCGCGTCGCGCAGGTCGGCCTGGATGACGACGGCCCGGCGGGCGACGGCGGCCTGCCGGCCGAGCGGCTTGAGCTGCCGGCGCAGTTCGTCGGTGAGGTCCTGCACGCGCGCGAGGTTGGCCTGCATCGCGTCGAGCTTCCGCAGCGCCTTCTCTTTCCGCTTGCGGTGCTTGAGGACGCCGGCGGCCTCCTCGATGAAGGCGCGGCGGCCCATCGGGTCGGCGTGCAGCACGGAGTCGAGCTGCCCCTGTCCGACGATGACGTGCATCTCGCGTCCGATGCCGGAGTCGGAGAGCAGGTCCTGGAAGTCGAGCAGGCGGCAGGTGTCGCCGTTGATCTGGTACTCGCTGCTGCCGCCGCGGAACATGATCCGGGTGAGGGTGACCTCGGCGTAGTCGATGGGCAGGGCGCCGTCGGAGTTGTCGATGGTCAGCGAGACCTCGGCGCGGCCGAGCGGGGGGCGCCCGGTCGTGCCGGCGAAGATGACGTCCTCCATCTTGCCGCCGCGCAGCGACTTGGCGCCCTGTTCGCCCATGACCCAGGAGAGGGCGTCCACGACGTTGGACTTGCCCGAGCCGTTGGGGCCCACGACGCAGGTGATTCCCGGCTCGAACCTCAGTGTGGTGGCCGAGGCGAACGACTTGAATCCGCGGAGCGTCAGGGCCTTGAGGTGCACGTCGGGGACTCTACCGGGGCCCGCGCGTTTCACCCGCGAACGTGCAGGGCAGATCCTCGGATGAGGAAGGGGGAGGCATGGGGGACTCCGGGGAAACAACGGGTGAAAGCAAGAAGGGACGCCGAAGCGCCCCTTGCGTGTTCAGCCGACATGCGTCGAGCTCCATATGCGGCTGTGTGGCGGTCGGCCGCGCCGACCTGTGTGTTTCCCACCTGGCCCCTCGGGGCTGGGTTGTCAGGTGAGCGCAGGCTCCGCCTGGGGTACGTCGAGGTCGATGCTGTCGAGCAGCGACTCTCCCTGGTGATGAGCGGCGGCAGCGGCGAGCGCGTCGTTCTCGGACTGGATCCGTACCAGCTCGGATTCGAGGTCCTGGACGCGCTGCTGGAGCCGTCGCATCTCGGCGAGGAGTCGCGGGTCGGAGCCGCCGACGTAACCGAGAAGCGCCTTTGCCATGATGGATGGTCCTCCACAATGAGTGACCGACCGAAGCGGTGTGGGTCGTGAGGGATTCGCACCCGCGGTGTTCGGCAGTGACTTGTTGTGCCGGTTCCACTGCCCCACAGCTAAGGTGCGCGGGGCTTCCAGAGTCTCACCAAAAAGTTTGACGGTCAACACGATCACGCCCCGTCCGAAGGGACGACCGGGGAGTCCACGGCCGCTCAGGGGGCGGGCGCGCCTCTCGACCCGGCGCTTCGGGGCGTCGCGCTCGATCTCATCGGGCAGCCTTCCACGGCGGGCGATCCTTGGCAACCACCAGGGGGTTTCCCCTTCACACGCCCGTTACGGCGCGTTCGCGCGAGGCCCCTCCGGGTCACCGGGAGGGGTCTCGGAGAGTGATCGTCAGCGGATGGCGAATCCGTTGTAGCCGCCGCGCGGGGTGTCCCAGATCTCAGTGACTCCGTCCACGCGTCCGGGTGTGTCGTCGGAGTGGAGCCAGTCGAGCAGACGGTGGCAATTCTCACGCGCTCCTTCGGCCACGACCTGCACCCGGCCGTCGTCGAGGTTGAGGGCGAAGCCCGTCAGGCCGCCGATCTCCAAAGCGTTTGCCCTGGTGAACCAGCGGAAGCCCACTCCCTGTACCCGGCCGCGCACCCAGGCGGTCATCCGTACGTCGTCGCTCATGGCTGCACGCTAACGGGCATCCCGTCCGACGAGCACATCGCCCCCCGCTTCCCACTCGCGTACAGTCCCGACGAACGCGTCCCACCCGTTCGGGCGCGCACCGTTCGGCTGTCGGACCTCGACGGTACCGACCGCAAAGATCAGCAAAGGTCAGCAGGAAAGACCAGCAGGAGGGCAGAGCAATGGGACGCCACCGTCGCTCCGGCGCCGCACCCGCCGCAGAAGACTACGCGGCCGGTACGGACCGCCGGCACCGGGGTGACCGCCGCAGGCGGTCCGTGCGCACCGGTCTGCTCGGTGCCTCCGCCGCGGTCGCGGTCGGCGCGGCCCTGGTCGCCTCGGGCCTCCTGCCCGGCGGGGACACGCTCACGGTCGGCGGCACCGACACGGCCGGGCACCAGTCGGCGTCCCGGCAGGCCCCGCAGCTGACGACGCAGGGCGGGGCGACGGGCCCGGCGACCACGGGCACGAGCGCGGGTACGGGCTCGGGCCCGGGCTCGGACGAGAGCGAGAGTGGCGGGAAGCCGTCCTCCACGGCGCCGAAGCCGAGCACGAAACCGGGCGCCAAGCCGAGCCCGAAGCCCTCGAAGACCACCGCCTCCCCCAGCGCGAAGCCGAAGCCGAGCGCGACCCCGTCGTCCGGGGCGAAGCCGAAGGCCGCGAAGACGGCGGCCCCCCGGCCCACGAAGGCGGCGAGCGCGAAGCCCGCCGCCCCGAAGACCGCCGCCCCGAAGACCTCGGCCGCGCCCACCGCCGAGGCGCCCGTGTCGAAGCCGAAACCGAAGCCGAAGCCGACCGCCCCGGCACCGACCCGGAAGGCCGCCGCCCCCACCGCGAACCGGGACAGCGCCGCCGAGGCGGAGGTCCTGCGCCTGGTCAACGCCGAGCGCGCCACGGTGGGCTGCACCCCGGTGAGCGCCGACGCGCGGCTCGCGTCGCTGGCGGGCGCGTTCAGCGCGGACATGGCTGCCCGCGGCTTCTTCGACCACACGGACCCCGACGGGGACACCCCGTGGGCGCGCGCCCAGCAGGCGGGCGTCTCCACCCTGGCCGGCGAGAACATAGCCCGCGGCCAGGCGGACGCGGCGGCCGTGATGAAGTCCTGGATGAACAGCGACGGCCACCGCGCCAACATCCTGAACTGCGACTTCAAGACGATGGGCGTGGGCGTGCACTTCGGCGCCGGCGGCCCCTGGTGGACCCAGGACTTCGGCTACTGAACCGGGCCACCGGCTTCGGCCCCGCGCGACCCGCTCACACCGCGACGACGCGCGGCGGGCGCTGGCAGCGCGGGCAGAAGTAGCTGGAGCGGTTCATCCAGGCGCGGCGGCGCATCGGGGTGCCGCAGCGGCGGCAGGGTTCGTCCTCGCGGCCGTAGGCGTCGAGGGAGCGGTCGAAGTAGCCGGACTCGCCGTTGACGTTCACGTACAGGCTGTCGAAGCTGGTGCCGCCGACGGCGAGGGCCGCGTTCATCACGTCCCGGACGTGTCCGAGGAGTTCGGCCGAGCGCGGCCGGGTCAGGGTGGCGGTCGGCCGGTCGTAGTGCAGCCGCGAGCGCCAGAGCGCCTCGTCCGCGTAGATGTTGCCGACGCCGCTGATCAGCGACTGGTCCAGGAGGGCCCGCTTGATCGTCGTACGGCGCAGGCGCAGCGCGCTCTGGAAGGCGGCGTCGTCGAACTCCGGGTCCAGCGGGTCGCGGGCGATGTGCGCGATGACGTCCGGGAGGCCGTCGGGGCTCTGGTCGTGGAGCGAGAGCCCGCCGAAGGTGCGCTGGTCGACGAAGCGGAGTTCGGTGCCGGCCGTGTCGTCGAAGCGGACCCGGATCCGCAGGTGCTTCTCGTCGGGGGCGTCGTGCGGCTGGACGAGGAGCTGCCCGCTCATGCCGAGGTGTCCGAGCACGGCCGTCCCGGTGTCGGCCAGCGGCAGCCAGAGGTACTTGCCGCGCCGCCGCGCGCCCTCGACCCGCTGCCCCTTCAGCCGGGCCGCGAAGTCCTCGCCGCCGGCCGGGTGGCGGCGCACGGCCCTGGGGTGCAGGACCTCGACCCCGGTCACGGTCCGGCCGGCGACCCAGCGCTCCAGACCGCGCCGTACGACCTCGACCTCGGGCAGCTCGGGCACGGTGTTCCTCCGGAATTCTTCGCCGTCTCACGGCTTCTTGGGCGGCCGGATCCACCCTACTGCCGTCCGGACGGGGTGCGGAAAAGACGGGAACCCCGCCCTGGGGCGGGGTTCCCTGAAGGCTCGGAAGGCGAGCGGGACGAAGGATCAGGCCGAGGCCCGGTCCTTGGCAGGAGAGGGGTCGGCGACCGCTCCCGCCTCGACTGCGGCCTTCGCCGCCGCCACGCGCTCGTCCGCGGCCGCGCGGATCGCGCGCCACGCGGACTCCGCCGCCTGCTGTTCCGCTTCCTTCTTGCTGCGGCCGGTGCCGGTGCCGTACGAGACACCACCGACGCGGGCGGCAGCGGTGAAGGTCTTCTCGTGGTCCGGGCCCTCCTCGGAGACGAGGTACTCCGGGACGCCCAGGCCCTCGGCCGCGGTGAGCTCCTGGAGGCTGGTCTTCCAGTCCAGGCCGGCACCGAGGTTCGAGGACTTCTCGATCAGCGGGTCGAAGAGCCGGTGCACCAGCTCGGACGCCGCGTCGAGGCCCTGGTCGAGATAGACCGCGCCGATCACCGCTTCGAGGGTGTCGGCGAGGATGGACGCCTTGTCCCGTCCGCCCGTGCCCTCTTCGCCCCGGCCGAGCCGGATGAAGGAGCCGAGTTCGAGTCCGCGGCCCACGTCCGCCAGCGCACGAGAGTTGACCACCGCGGCCCGCAGCTTGGCCAGCTGGCCCTCGGGCAGGTCGGGGTGGGTGCGGTACAGCGTGTCGGTGACCACCAGGCCGAGCACGGAGTCCCCGAGGAACTCCAGACGCTCGTTGGTGGGCAGACCGCCGTTCTCGTACGCGTACGAACGGTGGGTCAGCGCACGCACCAGAAGGGCGGACTCGAGCTGGTAGCCGAGCCGCCCTTCCAGAAGCGTGTGGGACGAGGCATGGTCCGTCTTGTCGTCCGTCTTGCGGGACTCAGACATTGCGCCTCTCACCAGCCCAATCAGACCGAGAGGACCTGGCGCTTGTTGTAGGTGCCGCAGCTCGGGCACGCGATGTGCTGCAGCTTCGGCTCCTGGCAACGCTCACACGAAACCAGGGTGGGGACCGCAGCCTTCCACTGCGACCGGCGGTGGCGCGTGTTGCTGCGCGACATCTTCCGCTTCGGAACAGCCACGGCTACTTCTCCTGCTTCTCGGCGGCGCTTCGGACGTCCCCGTCAGAGGCTTTGCCGCTCATGTTGTCCTTCTCATCGGTTCCCAGCGAACCGGCGAGTCCCTGCAGTGCCGCCCAACGGATGTCGACGGCGTCGTGGTGGTGGTCCGGGTTCTCGTTCAGGTTGGTCCCGCATTCGGAACACAGACCCGCACAATCCTCCCGGCACACCGGCTGCATCGGCAGTGCGAGCACCACCGCATCGCGCAGCACGGGTTCGAGGTCGAACATGCCGTCCTCGAGGGGGATCATGTCCTCTTCACCCTCGGCTTCGTCGTCCGCGGCCGCCCTGGAGCGGCCCCGGTCGTCGGAGTCGGGGTACGAGAACATCTCCTGGAAGTCCACGTCGAGTTCCAGCTCGACGGGCTCCAGACACCTTACGCACTCCCCCTCGGCCGACGCACGGGCGGTGCCTGTGACAAGCACCCCTTCCATGACCGACTCAAGACGGAGATCGATGTCGACCGGGGCGCCCTCGGGCACTCCGATCACTCCTTCGACGCCCATGGCCGCGGGGGCCTCGACCGATCGCGAGAGCCGCTGCAGGGCACCAGGACGCCGCCCCAGCTCGTGCGTGTCGAACACGAGGGGGTTGCGGTGGTCGAGGCGCGTGCTCAGGGCTCTTCCTGCTTTCGGATCGTTCTGCGTCGGGGAAGGTTCGTGGGCTGCCGACCGTGGGCAGCACGGGTCACGGGCATACGCGTGACCGAAGAGCCAGGATACTGGACGCTTCGCCCAGGGCCCAATCCGGGCCCTTCACCCGTTCCCCTACTGCTGCTGCCCCTGGTCGTACTGCTGCTCGTACCGGCGCAGCTGGTCCAGGTCGATCATGCTCGTGTCGAAGAAGCTGGTCTCGTCGAGCGCGGCGGCCTGCTGGGGCTGGTGGGCCGGCGGGGCGGGCTGCTGGTACGCGTAGGGGTCCTGCTGCTGGTAGGCGTACGGGTCGGCCTGCTGCTGGTAGGCGTAGGGGTCCGGCTGCTGCTGGACCTGCTGGTACGCGTAGGGGTCCTGCTGCTGGTACCCGTACGGGTCGGGCTGATGCTGCGGCGGGGCCGGGACCTGCGCCTGGGCCTGCGCAGGGATCTGGGGGGCGGGCGGCTGCGCCGGCTCGGGGTCGGAGAGCTCCGCGAGGCCGGCCAGGTAGTCGGCGTCGCTGGTGTGGACCGTGCCGCCGAGCCCCTCCTGGGCGGCCATGTGCTCGCCGAGGGCGTCGCTGGCGATCCGGCCGTGCAGCTTCTGCCGGCCCCGCCCGACGGCCTCCAGGGTCTTGCTGAGGACCGCCTCGAAGGCGCCCAGCTTGGCGTCCACGTAATCGTCCGCCCGGTGGATCAGCGTCTGCGGGTCGGCGCTGTACTCGGGGGCGTCCTCGTCGGCGTAACCGTCCGGCCCGAGCCCCGGGCCGCGGCCGAGGAGCTTCTCGCGGCCCCGGTCGACGGAGCCGATGGTCTTGTTGAGGACGACCTCGAAGTTGGCGAGCTTGGAGTCGACGTAGTCGTCGGCCTCGGCGCGGACCTCCTCGGCCTCGCGGCGGGCCTCGGAGAGGATCCGGTCGGCCTCCTCCTGCGACTCCCGGGCGACCTGGGAGTCGGAGACGATCGAGCCGCGCTCGGCGTGGGCGGCCTCGATGATCCGATCGGCCTCCTGGCGGGCCTGCTCGACCATCTGCTCGCGGCCGCCGATCAGCTCCCGGGCCTGGGCGAGGGAGCCGGGCAGGGCCTCCCGCACCTCTTCCAGCAGGGCGAGCAGCTCGGCGCGGTTGACCACGCAGGATGCCGACATGGGCATGGAGCGGGCGCCCTGCACGGTCGCCACGATCTCGTCGAGCTTCTTCTGCACGTCCACCTGGTGCTCGCCACTCTCTACAGCCGGTTGGAGAAGGACGGGACGACTGTAAGGGCAGTCGGTGCCCGTCCGACACCAGGTGACGGAGCGTCAGCGGCGGTGGCCGCGCGTCACTTCTGTGCGAGCCGCTCGGTCAGCTGCCCGAGGACCAGCGGCGGGACCAGGTGGGAGACGTCGCCGCCCCAGGCCGCCACCTCCTTGACCAGGGAGGAGGAGAGGAAGCTGTACGTCGGGTTGGTGGGGACGAAGAGGGTCTCCACGCCCGAGAGGCCGTTGTTCATCTGGGCCATCTGCAGCTCGTAGTCGAAGTCGCTGACCGCGCGCAGGCCCTTGACGATGGCGGGGATGTCGCGCTGCTTGCAGAAGTCGACGAGCAGGCCGTGGAAGGACTCCACCTCGACGTTGCCGAAGTCGGCGGTGACCTCGCGGATCAGTTCGATCCGCTCGTCGACCGTGAAGAGACCTTTCTTCGACTGGTTGATCATCACGGCCACGTGTACGACGTCGTACAGCTTGGAGGCGCGGGCGATGATGTCGAGGTGTCCGTTGGTGATGGGGTCGAATGACCCCGGACAGACGGCGCGGCGCAACTTGGGTCCCTCGCTCTCCGGTCCGGTCATCGTGCGTCTTCGCACGTAGAGGCGGCGCGACCGTACCAAAACGTTCCCTCGCCGTAACGACGGGCCCGCAGTGGCTCGAAACCGGCCGGCCAGCCGAACTCCCCGCCTCGGGTGCTGCGCTCCACGGTGACGAGGGCATCCTCGCTCAGCCAGCCCTCCGCGCGCAGTGTGAGGAGAATCTCCCGGAGGTCCGCGTCCCCGACGGCGTACGGCGGGTCGAGGAAGACCAGGTCGTACGGGTCGGCGGGGGCCGGTCCGGTGACGACCTGCTCGGCCTTGCCGGTGCGGAGCTCCGCGCCCGGCAGGCCGATCGCCCGGACGTTGTCCCGGATGGTCCTGGCCGCGCGGGGGTCGGCCTCGACGAGGAGGGCGTGGGCGGCGCCCCGGGAGAGCGCCTCCAGGCCGACGGCGCCGGAGCCCGCGTACAGGTCGGCGACCCTGGTCCCGTCGAGGGTGCCGTGGAGCGCCTCCCAGGTGGAGAAGAGGCCCTCGCGCGCCCGGTCGGAGGTGGGGCGGGTGCCGTTGCCGGGCGGCACGGCCAGGCGCCGGCCGCCGGCCGTACCGGCGATCACGCGGGTCATCGGTGTCCTCGTCCTGCGTCGTCCAGTGCGTACGTCCAGTGCGTACGTCTCAGGATATGGCCGCGGGGGGACCGGTGGGCGGTCAGCCCTTCTCCAGGTACTCCTCCCGGTCCTTGTCGAGGAGGGCGTCGAGGGCGGTGCGCAGGCCCGGCTGGGTGGTGAGGTCCGGGTCGGCGAGGACGAGGGCGGTGGCCTCCTCGCGGGCGGCGGCGATGACCTCCTCGTCGTCGATGACGGTGAGGACCCGCAGGGAGGAGCGGACGCCGGACTGGGCCTGGCCGAGGACGTCGCCCTCGCGCCGCTGTTCGAGGTCGATGCGGGAGAGCTCGAAGCCGTCGAGGGTGGAGGCGACGGCGCCGAGGCGCTGGCGGGCGGGGCTCGCCTCGGGCATCTCGGTGACGAGGAGGCAGAGGCCGGGGGCGGAGCCGCGGCCGACGCGGCCGCGGAGCTGGTGGAGCTGGGAGACGCCGAAGCGGTCCGCGTCCATGATCACCATGGCGGTGGCGTTGGGGACGTTGACGCCGACCTCGATGACGGTGGTGGCGACGAGGACGTCGAGGTCGCCGGCGGCGAAGCGGCGCATGACGTCGTCCTTGTCGTCGGGGTGCATGCGGCCGTGCAGGACGGCGATCCGCAGGCCGGCGAGGGGGCCGGTGCGGAGCTTCTCGGCGACGTCGAGGACGGCGAGCGGGGGCCGCTTCTCGGCGTCGTCCCCCTCGGACGCCTTGGGCTTCTTCTTCTGGTCCTCCTCGTCGCCGATGCGAGGGCAGACCACGTACGCCTGGTGCCCGTTCTCGACCTCCTCGCGGACCCGTTCCCAGGCGCGCGCGAGGAAGTGCGGCTTGTCGGCGGCGGGGACGACGTGGCTGGCGATCGGGGAGCGGCCGGCGGGCAGCTGGTCGAGGACGGAGGTCTCCAGGTCGCCGAAGACGGTCATGGCGACCGTGCGCGGGATGGGCGTCGCGGTCATGACGAGGAGGTGCGGGGGCTGCTTGCCCTTGCCGCGCAGGGCGTCGCGCTGTTCGACGCCGAAGCGGTGCTGCTCGTCGACGACGACCAGACCCAGGTCGTGGAACTGAACCTTGTCCTCGATCAGGGCGTGCGTGCCGATGACGATCCCGGCCTCGCCGGTGACCAGGTCCAGGAGGGCGTGGCGGCGGGCGGCGGCGCCCATGGAGCCGGTGAGCAGGACGACCTTGGTGGCGCGGTCCGCGCCGCCGAGCATCCCTCCCTCGGCGAGCTCGCCCATCATCTCGGTGACGGAGCGGTGGTGCTGCTGGGCGAGGACCTCGGTGGGCGCGAGCATCGCGGCCTGTCCCCCGGAGTCGACGACGGCGAGCATGGCGCGCAGGGCCACCATCGTCTTCCCGCTGCCGACCTCGCCCTGGAGGAGGCGGTGCATGGGGTGGTCGGTGGCGAGGTCGTCGAAGATCTCCTTCGAGACCTTCCGCTGGCCGTCGGTGAGGGTGAAGGGGAGCTTGGCGTCGAAGGCGTCGAGGATGCCGTCGGGGGCGGGTCGCCGGGGGACGGCGGGCAGTTGGGTGTCGGCGTGCCGGCGGCGGGCGAGGGCGACCTGGAGGACGAAGGCCTCGTCCCACTTGAGCCGCTCCCGGGCGGCGGCGATGTCGGCCTTGGTGCGGGGCCGGTGGATCATCCGCAGGGCGTCGGGCAGTTCGGCGAGGCCGCGGCCCTCGCGCAGGGCGTCCGGGAGCGGGTCGACTGCGTCGACGGTGCCCGGCAGGACCGCGTCGACGGCCTTGGCGATCTTCCAGGACTCCAGCTTGGTGGTGGCCGGGTAGATCGGGATGAGGGCCCCGGCCCAGACGTCCACGGCCTCCTCGCGGTCGCCGCGCAGGAGTTCGTACGACGGGTGGGCGAGCTGGAGGCGCCGGTTGAAGAGCGAGACCTTGCCGGCGAACATCGCGCGGGTGCCGGGCAGCAGGTCCTTGTGCGGCTTGTGCACGCCCTTGCCGAAGAAGACCAGCTGGAGGCGGCCGCTGCCGTCGGTGATGGTCACTTCGAGGCGCTGGCCGCGCCCCTTGGAGCCGTTGAAGGTCAGCACGCGGGCGTCGGCGACCTGCGCGACCACCGTGACGTGCTCGTCGAGCGGCAGGTCGGAGAGGGTGGTCAGCTCCCCGCGCTCGGCGTACCGGCGGGGGTAGTGGTGCAGCAGGTCCCCGACCGTGTGCAGGTCGAGCGCCTCGGCCATGACCTTGGCGGTGGCGGGGCCGAGGGACTTCTTGAGTGGTTCGTCGAGCGCGGGCACGCGTTCCATTGCACACCACGGGACCGACAGTCGGGGCGAGGGCTGTGGACGACCCCGGGGATCGGCGCCTATTCCACCCCGATGAGCAGCGGCGGGGCCTCCGCGCCCGCGTGGTACGTGGTGGTGTCGACGGCCAGGTAGCCGCGGCGGACGTGGCGTTCGAGGTCGGCGGCGAGGCCGGGCGGGGTGTCGTCGGCGACGACGAGGGTGACGAGTTCGCCGCCCGCCGAGAGCATCCGGTCCAGGACGGTGCGGGCGGTCTCGGTGAGGTCCTTGCCGATGACGGCGACGTCGCCCTCGATGAGGCCGAGGACGTCGCCGGCCTGGCAGACGCCGGCCGAGGTGAAGGACCGGTGTTCGGCGACGGCGAGTTCGGCGTAGCGGGTGGCTCCGGCGGCGGCCGTCATGGCGACGACGTCCTCGTCGAAGCGCCGGCCGGGTTCGTGGACGGCGAGGGCGGCGATGCCCTGGACGGCGGACCGGGTGGGGACGAGGGCGACGCGGACGCCCTCGGCCCTGACGCGTTCGGCGGCCGCGGCGGCGGTCTCGCGCAGGTCGGTGTCGTTGGGCAGGAGGACGACCTCGCGCGCGTGCGCCCGCCGGACGGCCTCGACGAGCTCGTCCTCGGCGGGGGGTTCGCCGGGGCGGGTCCGCACGGTGGTCGCGCCGGCCTCGGCGCAGAGCCCGGCGAGGCCCTCGCCGGGGACGACGGCGACGATCGCGCGCGGGACGCGTTCCCCGCGTGCGGCGTCGTCCTCGGTGCCGCACGCGTGCGCGTACCCGTCGCCCCCGGTCCCGCACGCGTGCGCGTACCCGTCGCCGGTCCCGTACCGGTCCCCGTGGGCGCCGTCGGTCCCGTACCGGTCGTCGGCCCCGCTCCCGGCCCCCTGCGCGGCGCCGCGCCCCGGCGCGGGCGGCGCGGCGGACGCGAAGTGGGTGATGCGGATCCGGTGGGGCCGGCCGGCCTCGACGCCGGCCTCGACGGCGGCGCCCGCGTCGTCCACGTGCACGTGGACGTTCCAGAGCCCGTCGCCGCCGACGACGACCAGGGACTCCCCCAGCGCGTCGAGGCGGGAGCGCAGCAGTTCGACGGCCGGCCCGTCGGCCTCCAGGAGGTAGATCACCTCGTAGGCGGGGCCGTCCTCGCCGGCGCAGTCCTCGCGGGGGGCGGCCGGCGGGAGCGGCGCGGTCCGGGGGCGGTCCGGGGTCCGGCCGGTGACGGTCTCCAGGAGGGCGCCGAGGACGGCCACCAGGCCCCGGCCGCCCGCGTCCACGACCCCGGCGCGTGCGAGCACGTCGAGCTGGCCGGAGGTGGCCGCCAGGGCGGTCGCGGCCCCCTCGTGGGCGGCGCGGGCCACCTCCGCGAGCGTGCCGCCCGCCGCGCAGGCCTCGGCGGCGGCGCTCGCCACGGTGAGGATGGTGCCCTCCACGGGGCGGGCGACGGCCTGCCGGGCCTCGCGCGCGGCCTCGGCGAGGGCGCGGGCGAGGTGATCACCGTCACATCCGCCGGCGAGGACGGTCGCCATGCCGCGCAGGAGCTGGGAGAGGATGGTCCCGGAGTTGCCGCGGGCGCCGAGGAGGGCGCCGCGGGCCATGGCCCGTACGGTCTCGGCCGTGTCCGGGCCGGAGGCGGCGGAGACCGCTTCGACGGCCCGGTGGGCGGCTTCCGCCGTCAGGTAGAGGTTGGTGCCGGTGTCCCCGTCCGCGACCGGGTAGACGTTGATCGCGTCGATCTCCTCGCGCTCCCGCCCGAGGGCGTCGAGGGCCCTCGCGCACCAGGTCCGGACCGCTTCGGCGTCGAGCTCGACGAGCTCCTCGTCAGGCTGAAGGGCTCGCGACAACGGGGGGTCCTCCTTCGGCGGTGAGCTCACCGCAGGGTAGACCGGAGGTGTCCCGGGCGTGACCGGGGCCCGGGGCGGGGCCGGCGGGGAACATGGTAGTTTCGTTCCACCGAGGCAGTCGTTGTATGCTGCTTCGGTTGCCCGGTTCAATCCGGGCCGTTCCCCGGCAAGCCACTTCAGACTCCTGATTCCGGTGCGCCGGATTTCACTGTAATTCTGAAGTCTTTGGAGTGACCCGTGGCTGCCAACTGCGACGTCTGCGGCAAGGGGCCGGGCTTCGGCAACAACATTTCGCACTCGCACCGCCGTACGTCCCGTCGCTGGAACCCGAACATCCAGCGCGTGCGTGCCGTGGTCGGTCGGACGCCGAAGCGGCTCAACGTCTGCACCTCGTGCATCAAGGCCGGCAAGGTCTCGCGCTAACCGCGACGTTCCGTCGTAGCGCAGCCCCTGCGGTTGCCTTGAGAGGCCGGTCCACCTCGGTGGACCGGCCTCTTGCCATGCCCGGAAGCGGGATCGGGTCCGGGGGCGTGTGACACTCCCGGACCGACTCGGCCCCCGAACCGGCTCAGTCCCTGAACCGCCAGCCGTGGTCGACCGGGCCTATGCCCGTGCCCAGGGCGAATCCCGCGCCGATGGCCCCGGTCACGTACTCCTTGGCCTCCCGTACCGCCTCCGGCACCGTGCGCCCCTTGGCGAGCCCGGAGGCGATCGCCGAGGCGAGCGTGCAGCCCGTCCCGTGGGTGTGCCGGTTGTCGAGGCGCGGGGCGCGGAACCAGTGCTCCTCCTCGCCGTCCGTGAGCAGGTCCACCGCCTCCCGGCCCGTGGGCAGGTGCCCGCCCTTGATCAGGACCCACTCCGGTCCGTACGACAGGATGCCCTCGGCGGCGTTCCTCATGTCGCTCTCGTACACGACGTGCACGTCGACGAGCTGCGTCACCTCGTCCAGGTTGGGCGTGGCGACGGTCGCGAGGGGCAGCAGCTTCGTGCGGACGGCGTCGAGCGCGGACGCGGCGAGGAGCGGGTCGCCGTGCTTGGAGACCCCGACCGGGTCGACGACGACGGGCGCGGCGGTGTCCGCGAGGAGTTCCGCGACGGTCTCCACGAGCGGGGCGGTGGCCAGCATGCCGGTCTTCACGGCCTGGACGCCGATGTCGTCGACGACGGACCGGTACTGGGCGCGCACGGCCTCCACGGGCAGTTCCCAGACGCCCTGGACGCCCCGGGAGTTCTGCGCGGTGACGGCGGTGAGGACGCTCATGCCGTGGACGCCGAGCGCCAGCATCGTCTTCAGGTCGGCCTGGACGCCCGCGCCGCCGCCGGAGTCGGACCCGGCGACGGTCAGGACCAGCGGGGGCTTCACTCCGTCTCCCCGAAGTGGTCCCAGCCGCCGGCCGCGTGCCAGGGCGCGCCGTCCACGGTGACCTGGGGCAGCGCCGAGGGGTTGAGGACCTCGCCGATGACCTTCCAGCGGGCGGGGAGCTTCACGTCCGGCGGGAAGGTGGCGACGATGGCGTGGTCCTCTCCCCCGGTGAGCACCCACTGCATGGGGTCGACGCCGACGGCCTGGCCGATGTCGTGCATCTGGGTGGGGATGTCGATGAGCCCGGAGCGCAGGTCGATGCGGACCTTGCTGGCCTCCGCGATGTGGCCGAGGTCCGCGATGAGGCCGTCGCTGACGTCGCACATGGCGGTGGCGCCGAGGCCGGCGGCGGCCGGGCCCGCGTGGTACGGCGGTTCGGGCCTGCGGTGGGCCTCGACGAAGGCGCGCGGGGAGCGGAAGCCGCGCGAGAGGACCGCGTATCCGGCGGCGGACCAGCCGAGCCAGCCGGTGTAGGCGACGACGTCGCCGGGCTGGGCGCCGCCCCGGGTGACCGGGTCGTGGTTGCGCAGGTCGCCGAGGGCGGTGATGGAGACCATGATCGTGTCGCCGCGCACGACGTCGCCGCCGACCACGGCGGCGCCCGCGACCTGACATTCGTCGCGCAGGCCGTCCATGAGTTCGGTGGGCCAGGTAACGGGGAGTTCGGCGGGGACGACGAGGCCGAGGAGGAGCGCGGTGGGGACCGCGCCCATGGCGGCGATGTCGGCGAGGTTCTGCGCGGCGGCCTTGCGGCCGACGTCGTACGCCGTCGACCAGTCGCGGCGGAAGTGACGTCCTTCGAGCAGGATGTCCGTGCTGGCCACCACGCGCCGGTCGGGGGCGGAGACGACCGCGGCGTCGTCGCCGGGCCCGATCCGTACCGCCGGGGTGGAGGTGAGCCGGGACGTGAGCTCTCTGATGAGCCCGAACTCGCCCAGCTCTCCGACTGTGCCCTTCACCGCGTCTCACCTCGTGTCTTCGTGCCGGCCGGCGGGCGGGGGCGCGTCTGGGCGCGCCGCGGGTCGCGGGCCGTCACCGTGCTGGGTACCGTCAAGTAGGCCGTCAACTTCTGTCCTGCGTACGCCACGCCCCGGATGCCCCGGGACACGCGGGTCTCCCCGCGGCCCGCGGCGACGCGGTACCGTGGCGTCCCTTTCTCCCACAAGATCCTCGTGGCCGCCCTGGAGGTTCCGTGGTACAGGCGTACATCCTTATTCAGACCGAGGTGGGCAAGGCGTCGACCGTCGCCGACACCATCTCCAAGATCCCGGGGGTGATCCAGGCCGAGGACGTGACCGGTCCGTACGACGTGATCGTGCGCGCGCAGGCGGACACGGTCGACGAGCTGGGCCGCATGGTGGTCGCCAAGGTCCAGCAAGTGGACGGCATCACGCGCACCCTCACCTGCCCGGTCGTTCATCTGTAGCCCCCGTCTACGCTTGGCCGGTGATGTCTTCCCACCGGCCCTTCGGCCTGCCCGCCGCCGTCGCGGCCGCCGTGCTGCTGCTGGCGTCCGCGGGCTGCTCCCCGTCGGGCGCCTCGGCGTCCGTCGCGGTCCCCAGCCCTCCGGCGGAGGAGGCCGCTCTCTGCCAGGCGCTGGCGAAGGAGCTGCCCGACACCGTGGCGGGGCTGGAGCGGAGTGACCCGGAGCCCGGCTCCGAGTTGACCGCCGGGTGGGGTGACGGTGCGATCGTACTGCGCTGCGGGGTCCCCCGGCCCGAAAAGATGAGCGACGCGAAGGCGCAGGGCGTCTCCGCGAACGGCGTGCGCTGGATGCTGGAGCGGCCGGAGGGCTCCGGCCCCCGGTTCACCTCGGTGTACCGGGAGACGTACGTCGAGGTGAGCCTCGACGCGCGGTACGAGCACGACGCCGGGCCGCTCGCCGATCTCGCCGCCCCCGTGGCGGAGTCGGTCCCGTGCGCGCTCGAACCGGAGTGCTCCTGACGCCGTCCGGACGTGCCCGGGGAGCCGGCCGCGCGTGCGCGGCCGGCTCCCGGTCGCGGTCCGCTAGCGCAGGCCCGTGGAGCGGGTCAGCGCGGCCTGGAGGAGGCGGTCGACCAGCTCGGGGTAGTTCACGCCGCTCTCCTGCCACATGCGCGGGTACATGGAGATGGGCGTGAAGCCCGGCATGGTGTTGATCTCGTTGATGACGAAGTCGCCGTCCTCGGTGAGGAAGAAGTCGGCGCGGACCAGGCCCTCGCAGGAGACGGCCTCGTAGGCGGCGACGGCCAGGCGCTGGATCTCGGCGGTCGCCCCGTCCCCGATGGGGGCGGGCACGATGCCGGAGGCGGAGTCGATGTACTTCGCCTCGAAGTCGTAGAAGTCGTGGTCGGTGACGGGCGGGATCTCGGCCGGCACGCTGGCGCGCGGGCCGTCCTCGAACTCCAGGACGCCACACTCGATCTCGCGGCCGCGGACCAGCGCCTCCACGATGATCTTGGGGTCGTGGCGGCGGGCCTCCTCGATCGCCTCGTCGAGGCCGGAGAGGTCGTCGACCTTGGTGATGCCGACGGACGAGCCGCCGCGGGCGGGCTTCACGAAGAGCGGCCAGCCGTGGTCGGCGGCGAACTCGACGATCTTCTTGCGGGCGGCGGCCGGGTTCTGCTCCCACTCGCGCGGCCGGACGACCTCGTAGGGGCCGACCGGGAGGCCGAAGGAGACGAAGACCCGCTTCATGTACTCCTTGTCCTGGCCGACGGCGGAGGCGAGGACGCCCGCGCCGACGTAGGGGACGCCGGAGAGTTCCAGGAGGCCCTGGAGGGTGCCGTCCTCGCCGTACGGGCCGTGGAGGACGGGGAAGACCACGTCGACCTCGCCGAGGGCGCGCGGCACGGCGCCGGGCTCGGCGAGGACGACCTCGCGGTTGGCGGGGTCGACGGAGAGGACGACGCCGCCCTGCTCGGACTCGGCCAGGTCGGCGACGTTCGGCAGCGCGCGGTCGGTGATGGCCATCCGCTCCGGGGCGTCGGCGGTGAGCGCCCAGCGCCCGTCCGTCGTGATGCCGATGGGCAGCACGTCGTACTTGTCCCGGTCGATGGCGCTCAGGACGGCGCCGGCCGTGACGACGGAGATGGCGTGCTCGGAGCTGCGTCCGCCGAAGACGACGGCCACGCGCGGCTTGCGGGGGCTCTGGGTGTTCTCGCTCATATCGCGATGAGGGTACCTTGCGGTTCCCGAACTCCTGAGCGCCCCGCCGCGCGCGCGTCCGAGTCGTCCGTGCTCACCCGGACCCGCCCGGGCCCCGGCTCAGCGGCGTTCGGGCTTCGCCGAGCGCGACATGAGCTCCTTGAGGGCGACGACCGGCGGCTTGCCCTCGTGGACGATGGAGACGACGGTCTCGGTGATGGGCATGTCGACGCCGTGGCGGCGGCCCAGATCGAGCACCGACTCGCAGGACTTGACGCCCTCGGCGGTCTGCTTGGTGGCCGCGATGGTCTCCTGGAGGGTCATCCCGCGGCCGAGGTTGGTGCCGAAGGTGTGGTTCCGGGAGAGCGGCGAGGAGCAGGTGGCGACGAGGTCGCCGAGGCCCGCGAGGCCGGAGAAGGTGAGCGGGTCGGCGCCCATGGCGAGGCCGAGGCGGGTGGTCTCGGCGAGGCCGCGGGTGATGAGCGTGGCCTTGGAGTTGTCGCCGAGACCCATGCCGTCCGTGATGCCGACGGCGAGGCCGATGACGTTCTTGACGGCGCCGCCGAGCTCGCAGCCCACCACGTCGGTGTTGGTGTACGGGCGGAAGTACGGGGTCAGGCAGGCGGTCTGGAGCCGCTGGGCGACCGTCTCGTCGACGCAGGCGGCGACGGCGGCGGCGGGCTGCCGGGCGGCGATCTCCTTGGCCAGGTTGGGTCCGGTGAGGACGGCGACGCGCTCGGCGGGGACGTCCGCGACCTCGGTGATCACCTCGCTCATCCGCTTGGCGGTGCCGAGTTCGACGCCCTTCATGAGGGAGACGAGGACGGTGTCGGAGGCGAGGAGCGGCGTCCAGGCGGCGAGGTTGCCGCGGAGGGTCTGGGAGGGGACGACCAGGACGGTGAAGTCGGCGTCCGCGGCGGCCTCGGCCGGGTCGGCGGTGGCCGTGACCGCTTCGGGGAGTTCGACTCCCGGCAGGTAGTCCGGGTTGGTGCGGGTGGTGTTGATCTCCTTCGCGATCTCGGCGCGGCGGCCCCAGAGGCTCACCTCGCAGCCCGCGTCGGCGAGCACCATGGCGAAGGCGGTGCCCCAGGATCCGTTGCCGAAGACGGCTGCCTTGGTCACTTGGTGCCCCCTTCGGCGGCCTTGCGCCGTTGTTCCAGGCGGGCCCTGCGGTGGTCGTACGGTTCGGCGGGCGCCCGCTCGCCGCGGACCTCCTCCAGGAGGGCGGTGATGGCGGCCATGATGGTCTCGGTGGCCTCGCGCAGCACCTCGGGCGTGGGTTCGAGCCCGTGGAAGCGGGAGAGGTCGACCGGCGGTCCGGCCTGCACGATCAGCGTCTTGCGGGGGAAGAGCCGGACCTTGTCCTGCTTGGCGTACGGCGGCACCGCGAGGTTCGCGCCCCACTGGGCCACCGGGATGACGGGGGCCTTGGTGAGCAGCGCGACGCGGGCGGCGCCGGTCTTGCCGGCCATGGGCCACATCTCGGGGTCGCGGGTCAGGGTGCCCTCGGGGTAGAAGGCGACGCACTCGCCGCGCTCGATGGCGTCGACGGCGGCGCGGAAGGCGTCGAGCGCGTCGGTCGTCTCGCGGTAGACGGGGATCTGCCCGGTGCCGCGCAGCATCGTGCCGACGAAGGAGCCCTTGAAGAGGGCGGCCTTGGCGAGGAAGCGCGGGACGCGGCCGGTGTTGTACTGGTAGTGCGCGTAGGAGAGCGGGTCCAGGTAGGAGTTGTGGTTCACCGCGGTGATGAATCCGCCGTCGGCCGGAATGTGCTCCATGCCGCGCCAGTCCCGCTTGAACAGAACCACCAGGGGGGGTTTGGCGATGACCGCCGCGAGGCGGTACCAGAAGCCGATTCTGCGGCGGGGCACGCGGACACCTTTCTCCGGGACGGGCTGGCAGGGGGTCAGTGTCGCCCCATGCTCCTGCGCTGTCGAGTGACACCGTACGCCCCGGCCCCTCCGGCGGGCCGCACGGGCGGGACAGAATGGTCCGCGATGAACACCGATGCGGACGACGGCTGGTCCCTCGTCGTACCCCTGAAGCCCCTTGCCCTGGCGAAGAGCAGGCTGGCCGCGGCGGCGGGCGCGCGGCTGCGCCCCCGGCTCGCGCTCGCGTTCGCCGAGGACACCGTGGGAGCGGTGCTGGACTGCGCGCGGGTGCGGGAGGCGGTGGTGGTCACCGACGACCCCGCGGCCGGCGGGGTCCTCGCGGCGCTGGGGGCGCGGATCGTGCCGGACGCGCCGGCGGCGGGGCTCAACGCGGCGCTCGCGCACGGGGCGCGGGCCGTGCGGGCCCGGCGTCCGCACGCGCGCGTGGCGGCGCTCAACGCGGACCTCCCGGCGCTGCGCCCGGCGGAGCTGTCCCGGGTCCTGGACGCGGCCCGGGCATTTCCGAGGGCATTTCTCGCGGACGCCGCCGAAATCGGTACGACATTCCTCTCGGCTGCTCCGGGAGTGGAATTGGCACCGGCATTCGGGGGTGCGTCGAGGCTGCGGCATTTGTCGTCGGGGGCGGTGGAAATCCGGCTCGCGGGGGTGGATTCCGTACGCCGGGACGTGGACACCGGGGAGGACCTGGCGGCGGCCGGGGAGCTGGGGCTCGGCCCGCGGACGGCCGCCCAGTGGCTGCCGGCGGCCGGATAGGCTGCGGTCCATGCAGGCGACCGCGTACACGTACGACCCCGAGACCCGCAGCGGCAGCGTGCTGCTCGACGACGGCACCCCGGTGGAGTTCGGGGCGGAGGCCTTCGCGGCGGGCGGGCTGCTGTTGCTGCGGCCGGGCCAGCGGGTGCGGATCGAGACGGAGCCGGGCGGCCCGGGGGGCGGCCCGCGGATCACGCTGGTGACGCTCCAGACCTTCTAGGTCCTCCGGGTCTCCGGGTCCCTAGGTCTCCGGGTCTTCAGGTCTTCGGGTCCTTAGGTCTCCGGGTCCTTAGGTCTCCGGGTCCTTAGGTCTTCGGGTCCTCAGGTCTCCGGGCCTCCGGGCCGCACGGGCCGCACGGGATCTCCCGGTCCCGCCCGGGCCTTCGGACGCGCCGCGGGCCGGGCTCCTCGGAGGGAGCCCGGCCCGGCGGATCGTTCCCGCACGTCCTACTTCTTGGCGGCGGTCTTCTTGGCGGTGGTCTTGCGCGCCGTCGTCTTCTTGGCGGGCGCCTTCGTCGCCGTGGCCTTCTTCGCGGCCGGCGCGGTCTTCTTGACCGTCGTCTTCTTGGCGGCGGCCGTGGTGGTCTTCTTCGCGGCCGCCGAGGTCTTCTTCGCGGCGGCGGTGGTCGCGGTCTTCTTGGCGGGGGTCGCCTTCTTGGCGGCCGCCGTGGTGGTCTTCTTCGCGGGGGTCGTCTTCTTGACGGCGGCCGTGGTGGTCTTCTTCACCGGGGTCGCCTTCTTCGCGGCGGCCTTCTTCGCGGTGGTGGCCTTCTTGGCGGCGGCCTTCTTCACCGTCGCGGAGGCACCGCCGGTGAGGCTGCCCTTGGGGGCCTTCTTGACGGAGACCTCGCCGCCCTTGGGGAGCTTCTTCGAGCCGCTGACCAGGTCCTTGAAGCCCTGACCGGCGCGGAAGCGGGGGACGGAGGTCTTCTTCACGCGCACCCGCTCACCCGTCTGCGGGTTGCGGGCGTAGCGGGCCGGCCGGTCGACCTTCTCGAACGAGCCGAAACCCGTGACGGAGACCCGGTCGCCGCCGACCACGGCACGCACGATGGCGTCGAGCACGTGGTCGACGGCTTCGGCGGCCTGCTGGCGACCGCCCATCTTGTCGGCAATCGCTTCTACGAGCTGCGCCTTGTTCACGTCTTCCCCTTCGGAGACATTGCCAGAACGAAAGTGTTCAAGCTTTTTCGCACGTTAGGCATGTATATACCGCAAATCAAACACGAAACGGGCTAATCACCCTAGTGCCGCAACGCGGAAGAGCCGTTGCGGAGTTCCTGGTGTCAGTCGTCCTCTGGGAATCGGCCCTCGTCGAGGTCCTTCATCAACCGGTCCAGACGCATCGCCGCGTCCTTGAGATCGTGCTTCGCCGCGGCCGTCACGACCAGCAGCTTCCGGGACAGCGCCATCCTTACGCCCTCCGGGACTTGCAGTGAGCGCACCCTTGTGTGCGCTTCCTTCAATCGGGCGGCGACTGCCTCGTAGAGCTCGAGTTGGCTGTCGCGTTCCATGCACCGATTGTGCCATCTAGGGCGAGTTGTCGCCCGACAGGGGCCCAACAAGCGACTGCGCCCCCCACCGGAAGGTGGGGGGCGCAGTCTTGGAAAAGCGCTGCTCAGACCGTAATTGTACGGGGTTTGAAGGAGGGCCTGGCTGCCTCGTAGGCCGCGATGTCGGCTTCGTTCTGAAGGGTGAGGCTGATGTCGTCGAGTCCGTTCAGGAGACGCCAGCGGGCGTTCTCGTCGAGTTCGAAGTCGGCGTCGATCCCGGCGGCCAGGACCTTGCGGCGCTCCAGGTCGACGGTGACCTCGGCAGTCGGGTCGGCCTCGGTCAGCTCCCAGAGCGCGTCCACCGTCTCCTGCGGGAGGACGACGGTCAGCAGGCCGTTCTTCAGCGAGTTGCCGCGGAAGATGTCGGCGAAGCGGGAGGAGATCACGGTCTGGAAGCCGTAGTTCTGGAGCGCCCAGACGGCGTGCTCGCGGGAGGAGCCGGTGCCGAAGTCGGGGCCGGCGACCAGGACCGTGGCGCCCTGCCGCTCGGGGCGGTTGAGGACGAACTCGGAGTCCTTGCGCCAGGCCTCGAAGAGGCCGTCCTCGAAGCCGTCGCGGGTGACCTTCTTCAGCCAGTGCGCGGGGATGATCTGGTCGGTGTCGACGTTGCTGCGGCGCAGCGGGACGGCCCGGCCGGTGTGCGTGGTGAAAGCTTCCATGGTTCCTCAGACCCCCGCGGTGGTGACGGCGTCGGACAGGTCGGCCGGGGAGGCCAGATGGCCCAGTACGGCGGTGGCGGCGGCGACCTGGGGCGAGACCAGGTGGGTCCGGCCGCCCTTGCCCTGCCGGCCCTCGAAGTTGCGGTTGGAGGTGGAGGCGGAGCGCTCGCCGGGGGCCAGTTGGTCGGGGTTCATGCCCAGGCACATCGAGCAGCCCGCGTGCCGCCATTCGGCGCCGGCCTCCTTGAAGACCTTGTCCAGTCCCTCCTCGACGGCCTGGAGGGCGACCCGGACGGAGCCGGGGACGACCAGCATCCGGACGCCGTCGGCGACCCTGCGGCCCTGGAGGAGGTCGGCGGCGTTGCGCAGGTCCTCGATGCGGCCGTTGGTGCAGGAGCCTACGAAGACGGTGTCGACCTTGATGTCGCGCAGCGGCTGCCCGGCGGTCAACCCCATGTACTCCAGGGCCTTTTCGGCGGCGAGGCGCTCCGAAGCGTCTTCGTACGAAGCCGGGTCGGGGACGTTCGCCGAAAGCGGTGCGCCCTGGCCGGGGTTGGTGCCCCAGGTGACGAACGGCGCCAGGGAGGCGGCGTCGATGACGACCTCGGCGTCGAAGACGGCGTCCTCGTCGGACTTCAGCGTCTTCCAGTACGCGACGGCGGCGTCCCAGTCCGCGCCCTCGGGGGCGTGGGCGCGGCCCTTCAGATAGGCGAAGGTCGTCTCGTCGGGGGCGATCATGCCCGCGCGGGCGCCGGCCTCGATCGACATGTTGCAGACGGTCATCCGGGCCTCCATCGAGAGCTTCTCGACGGCGGAGCCGCGGTACTCCAGGATGTAGCCCTGGCCGCCGCCGGTGCCGATCTTGGCGATGATCGCCAGGATCAGGTCCTTGGCGGTGACGTCCTCGGGCAGCTCGCCGTCGACCGTGATGGCCATGGTCTTCGGGCGGGCGAGCGGCAGGGTCTGGGTGGCGAGGACGTGCTCGACCTGGCTGGTGCCGATGCCGAACGCCAGCGCGCCGAAGGCGCCGTGCGTGGAGGTGTGGGAGTCGCCGCAGACGACCGTGGTGCCGGGCTGGGTCAGGCCCAGCTGGGGACCCACGACGTGGACGACGCCCTGCTCGACGTCGCCCAGCGGGTGCAGGCGGACGCCGAACTCGGCACAGTTCTTGCGGAGGGTCTCCAGCTGCGCGCGGGAGACAGGGTCGGCGATCGGCTTGTCGATGTCGAGGGTCGGGGTGTTGTGGTCCTCGGTGGCGATGGTGAGGTCGAGGCGCCGCACCTGCCGGCCGTTCTGGCGGAGGCCGTCGAAGGCCTGCGGGCTGGTCACCTCGTGCAGCAGGTGCAGATCGATGAAGAGGAGGTCGGGCTCGCCCTCGGCGCGCCGGACGACGTGGTCGTCCCAGACCTTCTCCGCGAGTGTCCTACCCATCGCTTTCCCTCCGGCCGACGTCTACGCCGGCACAACTAGAGACCCGTTTCGCGGGCCGTTGTGCGGCCGCCTCACCAGAGTGACAAGTTCCCCGGGAAATTGAACTTGCGTTTCACAGAGTGAGACGCGAATATCGTTGCATGGACAACTCTAGCGGCGTAGGCGTTCTCGACAAGGCAGCCCTTGTCCTGAGCGCCCTGGAGTCCGGTCCGGCCACCCTCGCAGGACTGGTCGCGGCGACGGGACTCGCACGACCCACGGCACATCGTCTCGCCGTGGCACTGGAACACCACCGGATGGTGGCGCGCGACATGCAGGGCCGTTTCATCCTCGGCCCGCGCCTGGCGGAGCTCGCCGCCGCGGCCGGCGAGGACCGCCTCCTCGCGACCGCGGGCCCGGTGCTCACGCATCTGCGCGACGTCACCGGCGAGAGCGCCCAGCTCTACCGGCGCCAGGGCGACATGCGCATCTGCGTGGCGGCGGCCGAGCGGCTCTCGGGCCTGCGGGACACGGTCCCGGTCGGCTCGACGCTGACCATGAAGGCCGGCTCGTCGGCGCAGATCCTGATGGCCTGGGAGGAGCCCGAGCGGCTGCACCGCGGCCTCCAGGGCGCCCGCTTCACGGCGACGGCCCTGTCGGGCGTGCGGCGCCGCGGCTGGGCCCAGTCGATCGGCGAGCGGGAGCCGGGCGTCGCGTCCGTCTCCGCGCCCGTGCGCGGCCCCTCGAACCGCGTGGTGGCCGCCGTGTCGGTCTCGGGCCCCATCGAGCGCCTGACGCGCCACCCGGGCCGCATGCACGCCCAGGCGGTCATCGACGCCGCCGCCCGCCTCTCCGAGGCGCTCCGCCGCAACGGCTGACGTTTTCCTTTTCCTCGTTCGTCCCGGCCCACCGCTCCAACGCCGCAGCGGTGGGCCGGAGTTGTGTCCGGAGCCGTACGGCGGGGAACAGCGAAGAAGCCCTTCCCCGAAGGGAAGGGCTTCTTCTGTGCGTACCCCCGACCGGATTCGAACCGGCGCTACCGCCTTGAGAGGGCGGCGTGCTAGGCCGCTACACAACGGGGGCCTTGCGGATGAGATCCGCGTACGATGCAGATGAGCTCTGCGAGCTGGCCTACCTGGACTCGAACCAAGAATGACGGTACCAGAAACCGTAGTGTTGCCAATTACACCATAGGCCATGGTGGTTACACCGTACCCCCGACCGGATTCGAACCGGCGCTACCGCCTTGAGAGGGCGGCGTGCTAGGCCGCTACACAACGGGGGCCTTGCGGATGAGATCCGCGTACGATGCAGATGAGCTCTGCGAGCTGGCCTACCTGGACTCGAACCAAGAATGACGGTACCAGAAACCGTAGTGTTGCCAATTACACCATAGGCCATGGTGGTTACACCGTACCCCCGACCGGATTCGAACCGGCGCTACCGCCTTGAGAGGGCGGCGTGCTAGGCCGCTACACAACGGGGGCCTTGCGGATGAGATCCGCGTACGTTACAGATGAGCTCTGCGAGCTGGCCTACCTGGACTCGAACCAAGACTAACGGAACCAGAAACCGTCGTGCTGCCAATTACACCATAGGCCACCGGGGCAACTTCCCCGCCAGGGGGATCTTGCTCGGCTTGCGCTTTCGGGCTCTTGCCTTTCGGCTTTTCTCCTCGGCGCAGGAAGAACATTACCCGAAGGTGGACCGCGCTCCAAAACGGGTATCCGAGCGCAGCAGGTCGGGGAGCTGGCTCAGCTCCGTGATCCGCTCCAGCTCGGGCCGGCCGCCGGTGTCCGCGCGGTCCAGCCAGACGCCCATGAGCCCCGCCTCCACCGCGCCCCGGGCGTCGATGTCCGGCTGGTCCCCGACGTACGCCACCTGGTGCGGGGGCAGGCCGAGGGCGGTGCAGGCGGCGTGGAAGGCCTCCGGGGCGGGCTTGGCCACGCCGAGCTCGGCGGCGCACAGGACGGCCTCGAAGCGGTCCCGGATGCCCAGGACGCGGAGCTTGCGCTCCTGGTTGCGGATGCTGGAGTTCGACAGGACCGCGTGACGGTAGTCACGGGCGAGCAGGTCGAGCACGGGCACGGTGTCGGGGAAGAGCGCCCAGGCCGCCTCGTAGTGGACGACGTACCGGTCGAACCAGGCGTCGGCCTCGGCGGAGGTGAGCTCCGGCCGGCCGAGGAAGTCGCGGACCCGGTCGCGCCGCTGGTCCAGGAAGTCGCCGCCCTCCCTCTCGAAGCGGCGCCAGTGGAGGACGGTGAGCTCCCGCCACCGGTCGAGGGCCGCCTCCACCGTGCCGAACCCGTCGAGGAGCCCCTCGGCCGCGAGGTGGCCGCGCATCCCGGCCGTGTCGGCGGTGGCGTAGTCGAAGATCGTGTCGTCGATGTCCCAGAGGACCGCCCGGATGGTCATGGGGCCACGGTACCGACGGCGGGGGTGCGCCGGAGGGGGGGGGGGGGGCGGCCGGGGCCGGCCGGGCGGGGTGGGGGCGGGCCGGGGCGCGCCGGGGGGGCG
>NZ_JBSHHY010000015.1:165470-167058 GCF_053618675.1 Streptomyces sp. NPDC055632 | reverse complement strand
GTGCGGCTGGATCACCTCCTTTCTAAGGAGCACAGCACCGGATGCAGGCGAATGTTCTGCACGGTCAGCTCATGGGTGGAACGTTGATTAGTTGGCACGATCACAAGGCTGTCTTCACCAGTACTGCTTCGGCGTGGAACGTGACGGACAACCGCGGGATCGTGCCTGGCACGTTGTTGGGTGTCTGAGGGTACGGCCGTCATGGTCTGCCTTCGAGGATGCCGGCCCCAGTGCACTCGCCGCATGTCGGCGGGGTGATGGGTGGCTGGTCGTTGTTTGAGAACTACACAGTGGACGCGAGCATCTGTGGCCAAGTTTTTAAGGGCGCACGGTGGATGCCTTGGCACCAGGAACCGATGAAGGACGTGGGAGGCCACGATAGTCCCCGGGGAGCCGTCAACCAGGCTTTGATCCGGGGGTTTCCGAATGGGGAAACCCGGCAGTCGTCATGGGCTGTCACCCATGCCTGAACACATAGGGCATGTGGAGGGAACGAGGGGAAGTGAAACATCTCAGTACCCTCAGGAAGAGAAAACAACCGTGATTCCGGGAGTAGTGGCGAGCGAAACCGGATGAGGCCAAACCGCAGGCGTGTGAGACCCGGCAGGGGTTGCGCATGCGGGGTTGTGGGATCTCTCTTCTGTCGTCTGCCGGCGACAGGACGAGTCAGAAACCGTATGGATAGGCGAAGGACATGCGAAAGGTCCGGCGTAGAGGGTAAGACCCCCGTAGCCGAAATTCATGCGGCTCGTTGGAGAGACACCCAAGTAGCACGGGGCCCGAGAAATCCCGTGTGAATCTGGCGGGACCACCCGCTAAGCCTAAATATTCCCTGGTGACCGATAGCGGATAGTACCGTGAGGGAATGGTGAAAAGTACCGCGGGAGCGGAGTGAAATAGTACCTGAAACCGTGTGCCTACAAGCCGTGGGAGCGTCGCATGCAAGCTTGCTTGCATGTCGTGACTGCGTGCCTTTTGAAGAATGAGCCTGCGAGTTTGCGGTGTGTTGCGAGGTTAACCCGTGTGGGGAAGCCGTAGCGAAAGCGAGTCCGAACAGGGCGCTCTTAGTAGCACGCTCAAGACCCGAAGCGGAGTGATCTAGCCATGGGCAGGTTGAAGCGGAGGTAAGACTTCGTGGAGGACCGAACCCACCAGGGTTGAAAACCTGGGGGATGACCTGTGGTTAGGGGTGAAAGGCCAATCAAACTCCGTGATAGCTGGTTCTCCCCGAAATGCATTTAGGTGCAGCGTCGTGTGTTTCTTGCCGGAGGTAGAGCACTGGATAGGCGATGGGCCCTACCGGGTTACTGACCTTAGCCAAACTCCGAATGCCGGTAAGTGAGAGCACGGCAGTGAGACTGTGGGGGATAAGCTCCATGGTCGAGAGGGAAACAGCCCAGAGCATCGACTAAGGCCCCCAAGCGTACGCTAAGTGGGAAAGGATGTGGAGTCGCAGAGACAACCAGGAGGTTGGCTTAGAAGCAGCCACCCTTGAAAGAGTGCGTAATAGCTCACTGGTCAAGTGATTCCGCGCCGACAATGTAGCGGGGCTCAAGCGTACCGCCGAAGTCGTGTCATTGCAGCATGC
>NZ_JBSHHY010000015.1:0-165376 GCF_053618675.1 Streptomyces sp. NPDC055632 | reverse complement strand
AGGCTGAGACCTGATGCCGAGCCGATTGTGGTGAAGTGGATGATCCTATGCTGTCGAGAAAAGCCTCTAGCGAGTTTCATGGCGGCCCGTACCCTAAACCGACTCAGGTGGTCAGGTAGAGAATACCGAGGCGTTCGGGTGAACTATGGTTAAGGAACTCGGCAAAATGCCCCCGTAACTTCGGGAGAAGGGGGGCCACGCCTGGTGATCGGACTTGCTCCGTGAGCTGGGGGTGGCCGCAGAGACCAGCGAGAAGCGACTGTTTACTAAAAACACAGGTCCGTGCGAAGCCGTAAGGCGATGTATACGGACTGACGCCTGCCCGGTGCTGGAACGTTAAGGGGACCGGTTAGTGACCTTTCGGGGTTGCGAAGCTGAGAACTTAAGCGCCAGTAAACGGCGGTGGTAACTATAACCATCCTAAGGTAGCGAAATTCCTTGTCGGGTAAGTTCCGACCTGCACGAATGGCGTAACGACTTCTCGACTGTCTCAACCATAGGCCCGGTGAAATTGCACTACGAGTAAAGATGCTCGTTTCGCGCAGCAGGACGGAAAGACCCCGGGACCTTTACTACAGTTTGATATTGGTGTTCGGTTCGGCTTGTGTAGGATAGGTGGGAGACTGTGAAGCCGTGACGCCAGTCATGGTGGAGTCGCCGTTGAAATACCACTCTGGTCGTGCTGGATGTCTAACCTCGGTCCGTGATCCGGATCAGGGACAGTGTCTGATGGGTAGTTTAACTGGGGCGGTTGCCTCCCAAAGGGTAACGGAGGCGCCCAAAGGTTCCCTCAGCCTGGTTGGCAATCAGGTGTTGAGTGTAAGTGCACAAGGGAGCTTGACTGTGAGACCGACGGGTCGAGCAGGGACGAAAGTCGGGACTAGTGATCCGGCGGTGGCTTGTGGAAGCGCCGTCGCTCAACGGATAAAAGGTACCCCGGGGATAACAGGCTGATCTTCCCCAAGAGTCCATATCGACGGGATGGTTTGGCACCTCGATGTCGGCTCGTCGCATCCTGGGGCTGGAGTCGGTCCCAAGGGTTGGGCTGTTCGCCCATTAAAGCGGTACGCGAGCTGGGTTTAGAACGTCGTGAGACAGTTCGGTCCCTATCCGCTGCGCGCGCAGGAATATTGAGAAGGGCTGTCCCTAGTACGAGAGGACCGGGACGGACGAACCTCTGGTGTGCCAGTTGTCCTGCCAAGGGCATGGCTGGTTGGCTACGTTCGGGAGGGATAACCGCTGAAAGCATCTAAGCGGGAAGCCTGCTTCGAGATGAGTATTCCCACCCACTTGATGGGGTAAGGCTCCCAGTAGACGACTGGGTTGATAGGCCGGATGTGGAAGCCTCGTAAGGGGTGGAGCTGACCGGTACTAATAGGCCGAGGGCTTGTCCTCAGTTGCTCGCGTCCACTGTGTTAGTTCTGAAGCAACGAACTCCCGTGCCGGTTGAGTTCGTGAACTTCATAGAGTTTCGGTGGTCATAGCGTTAGGGAAACGCCCGGTTACATTCCGAACCCGGAAGCTAAGCCTTTCAGCGCCGATGGTACTGCAGGGGGGACCCTGTGGGAGAGTAGGACACCGCCGAACAATCATTGTGGGAAAGCCCCGCACCATCTGGTGCGGGGCTTTTCTGCGTTCACCCTCCTTTTTCCCACCGCCTTTTCAGGCCGGCGCGACGAGCTGGGTGTCGTACGCCAGGATGACCGCCTGGACGCGGTCGCGGGCGCCCGTCTTGGCGAGGATGCGGCTCACGTGGGTCTTCACCGTGGATTCCGCGAGGTGGAGGCGGGTGGCGATCTCGGTGTTCGTCCAGCCCTGGCCGATGACCGTGAGGATCTCGCGTTCCCGCTCCGTCAGGGCGGTGAGGCGGGGGTCCTCCGGGCCGTCGGGCTCCTCCGCGGGGGTCTGCCGCGGCAGGTGGTGGATGTAGGCGTCCAGGAGGCGGCGGGTGAGGCTCGGGGCGACGACCGCGTCGCCGGCGGCCACCGCACGGATGCCGGCGAGGAGTTCCTCCGGCTGGGCGTCCTTCACCAGGAAGCCGCTGGCGCCGGCGCGCAGCCCGTCGTACGCGTACTCGTCCAGGTCGAAGGTGGTGACGATCAGGATGCGGGAGCGGGCTCCCGTGGCGATGATGCGGCGGGTCGCCTCGATGCCGTCCAGGCCCGGCATCCTGATGTCCATCAGGACGACGTCGGGGCGGAGGGAGTCGACCAGGCGGATCGCCTCGGCGCCGTTCGGCGCCTCGCCGACGACGGTCATGTCGTCCTGGCTCTCCAGCAGGATGCGGAAGCCGAAGCGCTGCATCGGCTGGTCGTCCGCGATGAGAACGGTCGTCACGAGGGGAGACCTTCCGGGATTCGGGGGGTGGTTCGGTCAGAGGTCAGAGGGCAGAGGTCAGAGGGCGGTGTGGAGGGGGATGCGGAGCCGGACGGACCAGCCGCCGGCCGGCAGCGGGCCGCAGTCGAGTGTGCCGTCGTAGAGGGCCGCGCGCTCGCGCATTCCGGTGAGGCCCTGGCCCTGGCCCCTCGGGGCGCGGGCGGCGCCCGTTCCCGTGTCCGTGACCTCCGCCCGTACCTCCCCGGGGGCGTACGTGAGGAGCACGGTCGCCTTCGCGTCGGGGCCCGCGTGCTTGAGGGTGTTCGTCAGGGCCTCCTGCACCACCCGGTAGACCGTCAGCTGGGCGCCGGGAGAGAGGGGTTGGGCGGGAGGCTCGGCGCGGGTGTCGAGCCGGACCGGCAGGCCCGCCTCGCGTACGCCGGTGAGCAGGGCGTCCAGGTCCGCCAGGGTCGGCTGGGGGTTCCGTACCGCCTCCTGCTCGTCGTCGCGCAGGACGCCCAGGAGGCGGCGGAGGTCGGCGAGGGCCTCGCGGCTCGTCGTGCCGATGGCGTCGAGGGCCTGGGCGGCGCGCTCGGGGTTCTTGGCCGCCGCGTACCGGCCGCCGTCCGCGAGGCCGGTGATGACCGAGAGGTTGTGGCCGATGATGTCGTGCATCTCGCGGGCGATGCGGGTCCGTTCGGCCGCCGCGGCGAGCCGGACCTCCTGGTCGCGCTCGGTCTCCAGGCGGCGGGCCCGGTCGACGAGGCCCGCCGTGTAGTCCTTGCGGGAGCGGACCGTGATGCCGAGGAGGGCGACGAGCGCGTACGCCCACAGGGCGGGGACCACCCGCTGGTCCCAGTTCCCCGGGGCGAAGCGGACCGCCCCCGTCACCAGGGGCGGCAGGAGCAGGGCGAGGGCCCACAGGAGCGCGCGGGGCGGGCGGAGCAGCGCGATGTGGAAGACCGGGAGCAGCTGGAGGTACGAGGCCTGGAGGAAGGCGCCCGAGGCGTCGCTGAGGAGCGCCGCGCCCGCCATCACGGCCAGGGCGGGCACGGGGTGGCGGCGGCGCCAGTACAGCGGCACGGTCAGGGCCAGGCTGAGGGCGGTCACGAACCAGGCCGGCAGGGTCGGGTCCGGGGCGGTGTTCCGCCAGCCGCCCGCCGCGTCCACGAGCGCGGCCACCACCCAGCAGGACGTCACCGCCGTGTCCCACGGCCAGGGGTGGCGGGCGTCGAAGGCGCGTACGCGCGTGAGGAGACGGTGGACGTGGCGGCTGAGGCCCGTGTCCGTGGTTCCGCTCGGCTGTTCTTCCGTCTCCGTCGTCACGTCGTCATCTTCCTCATACGTCCCGGCGCTTGAGCAACAGGGCGGGGACGGCCAGGGCGGCGGACGCCCACAGGAGCAGGGCCGGGAGGGCGGCGCCGGGGGAGGCCGCGCCCGGGATCGGGGTCGAGGAGCCGAGGGCGCCGGCCGCCTGGGTGGGGAAGTACCGGACGGCCGTGTCCACCGCCTCGTACGGGAGCGTTCCGAGGATCTCGGGGACGATCAGGACCCCGCCGACGAAGGCGCCAATCGCGCCCGGCACCGAGCGGAGGACGCGGGCCGGGGTGATGGCGGGTGCGGTGGGTGTCGTGGGTGTCGTGGGTGTTGTGGGTGCCTCGGTGGTCGGGGTGGTCATGCGGTGGCTCCCTGGGGATCGGCCCTGTACTCGACGGCGTCGCGGGTGAGGTCCATGAACGCCTGCTCCAAGGAGGCCTTCCGCGGGGTGGGTTCGTGGAGGGGCACGGCGTGGGCGGCGGCCGTGCGGCCGATGCCGGGTGCGTCGAGGCCGGTGACGAGGAGGGTGTCCGGGGCCTCGGCGGTGATCCGGGCGGTGGCGGGGAGCAGGGGTCCGCAGCCGGTCCGCCTCGGGGGTGACGACCCTGACGGAGGCGCCGCCGGAGGTCCGTACGAGCTCGTCGACCGTGGTGTCGGCGAGGAGCCGGCCCCTGCCGATGACGATCAGGTGGTCGGCGGTGAGGCCGGTGAGGGCGAGGACCCGCTCCACGCGCGCGCGGGGATGCCGTGGGTGTGGGCGAGGGCCATGAGGTGGTGGTGGGCGGATCGGCTCGGGTGCGCGGAGCGGGCTTCGAGGAGGGCGCCGACGCGGGTGAGCGGGGCGCGGTGGCGGTCGTAGGGGCGTCCGTCGACGGTGGCGCGGCCGCGGGTCGGGGCGTCGAGGCCGAGGATCATGCGGAGGGTGGTGGACTTTCCGGCGCCGTTGGGACCGAGGAAGCCGGTGACGGTGCCGGGCCGGACGGTGAAGCCGAGGTCCTGGACGACGGTTCTGTCCCCGTACCGCTTGGTGAGGTTCTCTGCTCGGATCATGCCTCCGACGCTAGGAGGCGGGGAGGGGCGGGGCGTCGGACCGGGGTGGTGTGCGGGAGCCAGGCGTAGTACCGGGGTACGACGCGCGGGAACGCGGGGTGGGAGGGGCGCGGCGTGCGGGTGGGGGCGTGCGGCTTCGGAAATGCCTTGTCAGGGGCGTGCGTCCGTCGTCAGGATCTGGGCCATGGACCATCTGATACGTGTCATCCGCGCCGACGAGTGGGAGAAGGCCCGCGAGATCCGTCTCGCCGCCCTCCGGGATCCGGTCGCGCACCTGGCGTTCCTCGATACCTACGAGGCGGCCGTCGAGCGGCCCGACTCCTTCTGGCGCGAGCGGGCGGAGGACTCGTCCGAGAGCGGTGCCGGGAGGGTGCGGCAGTTCGTGGCCGAGGGGCCGGACGGCTCCTGGGCGGGCACGATCACGCTGCTCGTGGAGCGGCCCTCGGACGAGGTGCGGTTCGGCGAGCCGGCGAAGGTGGACCAGACGCACGTCGTGGGGGTGTACGTGCGTCCCGGGGCGCGCGGGACGGGCGTGATCGACGCGCTGTTCCGGGCGGGCGTGGAGTGGTCCTGGTCGCTGGCGGAGCCGGTGGTCGAGCGGGTGCGGCTGTACGTGCACGAGGAGAACGCGCGGGCGGCGGCCTTCTACCGGCGGTTCGGGTTCGCGCCGACGGGCGAGCGGGTGGCGGTGCCGGGGAGCGGATCGGCGGAAGAGGTGGAGTACGCGTTGGAGCGGCCCGTCTCCTGAACCGGCTCTAACCCCGTGGCACCAGCGTGTCGTTCGGCCAGCGGGTCCTGGCCTGTTCGCGGGAGCGCATCAGGGCCAGGGCGGGCAGGCCCCGGCCTTCGCCGTCGGCCAGGAGGGCCGGGAGCGCGGGGAACGGGGCGACGGCGGCGACGTCGTCGAGCACCAGGGTGAGTGGTGGGACGAGCCGACCGTCGGATGACCGTGCGGCCATGCGGCGGCCGTGCTCGACCACGCTTGCGGCGAGCGCCGTCAGGAGCGGCATCGCGCCGGGGTGGGTGCGGGGGTCCTCGATCGATTCACCCACCACGTAGAGGGTGCCCCCTTCGGGGAGGAAAGATGCCAGGGCCAGCGAATCCGTTCGATTCGGGGTGCAGGCCTCCCTGATGTGGACCGTGGAGAGGGCCGAGAACGCACGGGCCGTCAGTTCCTGCGCCAGACGGCGGCTTTCGGGGTGCGCGGTCAGGGCGGATTCGAGCAGTCCGGCCAGGCCCGACACGGCCCTGGGGTGGCTGCGGAGGATCCGTACGGGTTCGTGGGCGTCGGAGCCCTGGGCCCAGCGGTGCACCTGCCGGAAGGGGCGCCCGTCGACGGCCGCCGCGTGCAGCCAGCAGCGCAGGAGCGTTTCCGCGGTGTCGGCGGTCGCCGCGTCGAGCCGGGAGTGCGGGCGGACCGGGGCGAGCAGGGCGGCGGCCCTGGCCTGGGCGGTCTCCGCGTCCTCGCAGTCCTCGGCGGGCGACCAGTGGAGCCGGCCCGGGGTGTCGCAGAGGTGCCCGGGGTCGTAGACGAGGACCGGGCCGAGCTTGCCGCGCGCGTCCTTGGTCTCCGACCAGACGGCGGGGTCGGAGGTGACGACGAGGACCGGGCCCTCGGCGTCCCGCACCGCCCGGACGGCGGCGGGGCGGCGGACCTCGGGCGGGCCGAAGAGGGTGCCGGGGGCCCCTGCGGGGGCCGGGTGCCCGGGGGCGGCGGGGCGGGGCTGCGGGGGGATCTGCGGCTCGGCCGGGGGGAGGGGAGGCCTCGGGGTCTCCCGTACGGGGCCCAGGGGGGTGGGGACGGGTTCCCTGGTGTGCTGCTCGGGTGGGGCGGTGGGGGTCGGAGCCGGTTCCGGTTCCGGGTGCGGGTGCGCGGGGGCGTGATCCCGTACGAGAAGCGGGTCTTCGTCCCGTACGGGGTGCCGGGGCGCGTTCCGTCGGGCCTCGGGGTCCTTCCGTACGGCCTCATAGCTCTCCCGTACGGCCTCACGGCCCTCCCGTACCGGCTCCCGTACGGTGTCCCCCGGCTGCGTCCCGTACGCGCCCGCCTTCCGTTGGGCGCGGACCGCGCGCCAGCGGGTCACCGTGCCCAGGACGAAGACCGCGAGGACGAGGAGGATCATCGCCTCGCCGATCAGGAGGCCCCAGAAGAGGCCGTACCCCGAGAGCTGGTCCGGCGGGGCGGCCGGCCAGGCCGCCGGGAGGTCCGTCGGGGCCGTCGCCAGGGAGCGCAGGGCCGGCGGCGTGCCGGTGAAGGCGACGCTGTCCGGCCAGGACCCGTGGGCGAACAGGCCCGCCAGGCCGGTCGCCGTCCACACCAGGACCGTGAGGCAGAGGAGGAGGGCGAACAGGCTGAGCAGCAGCCCGTCCGAGATCCCTCCTCCCTTCCGTGCCGTTTCCATCCGTGCCGCCTATGCCACCGTCGACTGCGAGGAGCCGTTCATCTGCTGCTCGATGAGGATCGCCCGCTGTTCCGTCTCCCATTCCAGGTCCTGGTCGGTGACCGAGGACTCCGTCATGGCGCGGTCGGTGTAGACGAGCGGGCGTTCCTTCTCGGTGATGAGGTGTTTGACCACCTGCACGTTGCCGTTGACGTCCCAGACCGCGATGCCGGGGGTGAGGGTCGGGATGATCTCGACCGCCCAGCGGGGCAGGCCGAGGACCCGGCCGGTGTTGCGCGCCTCGTCGGCCTTCTGGGCGTAGATGGTCCTGGTCGAGGCCATCTTGAGGATCGCCGCCGCCTCCTTGGCCGCCGCTCCGTCGACGACGTCGGAGAGGTGGTGGACGACCGCGACGAAGGACAGGCCGAGGCGCCGGCCGAACTTCAGGAGGCGCTGGAAGAGCTGGGCCACGAAGGGGCTGTTGATGATGTGCCAGGCCTCCTCGACCAGGAAGATGCGCTTCTTCCGGTCGGGGCGGATCCAGGTGTGTTCCAGCCAGACGCCGACGATCGCCATGAGGATCGGCATGGCGATGGAGTTGCGGTCGATGTGGGAGAGGTCGAAGACGATCAGGGGCGCGTCGAGGTCGATGCCGACGGTCGTCGGGCCGTCGAACATGCCGCGCAGGTCGCCGTCGACCAGGCGGTCCAGGACGAGGGCGACGTCCAGGCCCCAGGCCCGTACGTCGTCTATGGCGACGTTCATCGCCTCGGCGGACTCGGCCTTGGGGTGGCGGAGCTGCTCGACGATGTCGGTGAGGATCGGCTGGCGGTCGGTGACGTGGTGGGTCACGTACGCGTGGGCGACCTTGAGCGCGAAGCCGGAGCGCTCGTCGAGGCCGTGGCCCATCGCCACCTCGATGATGGTGCGCAGCAGCGCGAGCTGGCCCGTGGTGGTGATCGACGGGTCGAGCGGGTTGAGGCGGATCCCGGCGTCGTTGGCGACCATCGGGTCCAGGCGGATGGGGGTTATCCCCAGCTCCTGGGCGATCAGGTTCCACTCGCCGACGCCGTCCTCGCCCTGGGCGTCGAGGACGACGACCTGCCGGTCCCGGAAGCGGAGCTGGCGGAGCACGTACGTCTTCTCCAGGGCCGACTTGCCGTTGCCGGACTCGCCGAGGACCAGCCAGTGGGGGGCGGGGAGCTGCTGCCCGTACAGCTGGAAGGGGTCGTAGATGTAGCCCTTGCCGCTGTAGACCTCGCGGCCGATGATGACGCCGGAGTCGCCGAGGCCGGGGGCCGCGGTCGGCAGGTAGACGGCCTGGGCCTGTCCGGTGGAGGTGCGGACGGGCAGGCGGGTCGTCTCCACCTTCCCGAAGAGGAAGGAGGTGAAGGCGTCGGTGAGGACGGACAGCGGATCTCGCATGGGTCTGTGCCCCTTCGGCCCTAGCGGCGGATGCCGGTCGCGAACGGCAAGGTGTTCACAAAGGCCCGGTGGTGCTCGCGGTCGCACCACTCCAGCTTCAGGTACGACTTGCCGGCGGAGGCCCTGATCGTGCGCTTGTCCCGGGCGAGGGCCTCGGGGGAACGCGACGACACCGTGATGTACCCGACGAGGTTCACTCCGGCAGCGCCGCTGGCGAGATCTTCACCCCGCTGGTCGAGCCGGCCGTGGGCGGCGATGTCGCGCGGGTCGACCGTGCGGTTCATCTTGGCGGCGCGGCTGGCGTCGGCCTCGTCGTTGGTCTTCTCGGTGAGCATGCGCTCGATGGCGACCTCGGTGGGCTCCAGGTCCATGGTGACGGCGACCGTGCGGATGACGTCGGGGGTGTGGACGAGGAGCGGGGCGAGGAAGTTGACGCCGACGGGGGTCATCGGCCACTCCTTGACCCAGGCGGTGGCGTGGCACCAGGGGGCGCGGGTGGAGGACTCGCGGGTCTTGGCCTGGAGGTACGTCGGTTCCATCGCGTCCAGCTCGGCCGGCCAGGCGTTTCGTTTCGTCATGGCCTGGATGTGGTCGATGGGGTGGTCCGGGTCGTACATGGAGTGCACGAGGGAGGCGAGCCGGGACTGGCCGAGGGGCTGGCGGACGCGGATGTCGGCCTCGGCGAGGCGGGCGCAGATGTCGGTGAGCTCGCGGGCCATGACGACGGCGAGGCCGGCGTCGCGGTCGAGGCGGCGGGCGCCGGAGGCGTGGCGGGCGGCGCGGGCCATGGCGTTGGCCTCGGCGGCGAGTTCGCGGGTGTAGTGCATGCAGGCGACGAGGTAGGCGCGGTGCTGCTCGCTGGAGGTGGAGACCATGGACTGGAGCTGGTCGTAGGACTCCTGGAGCCACGGGGGCGCGTGCGGGTCGCCGCGCTGGCCGACGTCCTTGGCGTGGGCGTCGGGGTCGGCGGGGAGGGTGCGGGCCAGCATCTGGAGGCGGGTGACGAAGCCGTCGCCGTTGGCGACGTGCTTGAGGAGGGTGCCGAAGCGGTCGACGAGGGCCTCCTGGTCCTCGCTGTCGCGCAGGCCGACGCCGGGGCCCTCGATCTCGATGGCGGCGGTGACGGTGCGGCGGTCGGCGTGGAGGAGGACGGCGATCTCGTCGGGGCCGAAGGGGGCGGCGAGCCAGCCGACGCGGCCGATGCCGGGGGGCGGTCCGACCTCGACCTCGCGCCCGTCGAGGCGGGTGCCGGCCTCGACGACGGAGGAGCGGTAGGCGGTGCCGCGCTTGAGCATGCGCTTGTAGCTGCGGTTGATCTCGAACCACTTGTAGAAGGTGCGGCCCTTGTACGGGAGGTACACGGCGGCGATCGCGAGCATGGGCAGGCCCGCGAGGAGGGCGATCCGCAGGGGGAGGAGGGGGACGAGGAGTCCGCTCATCATGCCGAGGAAGGCGCCGACGATGATCAGGGCGATCTCGCCGGTCTCGCGGTTCTTGCCGACGATCGCGTTCGGCCGGGCGCGGCCGACGAGATACGTGCGGCGGGGCGCGACCGGCTGGGACTGGGTCGTCAACGCCCTGCACCTCCAGAGTTCTTGCGGTTGCTGTGCGGGGTTCCGGCGGTGGGGCTGCTGCTGCGGGGGGCCGGGGGCGGTGTCGCGCCTCCGCCGCCGGCGCCGCCGCGGCTGCTGTGGGCGGCCATGCCGCCGGAGAGCTGGTTGGCGGGGCGGGGGGCCGCGGACCGGCCGCCGTCGCCGCCTCCGCCGTCGCCGCGGGAGCTGTGGGTCTTGATGCCCTGGGAGACGAGGGAGGCGGGGGAGGAGATGACGGCGGCGGCGGTGTTCTCTCCCGCGCGGTGGAGGCGGTTGTTGCGGGAGGCGGCGATCTCGTCGCCGAAGCCGGGGACGAAGCGGTAGATCATCGCGGAGGCGAAGATGGCGAGCAGGATGATCGCGAGGCCGGAGACGACGGCGGAGAAGGAGTCCGGGCCGGTGCCGGAGGAGAGGGCGCCGGCGAGGCCGAGGACGATGACGATGACCGGCTTGACCATGATGATCGCGATCATGATGCCGGCCCAGCGGCGGACGTGGCCCCACATGTTCTTGTCGACGAGGCCGGAGTAGACGACGACGCCGAGGAGGGCGCCGACGTACAGCATGACGGCGCGGAGGAAGAGCTCCAGGTAGAGGACGCCGGCGGCGATCACGGTCACCAGGGACACGATGATCAGCATGATGGGGCCGCCGCCGATGCTGTCGCCCTTCTGGAGGGCCTCCTTGAAGCTGCCGAAGAAGACGTCGGTCTGCTGTCCGGTGCCGGAGGCGATGACCTCGGTGACGGCGTCGGTGGCGTTGACGACGGTGTAGAGGATCAGGGGGGTGAAGGCGGAGGCGAGGACCGTCAGCCAGAGGAAGCCGATGGCTTCGGAGAGCGCGGTGGTGAGGGGGACGCCGCGGATGGCGCGCTTGGCGACGGCGAGGAGCCAGAGGAGGAGGGTGAGGACGGTGGAGGCGGCGAAGACGACGGCGTAGCGGCCGAGGAACTCCATGTTGGTGAAGTCCACGTCGGCGGTCTCTTTGACGGCCTTGGAGAGGTAGTCGAGGGTGGCGGTGGCGGCGTCGGCGAAGCCTCGGGAGAGGGAGGTGAGGGGGTCGAGGGCCGTGGTGGGGTCGGTGAGCGGGTCCTGCCCGCCTCCGCCGCCGGTCTGCCCCCTCTCGCAGTGCTCCCTGGCCTGTCCCGTGAGGAGGTCGCACCCCCTGCCGCCGGCACTGGGGGAAGGCGTGGGCGTCGGCGTGGCCGTGGGCGTCGACGGCGGCGTGGGATCCGCGAAGGCCCGGCCGGCGAAGAGGACGGCGGCCGTCTGGACCGCGCCGAACGCGGTGACGATCCCGGCGCTGCGGACGAGGGGCTTACCGGGCATAAGTGAAGCCTCCGAACTGACCGACGGCGTCCGCCATGTCCTGGGCGCCGGAAGCCCGCTGGTCGCGGGCGACGGGCACGGGTCCGTCCTTCTGGGTGGTCTTGGTGACCTTCCAGTCGCCGTCGGCCCACCGCAGTTCGAACGTGTCGGTGTACCAGGCCTCGGAGACGGGGTTCTCGGAGGCCTCGCCCGCGAGGCCGAACAGGGTCGAGTACCAGACCGAGACCGTCGCCCGGTCCGGTCCGTAGCTCTCCGTCTTGGACCCCACGGGGACGACCCGGGAGATGAACGTCATGCCCGGCGGGGCCGTGCCGTCGGGCCGGAGGCCGATGCGGGTCAGGAGCTCCTGGGAGCCGTAGGCCTTGTCGAGGTCGTCCCTGCGGGCGGCCGCGGCGTCGGGCGTGTAGACCGTGGTGACGATCTCGTCGCGTCCGGCGGTGGTGAACATCGCCGCCGACCCCAGCGCCACCGCGTAGTTCGTCGCCGCGCTCTGGGCCCCCTGTTCGTCGCGGGCGTAGCCCGTGGGGATCGGGCCGTTCCTGCCCGTGACCGGGGGGACGCCCGTCGCCGCCGTGGGGGCCGTCTTGCCCGGGGTGCCCGCGCGGGGGGCCGACGGGTCCGCCGGGTCGCCCCCGCCGCGGTTGGCGAGCGCGATGGCGCCGACGAGGAGGACCACCACGCCCACGACCGTGACGAGGGAGCGGGAGCTGCGGACGGGGCGGCGGCCGGCGCCGTACACGTCGCCGCTGTTGCCCTCGGGCAGGCGGGTCCGGGTCTGGCCCGAGCCGCCCACGCCGCCGAAGCTGTCGTGCTCGTCGCCGGGACTCATGCCGGGTACGCCCCCTCACTCGTTCGCGGGTACGGCCGTGCTTCAACAGGACTGGGCATCAGGTTCAGGTGGGCAATCTCGGGGGACGGGTCCGACGGGACGTCAGACGGCCATCCCGTACACGATGGTGAAGAGCGTCCCCAGCGAGCCGATGATGAAGACGCCGGTCAGGCCGGCCACGATCAGGCCCTTGCCCTGTTCCGCGCTGAACGTGTCGCGGAGGGCGGTCGCGCCGATGCGCTGCTTGGCCGCGCCCCAGATGGCGATGCCCAGGCAGAGCAGGATGGCCACGGCCATCACGACCTCGATCATCACCTTGGCTTCGTTGCCCAGGCTCCCGAAGGGCCCCCAGTTCGGGGCGATTCCACCGATAATGGTGGTGATGTCGCCCTTGTTGGCCGCCAGGTACATGTAACTCACCGCCCCTGTATGGGTTGTTGGCCGCCCCTCCCGGACGGCACGGGTCATCGCCCTATCTTCGCTGATGAAACCGCTCGCGTGTGACTGCTTGGCGGCTCTCTTTACCCGATCCCCGCACACTTGACCGGTCTGACCGTCTTGACCTGCGGTGGTGTGACCGGTTTCCGTGTGAAGAAGCGTATGGTCACTCTGTGTATCACGGAGGGTGACTCCGGGCAATGATCGTCGTTGTTCCACTCTTGGGGCGTCTGACGGGCGGGCGCACGCGCGGCGCGCGTGACGAGGTCGTCGCGCACCGTCCCCAGAGAGGCCGTCGCCGCCTAGACTGACCCGTCGGGGCGTACTGCCATGGGCCGAGGGGTGGTTGACGGTGCGTAGGGCGGGCCGTAGGGCGGGCAGGGCGTGGCTGGTGGCCGGCGGGGCCTTCGGGGTCTGTCTCGCCTTCGTGGCCATGCTCGTCGTCGGCACGTACTCCGCGGCCTCGGGCCTCGCCGCCGGCGCGGGCAGCGGGAAGAACGGCACCGTGGGGCTCGCCAAGGGCGCCGTCCCGGCCCTCTACCAGGGGCTCGTGCAGCGGTGGGGGAACCTCTGCCCCGCCATCAACCCGGCGCTGCTCGCCGCGCAGCTCTACCAGGAGAGCGGCTGGAACCCGCGGGCCGTCTCCCCGGCCGACGCCCGGGGCATCGCCCAGTTCATCCCCGGCACCTGGGCCGGCCACGGCATCGACGGCGACGGCGACGGGGACCGGGACATCTGGGACCCGAAGGACGCGATCCCGTCGGCCGCCTCGTACGACTGCGAGCTCGCCGAGTACGTGAGGAACGTGCCCGGGGACCCGACGACCAACATGCTGGCCGCGTACAACGCGGGCGCGTACCGGGTGATCCGGCACGGCGGCGTGCCGCCCTTCAGCGAGACCCGGAACTACGTCCGCATCATCAAGTCCCTGGAGAGGAGCTTCGCCCGGCCCCTCGGCCGCGTCGACCCGTCCCGGCAGGCCGCGGGGGCGATCCACTACGCGCAGCAGAAGCTCGGCACCCTCTATCTCTGGGGCGGTACGGGCACGGCCGCGCAGAACGGCCGGTTCGACTGCTCCGGGCTCACCCAGGCCGCGTACGACAGCGTCGGGATCCGGCTGCCGCGCGTCGCCAACGACCAGTACAACGCCGGGCCGCACCCCTCGCGCGAGGAGCTGCTCCCCGGGGACCTGGTCTTCTTCTCGGACGACCTGACCGATTCGCGGGCCATCCGGCACGTCGGCGTCTACGTCGGCGGCGGCTACATGATCAACGCGCCGCGGACCGGGGCGGTGATCCGCTTCGACCGGATCGACACCCCGGACTACTTCGGTGCCACCCGGGTCACCCCGGAGGGCGCCGCCGCCCTGCCCACGCACCCGCCGCAGACGTAGGGAGGCGTTCGGGGCGTACGGGACATGGCCGGAACTCTCCGTCATGCACAGGCCCTGAGCTGCGGCGGGCCGTCACTCTTCGATAACGTCGGCATGATCCACCGGAGAGAGCGGAACGCACGCCTCAGGCGGTTCGTTCCCTGATCCGACCGCTCTGACCACGGGGGTTGGAAACCGCAGACAACGAGAGCAAGGGGCCGCAGCAGATGGCTGTACTCGCATCGGACGGTTCGAGCCCCGATGTCAGCCTGCTCTACGACATCAACGGACTGGCCAAGGCCGCTCCGCCGTGGTTCGACCGCGTCATGGCGTACGTCGGCGAGTACGGGATCGTCCTCGCGATCGTCCTCACCGTGCTCGGGTGCTGGTGGAGCGTCCGCCGGCGCGGCACCCTCGCCGACTCCGTCTCGGCCGTCGCCGGTCTCGTCTGGGCCCCGCTGGCCGCCGGGACCGCCCTCCTGGTCAACATCCCCATCCGGGGCTTCGTCGAGCGCCCCCGCCCCTTCGTGGACCACCGGGGCCTGGAGGTCCTCGTCGGGGGGAAGACCGACTTCTCCTTCGTCAGCGACCACGCCACCCTCGCGATGGCCCTCGCCGTCGGTCTCTTCGTCGCCCACCGGGGCTTCGGTCTCGCCGCGATCGGCCTCGCCCTCGCCGAGGGCTTCGCCCGGGTCTACATGGGCGTCCACTACCCGACCGACGTCATCGGCGGCCTCGCCCTCGGTACGGCGGTGGCGCTGCTCCTCGCCCCGCTCGCGCTCGCCCTGCTGACCCCGGTCGTCTCCGCCGTCGCCCGCTCGGGCCGCGCCGCCCGCCTCGTCCGCTCCCGCCGGGCCGAGCCCGCGCGGTTCCCGGAGACGGTCGACATCCCCGAGTCCCGCGTCGGCGGATCGTCCGCCGGGACCGGCCGCAAGGACCGCAAGGACCTGGCCGCCTGACGGCGGGTGAGAAGACCCCTAGGGGGTGCCCGGGCCCGTCGCCGTACGGGCGTGGTCCGCCGCGTCCGTACGCGCCCGGTCCCTCGATCTGCGGGCCGGGCCCGACCAGCCGCAGCTGCAGCGCGCCAGCGCGAACGAGCCGCGTTCCGTCGTCGTGGTGGTGTGGGGGGAAGCCTCCGCGTGCACGCGACCACCGTACTGCGCGTGACGGCTCGCCCTGACCGTCGTTATCCGGAACGGACGCCCCCGGGCCGGGGGCGAGGCGGTCCCGGACGGACAGCGGCGAGGTACGGGGGTTGGCAGGCGATGGTGGTGCAGGAGTACGGGCGTCCGCAGGGCCGGGGGAGCGGGGCGTTCGCCGCCACCGTCGTGCTGGTCGGCTCCCTCGTCGGGTCCGCCGCCGTCTCCGGGTGCGCCGCGCCCCCGGACCCCAAGCCCGCCGTCGATCCCGCGCTCGCCGTGCGGGGCGCCGCCGACGCGCTGGCGCGGGCCGGCACCGCCAAGGCCAGCACCGCCATGGAGATGGCCTCGGGCGGCACCCGGGTCACCATCCGGGGCGAGGGCGGCTACGACTTCCGGCGCCGGACCGGCCACCTCCAGGTGGTGCTGCCCAAGGACCCGGCCGGCACGAGCGGCCACCGGCCGATCACCGAACTCCTCACCCCCGGCGCGCTCTACATGAAGAACCGCGGGGCCGGGGTGCCCGCCGACAAGTGGGTCCGCGTCGACACCACGGCCCTCGACGACGGGAACCTCGTCACGGGCGGCGCCACCGACCCGGCCGCCGCGGCCGAACTGCTGCGGGGCGTCCGGGAGGTCGCGTACGTCGGCGAGGTGGACCTCGCGGGGGTGAAGGTCGGCCACTACCGGGGGGTCGCCGACATCGCGCACGCGGCCCGGGCCGCGTCGCCGCAGCTGCGCGGGGCGCTCGCCGCGGCGGCGGAAGGGTTCTCCGACGACGCGGTGCCGTTCGACGCGTACCTGGACGGGGAGGGGCGGCTGCGGAAGGTCCGCCACCGGTTCAGCTTCAGCAACCAGGGCCGCACGGTCGCCGTCGCGTCGACCACGCTCCTGTACGGCTTCGGGGTCCCCGTCCGGGTCGTGCTGCCGGACAGCCGGGACCTCTACGACGGGAAGGTCGAGACCTGAGGGCAGGGGGAGGGCCGGGACCTCGTGCGAGGGGAGGGCCCCGCCCCCACCTCGGGCGACGGTGGCGCGGGCCATCGGCAAATGGTCCAGACGTGTCATGCGCGGTGCGTGGCACCGTCCCTACGCTGGGAGACCGCTGGGAGACCGACGCCGGCAGGAAGAGGTGGATGCGCGTGGCCCCGCCCGGTACCGCGACCGTGCCCGCAGACCAGGAGTGCGTCGCCCTCGCCGAGATAGAGCTGTGCGGCGAGCTCATCATCGCCGCCTCCGCCGCCGACGGGGAGCGGCTCAGCGCCGACCGGATAGACGAGGTGCTCAGGGTGGCGGCGGAACGGACCGCGCGCGGCTGCTGAGCGAACGGCGATTTCCGGCCGGACCCCCGCACCTCAGGTGCGCAGCATGCGGGCGATCGCCTTCGTGGCCTCCTCGACCTTGGCGTCGATGTCGTCGCCGCCCTTGGCCGCCGCGGCCGCGACGCAGTGCCGCAGGTGCTCCTCCAGGAGCTGGAGCGCGAAGGACTGGAGCGCCTTCGTGGAGGCGGAGACCTGCGTGAGTATGTCGATGCAGTAGACGTCCTCGTCGACCATCCGCTGGAGGCCCCTGATCTGGCCCTCGATCCGCCGGAGGCGCTTGAGGTGCTCGTCCTTCTGCTTGTGGTAGCCGTGCACGCCCTGCTCGTGACCGTGCTCGTGGCCGGCCGCCGCGGCGGTCTCGACGGGCCCGACGGCCTCGACGGGCTCGGGGGTGACCTGGTCCGCCTCGGTGGTCGTCATCGCGTCCTCCCGTTGTCCAGAAAGGGGGTGTATACCCCTCGTGGGTATATGGTACCGATCCCCGCCGAACCGGGCGGGGGCCCGTGCAGATCACTGTGCCTGATGGGCGACACTGAGAGGACGCCGGTTAGCCGTGGCCGGATGATGCGCCTAGCATCAGCCTGACCCAACCCAGCACCCCGAGGACCCCACGTGCGATTTCGTCTGACCCCCAGGGAGACGAGCTTCTACGACATGTTCGCCGCGTCCGCGGACAACATCGTCACGGGCTCGAAGCTCCTGATGGAACTGCTCGGGGCGGAGCCTTCCGCCCGGGCCGAGATCGCGGAGCGGATGCGGGCAGCGGAACACGCCGGTGACGACGCCACCCACGCGATCTTCCACCAGCTCAACTCCTCCTTCATCACGCCGTTCGACCGCGAGGACATCTACTCCCTGGCCTCGTCCCTCGACGACATCATGGACTTCATGGAGGAGGCCGTCGACCTGGTCGTCCTCTACAACATCGAGGAGCTGCCCAAGGGTGTCGAGCAGCAGATCGAGGTCCTGGCCCGGGCGGCGGAGCTGACCGCCGAGGCGATGCCGAACCTGCGGACGATGTCCAACCTCACCGAGTACTGGATCGAGGTCAACCGTCTGGAGAACCAGGCCGACCAGATCCACCGCAAGCTGCTCGCCCAGCTCTTCAACGGCAAGTACGACGCCATCGAGGTGCTGAAGCTCAAGCAGGTCGTGGACGTCCTCGAAGAGGCGGCCGACGCGTTCGAGCACGTGGCCAACACGGTGGAGACCATCGCGGTCAAGGAGTCCTGAGGCTTCGTGGACACCTTCGCCCTGATCGTGACCATCGGTGTCGCGCTCGGCTTCACGTATACGAACGGATTCCACGACTCCGCCAACGCCATCGCCACCTCGGTGTCGACCCGGGCGCTGACGCCCCGGGCGGCCCTGGCGATGGCGGCGGTGATGAACCTCGCGGGCGCCTTCATGGGCCAGGGGGTCGCCAAGACCGTCAGTGAGGGGCTCATCGAGACCCCCACCGGCGACAAGGGGATGGGCATCCTCTTCGCCGCGCTCGTGGGCGCGATCATCTGGAACCTGGTCACCTGGTACTTCGGTCTGCCGTCCTCCTCCTCGCACGCCCTGTTCGGCGGCATGGTGGGCGCGGCGCTGGCCGGCGGCACCGAGGTGATCTGGGGCGGGGTGCTCGACAAGATCGTCATCCCGATGTTCGTCTCGCCGGTGGTCGGCCTCGTGGCCGGTTACCTGGTGATGTGCGCGATCATGTGGATCTTCCGCAAGGCCAACCCGCACAAGGCGAAGCGCGGCTTCCGCATCGCGCAGACGGTGTCGGCGGCCGGCATGGCCCTCGGCCACGGCCTCCAGGACGCCCAGAAGACGATGGGCATCGTGGTGATGGCCCTGGTCATCGCCGACGTGCAGGAGGCCGGCGACGACATCCCGGTGTGGGTGAAGATCGCCTGTGCGGTGATGCTGTCGCTCGGCACGTACGCGGGCGGCTGGCGCATCATGCGGACCCTCGGCCGCAAGATCATCGAGCTGGACCCGCCGCAGGGCTTCGCGGCGGAGACCACGGGCGCGTCGATCATGTTCGGCTCGGCGTTCCTGTTCCACGCGCCGATCTCGACCACGCACGTCATCACCTCCGCGATCATGGGCGTGGGCGCGACGAAGCGCGTCAACGCGGTCCGCTGGGGTGTCGCCAAGAACATCATCCTGGGCTGGTTCATCACGATGCCGGCGGCGGCGCTGGTCGCTGCGCTGAGCTATTACGTGGTGAGACTCTGCTTCGGCTGACGGCTGACGGCTGACAGGCGCTGTGCCCCGGCACTGCCGGGGGTCCGGGGGTCGCCCCCGGGGGGATGCGGCGTGGTGAGGCTCTGCTTCGGCTAGTCCGACGCTTCCCGTACGGAAACGGGCCCGGTTCCCCTCGTGGGGGAGCCGGGCCCTTCGTCGTGCGGTGGCACCGCCATGCAGCACCGCAGGACGGCCTTTATCCGAAGCGGCCGGAGATGTAGTCCTCGGTCGCCTGGACGCTCGGGTTGGAGAAGATGCGCTCCGTGTCGTCCAGCTCGATGAGCTTGCCGGGCTGGCCGACGGCCGCCAGGTTGAAGAAGGCGGTGCGGTCGGAGACGCGGGCGGCCTGCTGCATGTTGTGCGTCACGATGACGATCGTGAAGCGCTCCTTCAGCTCGCCGATCAGGTCCTCGATGGCGAGGGTGGAGATCGGGTCGAGGGCCGAGCAGGGCTCGTCCATCAGCAGGACGTCGGGCTCGACCGCGATGGCGCGGGCGATGCACAGGCGCTGCTGCTGGCCGCCGGAGAGGCCGGAGCCCGGCTTGTTGAGGCGGTCCTTGACCTCGTTCCAGAGGTTGGCGCCCTTGAGGGACTTCTCGACGATGTCGCTGAGCTGCGACTTCTTGTAGCTGCCGTTGAGGCGCAGGCCCGCCGCCACGTTGTCGAAGATCGACATGGTGGGGAAGGGGTTCGGGCGCTGGAAGACCATGCCGACCGTGCGGCGCACCGCGACCGGGTCGACGTTCGCGCCGTACAGGTTCTCGTCGTCCAGCATCACCTTGCCCTCGACGCGGCCGCCGGGGGTGACCTCGTGCATGCGGTTCAGGGTGCGCAGGAAGGTGGACTTGCCGCAGCCGGAGGGGCCGATGAAGGCCGTCACGGAGCGGGGCTCGACGGTCATCGAGATGTCGTCGATCGCCTTGTGGGCGCCGTAGTAGGCGGAGAGGCCGCTGACGTCGATTCGCTTGGCCATGGGGATCACTTCCAATTGCCGCGGTCAGCGGCCGGTCTTCGGGGCCTTCCAGCGGGCGATGCCGCGGGCCACCAGGTTGAGGATCATGACGAAGGCGATCAGGACGAGCGCGGCGGCCCAGGCACGGGCCACGGCGGGGTCGGTGCCGACCGCGTACTGCTCGTACACGTACAGCGGCAGGGAGGACTGGGCGCCTTCGAAGGGGTTCGGGTTGATGAGCCTCGTACCGAACACGAGGAGCAGGACGGGGGCCGTCTCGCCGGTGATGCGGGCGACCGCGAGCATGACGCCCGTGGTGATGCCGCCGATCGCGGTGGGCAGGACCACCTTCAGGATCGTGCGCCACTTGGGGATGCCGAGGGCGAGGGAGGCCTCGCGCAGCTCGTTCGGGACGAGCTTGAGCATCTCCTCGGTGGAGCGGACCACGACCGGCATCATCAGGATGGCGAGGGCCATCGCGCCGGCGAAACCGGAGGGGCCGAAGCCCAGGATCTGGTTCCAGGTGGCGAGGATGAAGAGGCCGGCGACGATGGACGGGATGCCCGTCATGACGTCGACGAAGAAGGTGACGGCCTGGGCGAGCTTCCCGCCGCCGTACTCGACGAGGTAGACCGCGGTCAGCAGGCCGATCGGCGCGGCGATCAGGGTCGCGATGCCGACCTGCTCGATGGTGCCGAGCAGCGCGTGGTAGACGCCGCCGCCGGCCTCGGCGTCGAGGACGCCGTTCATCGAGTGGGTCAGGAAGTAGCCGTCGAGGACGGCCACGCCCTTGCTGATCGTGACCCAGGCGAGGGAGAGCAGCGGGACGACGGCGAGCACGAAGCAGACCCAGACGAGGCTGGTGGCGACGCGGTCCTTGGCCTGGCGGCTGCCTTCGACCTTGCTGGTCAGGGCGTACGTGACGAGGACGAAGAGCAGGGCCGAGATCAGGCCCCACTGGACCTTGCTGTGCCAGCCGGTGACGAGGCCGATGCCGACGCCCGCGAGGATCGAGCCGGCGGCGACGGCCGCCGGGGTCCAGCGGGGGAGGCGGGCGTGGGAGAGGGACCCGCGGCGCGGGGCGACCGAGAGCGGACGGTCCTGAATGGCGTGGCTCATGCCGCTGCCCCCGAGTACTCCTTGCGGCGGCCGATGATCCAGCGGGCCGCGCCGTTGACGAGCAGGGTGATGGCGAAGAGGACGAGACCGGACGCTATGAGGGCGTCCCGGCCGAACTCGTTGGCCTCGTTGAACTTGGCGGCGATGTTCTGGGCGAAGGTGCCGCCGCCCGGGTCGAGCAGGTGGCCCGAGATGAGGAAGCTGGGGGAGAGGACCACGGCGACGGCCATGGTCTCGCCGAGCGCGCGGCCGAGGCCCAGCATGGAGGCGGAGATGATGCCGGAGCGGCCGAAGGGCAGCACCGACATGCGGATGACCTCCCAGCGCGTGGCGCCGAGGGCGAGGGCGGCCTCCTCGTGCATCTTCGGGACCTGGAGGAAGACCTCGCGGGTCACGTTGGTGATGATCGGGAGGATCATGATCGCCAGGAGGATGCCCACGGTGAAGAGGTTGCGGGCGACGCCGTCCTGGGACTTGTCGAAGATGTACGTCCAGCCGAGGTACTGGTCGAGCCACTCGTTCAGGCCGGCCAGGTAGGGGACGAGGAAGATCGCGCCCCAGAGGCCGTAGATGATGCTGGGCACGGCGGCGAGCAGGTCGACGACGTACGCGAGCGGCTTGGCGAGCCTGCGCGGGGCGTAGTGCGAGATGAAGAGCGCGATGCCGATCGCGACCGGCACGGCTATGACCATCGCGACGACCGACGAGACGACGGTGCCGAAGGCGAGGACGGCGATGCCGAAGACCGGCGGGTCGCCGGCCGGGTTCCACTCGAAGGTGGTGAAGAAGTTGGCGCTGTCCTTCGAGAGGGCGATGACGGTGCGGTAGCTGAGGAAGACCGCGATCGCGGCCATGATGACGAGGAGGGTGATGCCGGAGCCTCGGGAGAGTCCGCTGAAGACGCGGTCCCCGGGGCGGGAGGCGCTCTTGGCGCTCCGGCTCCTCTTGAGCTCGGGTGTGGTGGTGGCCATCTGCTTCTCCGGTCTGCGGGGCCGGTACGGGTGTACGGGCTCCTGGCGGCGGTGCACCGGATGCCGGGCCGGCCCCTGCACGGGAGGTCAGGGGCCGGCCCGGCCGGGGGTCAGGACAGGGTGGGGACGATCGTGCGGACCTTGGCGGCGATCTCGGCCGGGAGCGGGGCGTAGCCGGCGTCGGCGAGGACCTTCTGGCCCTCCTCGCTCACGGTGTAGTTGAGGAAGGCCTTCAGGGTCGGCAGGGTCTCCGCCTTGTTGCCCTTGTCGCAGGCGATCTCGTACGTGACGAGGACGATCGGGTAGGCGCCCTCGGCCTTGGTGGCGTAGTCGAGGGAGAGGGCCAGGTCGTTGCCGGTGCCCTTGACCTTGGCGGCGGCGATGGCCTTGGAGGCGTTCTCCGAGGAGGCGGCGACCGGGGCGGCGGCGCCGGTGTTGATGCTGACCGTGGAGATCTTGTTCGCGGTGGCGTACGAGAGCTCGAAGTAGCCGATGGAGCCCTCGGCGTCCTTGACGGCGGTGGCGACGCCGGAGGAGCCGTTGGCGGCCTGGCCGCCCTGGGCGGGCCACGACTTCGACTTCGGGTCGTGCTTCCAGTCGGCCGCGGCGGCGGTCGAGAGGTACTTGCCCAGGTTCTGGGTGGTGCCCGACTCGTCGGAGCGGTGGAAGGCCTGGATGGTGGAGTCGGGGAGCTTGGCGCCCGGGTTCAGCTTGGCGATCGCCTCGTCGTTCCACTTGGTGATCTTGTTGTCGAAGATCTTGGCGATGGTGGAGGCGTCCAGGACCAGATTGTCCACGCCCTCCAGCTTGTAGCCGATGGCGATGGGGCCGCCGACCATGGGCAGGTTGACGCCCTTGCCGCCCTTGCAGATCTTCTGCGACTCGGCGACCTCCTCCTCCTTCAGCGCGGAGTCGGAGCCGGCGAAGGCGACCTGGCCCTGGTTGAACTTGGTGATGCCGCCACCGGAACCGATGGCCTGGTAGTTGATCTCGACGCCGGAGCAGGCGGCCTGGAAGTTCTTGACCCACAGGTCCATCGCGTTCTTCTGCGCGCTGGAGCCGGCGGCGAGAAGCTGACCCTTGGCGCCCTCACAGGCGATGTTCGAAGCGGCGGCCGAGGTGCTGCCGCCGTCCTTCTTGTCCGGGGTCGCCGTGTTGTTGTCCGAGCCACACGCCGAGAGGACCAGGGCGCCGGAGACGACGAGGGCACCGATCGCGGAGGCGCGAAGCCCGTTCTTGCGCGAAAGCTTCACTTTCGGGTGTTCCTTCCAGAAGCCGTCTTGTCGCGGACCGAGTGTCCTGAACGTTCTACGACGGCGTGTGTCGGTTTGGCGGGTGCCTTCACTGTGCTCCGAGCACCTCGTAAGGCCGAAATTAGGCAGAACAGGTGAAGCCGCCGACGGGGGAGGGTGAACGGGAAGTGAACCGTGCCGGAAGCCCCGGTGCGAGCCCTCGGGGCGGGGTGGCCGGGGGTGGGGGTCGTCGTGCGGGGTGGGGCGCGGGTCTTTTCCGGCCTTCGGCCGGGGGTCGCCTCAGCGGCGGGTCGTCACCGTCGCGTCCAGGAGGTCGCGGTCCCTCGGCTGGGTCAGGCGGGGGCGGGCGCGGTCCGGGGGGAGCCAGAGGAGGGCGTCGACCTCGCGGGTCGGGGTGAAGGCGCCGTCGAGGGCGCGGGCCGACCAGTAGGAGACCTCCTTGGGGCGGCCCGCCACCGTGTAGTGGACCGTGGGCAGCCGGGCGCCCAGCTCGCAGTGGCGTCCCGTCTCCTCCAGGACCTCGCGCAGCGCGCACTCCTCCGCCGTCTCGCCGCGCTTCAGCTTCCCCTTGGGGTGCGACCAGTCGTCGTACTTGGGCCGGTGGACCAGCGCGACCTCGATCCCCCGCCCCGAGGGCGACGGGCGCCACAGGACGCAGCCCGCCGCCAGGATCGGGGCGTCGCGGGGGGTCATGGGACCGGGGCCGTCGTTCTGCGCCAGGCGCGCTGGAAGGCGAAGCGGGCCGCCTCGACCTCGTGGCGCTGGTCGGCGTGGAGGACGCCGAGGGCGTAGGCCGTCGCCGGGGCGATCCGGGGGGTGCGGGCGGCGGTGGCGGCGGCCGACGCGGCCTCGGCGGCGTCGCGGTGCCGGTCCAGGGCGCGGGTGGCCTCGTACAGGACGGGGTCCGGCTCGTTCCCGGCGTGCCGGGCCTCGGTGGCGTACCGGTGCAGCCGCAGCAGCAGCCGGGTCTGGTGCCAGGGCGCGTCCTGGGTCTCGCCGGCGGCGAGGGCGAGGGCCTCGGCGTTGTACGGGTGGGCCGCCCGGGTCAGCGGGAGGGCGGCGACCGCGTCCAGGAGGCGTCTTTCGGCCACGGAGGCGGAGGCGTCCAGGACCTCGGCGGCGGGCGCGGCGGAGGCGGGCCCGAGCGGGACCTCCGAGGCGAGGAGGGCGACGGCGTCCGCGACCGCGTGGAAGCGGGCGGAGCCGAGCGCCTGGAGGGCCGCCGAGTGGGCGCGCGTACGGGCCAGGGTCAGCTGGCGCTCCAGGAGGGCGCCGGCCCGGGCCGCGCCGACCGAGAGCCCGGCCGATTCGCTGCCGCGGGCGGCGGGGACGGGCCCGCCGCCGTTCGACAGGCGGGACAGCGCGTCCACCAGGCGGACCAGGCGCGAGGTGCAGGCCTGCTCCACGGCCAGGGTGCCCGAGAGCCAGGCCAGCTCGGTGCGCAGTTCGTCGGCCCAGGGGCCGTCGAGCAGCGGCCGGAAGGTGTGGAGGGTGGCGCCGATCCGCCGGGCGGCGGCCCGCAGCGTACGGGCTGCCTCCTCCGCCCCGGCGGTGTCGGAGCCGCTCTCGCCGTGCAGGCGCAGGCCGCGGAGGAAGTCCGCGGCCCGCGCGTGGAGGTACGGGGACAGGGCCTCGCCCGCCGTGACGTCCTGCGACTGGTCAGGATTGTGCACGCCTGCGCCTCCGCGCGTCGATGAGCATCTCCTGGACGTGCCGCAGGGGCCGTCCCTCGGGATCGGTCGCGTGCCGCGTCCAGTTCCCGTCCGGGCCGAGGTGCCAGGAGGAGGTGGTGTCGGACATCCCGGTCTCCAGGAACCGGATGAGGGCCGCCCGGTGCGCCGGGTCGGAGACCCGTACGAGGGCCTCGATCCGGCGGTCCAGGTTGCGGTGCATCATGTCGGCGCTGCCGAACCACACCTCGGGTTCGCCGCCGTTGCAGAAGGCGAAGACCCGGGAGTGCTCCAGGAAGCGGCCGAGGATCGAGCGGACCCGGATGTTCTCCGAGAGGCCGGTGACGCCGGGCCGTACGGCGCAGATGCCGCGGACCCAGATGTCGACGGGGACGCCGGCCCGCGAGGCCTGGTAGCAGGCGTCGATGACGGCCTCGTCGACCATCGAGTTGACCTTGATCCGCACGTACGCGGGCCGCCCGGCGCGGTGGTGGGCGATCTCCTTGGTGATCCGGGAGACCAGGCCGTCCCGCAGCGACTTCGGGGCGGTCAGCAGGCGCCGGTAGGTCTCGCGCCGCGAGTAGCCGGAGAGCCGGTTGAACAGGTCGGAGAGGTCCGCGCCGACCTGCGGGTCGGCGGTGAGCAGGCCGAGGTCCTCGTAGAGCCGGGCCGTCTTGGGGTGGTAGTTGCCGGTGCCGACGTGCGAGTACCGGCGGAGCAGCTCGCCCTCCTGGCGCACCACCAGGGACAGCTTGCAGTGGGTCTTGAGGCCGACGAGGCCGTAGACGACGTGGCAGCCGGCCTCCTCCAGCTTGCGCGCCCACTTGATGTTGGCCTGCTCGTCGAAGCGGGCCTTGATCTCGACGAGGACGAGGACCTGCTTGCCGGACTCGGCGGCGTCGATGAGGGCGTCCACGATCGGGGAGTCGCCGGAGGTCCGGTACAGCGTCTGCTTGATCGCGAGGACGTCCGGGTCGGCCGCCGCCTGCTCCAGGAAGGCCTGGACGGAGGTGGAGAACGAGTCGTACGGGTGGTGCAGGAGCACGTCCCGTTCGCGCAGCGCGGCGAAGACGTCCGGCGCGGACGCGGACTCGACCTCGGCGAGGTCCCGGTGGGTGCCGGCGACGAACGTCGGGTACTTCAGCTCGGGCCGGTCCTGCCCGGCGATCCCGAAGAGGCCGGTGAGGTCGAGCGGGCCGGGCAGCGGGTAGACCTCGGCGTCGGAGACCTTCAGCTCGCGCACGAGCAGGTCGAGGACGTACGGGTCGATGGACTCCTCGACCTCCAGGCGGACCGGCGGGCCGAAGCGGCGCCGCATGAGCTCCTTCTCCAGGGCCTGGAGCAGGTTCTCGGCGTCGTCCTCCTCGACCTCCAGGTCCTCGTTCCTGGTGACCCGGAACATGTGGTGGGCGAGCACCTCCATGCCGGGGAAGAGCTCCTCCAGGTGCGCGGCGATGACGTCCTCCAGGGGGACGTACCGCTGCGGGGAGGCCTCCAGGAAGCGGGAGAGCAGCGGGGGCACCTTCACGCGCGCGAAGTGGCGGTGGCCGCTGACCGGGTTGCGCACGACCACGGCGAGGTTGAGCGAGAGTCCCGAGATGTACGGGAAGGGGTGGGCCGGGTCGACGGCGAGGGGGGTGAGGACGGGGAAGATCTGCTGGCGGAAGAGGGTGAAGAGCCGGGCCTGCTCCTTCTCCGTGAGCTCGGGCCAGCGGATCAGGTGGATGCCCTCGTCGGCCAGGGCCGGGGCCACGTCCTGCTGGTAGCAGGCGGCGTGCCGGGCCATGAGCTCGCGCGAGCGGGTCCAGATCAGGTCGAGGACCTCGCGGGGCTGGAGGCCGGAGGCGGAGCGGGTGGCGACGCCGGTGGCGATGCGGCGCTTGAGGCCGGCGACCCGGACCATGAAGAACTCGTCGAGGTTCGAGGCGAAGATCGCGAGGAAGTTCGCCCGTTCGAGGAGGGGGGTCGTGGGGTCCTCGGCGAGTTCGAGGACGCGTTCGTTGAACGCGAGCCAGCTGCGCTCCCGGTCGAGGAACCGCCCCTGCGGCAGTTCGTCGCCGAGCGCGCCGTCGCCCTCGTAGGCGTCGGGATCGGTGTCCAGACCGGAATCGATGTCGGTGGCCGCCTGCGGACGGTGCGCGGCTATGGAACCGAGGGGGGCGGGGGACGACGGCGTGGCGGAGGACTGGACCGGGACCTCGGCGGGCTGCTGGCTCATGACCCCATTCTTCCGCGCGAGGGGCTGCTCAGGCGCGTCGGAGCGGGCCGCGGGGGAGGGAAGTCTCCCTTTGGGGAGGCCGGACACGGAGCGCTTCATTGCGTGAGCGTCGCAAGCGCTTCTGAATGGCCGGTAACGACGACATGTCGTACGGGAATCGGGGGCGGGGCCGTGTGCGGGCCCCGCGCCCCTTTTCCGTGTACGGGGGGTTACGGGTGCCGGGCGCGCAGGACCCGGAAGGCGGCGTAGCCGGCGAGGGCGGCGAGGGCGAGGAGGATGCCGGTCTCGATGAGCTGGGTGGGCCAGAAGTGGGAGTGGGGGTGGTAGTCGAGGTACTGGCCGGTGACGCCGTTCCGGGCGAGGCACTGGTCCTGCACCTTGTTCCACAGGCCGTTGACGTGGTCCGTGCCCGGTGTCCGGGCCGCCTCCTCCCAGCAGGCGGTCCCGTCGAAGCGGGCGCCGGAGGAGGTGAGCAGCCCCGTCTCCATCATGAAGCCGTCCTTCGGGGTCCAGAGCGTGCCGCCGTGCGGGCCGGTGACCGTCTTCACCGCGAGGAAGGACCAGCGGAGCTCGCCGAGCACGAGCAGGACCGCGCCCATGACCAGGCCCGTGGCCGCCATGGCGACGAGGGTGCGCCGGATCAGCTGTCCGACGAGGGCGCCGACGGCGACGGCGGCGAGGACGTAGGCGAAGAGGACGACGCCGGCCGCCTCGTACGGGCCCCGGTCGGACCAGCCGAGGTTCCAGGTGTTCGCGGTCCGGCCCCAGCCGATCCGGAAGACGCCCGCGAGGGCCAGGGTCGTCACGAGCGCGACGGCGGTCGCGATGAGGAGCTTGGCGCGGAGCCAGGCCGCCGGGGTCACCGACTGGGTGAGCGAGAGCTTGTACGTCCCCGACTCGAACTCGCGGGCGATCAGCGGTCCGGCGACGAAGGCGCCGGCGAGGAGCGGCAGCAGGGCCATGCCGAGGGAAAGCTGCTCGATGCCGTAGCGGAGCAGGCCGTAGGCCCTGTCGTCGGCCGAGAAGCTCTCGCCGTTCTCCATGTACACGTCCGGCGTCCGGAGGTCCCAGACCCGCAGCCCCCCGATCACCGCCAGCGCCAGGAGCACCAGCGCGCCCGTGAGCCACAGCGTCCGCCGGTACTGGCGGACCGTCACCCAGTAGGAACCCCTCAGGGCGAGCGTGCTCATGCGGGGGCTCCTTCGGGGGTGCGGAGGTGGGCGAGGAGGAGGTCCTCCAGGGAGGGGTCCGAGGTCTCCCAGGGGCCTTCGACCGGTCCCTCGCGGCGGATCAGGGCGGTGAGCTGGCGGCCGGTCGTGCGGGACTCGATCACCGTGTGCGGGGCGAGGTCGGCGACGGGGCCGGTGAGCAGGGTGTGGGCGGCGAGGAGTTCCTCGACGGGGCCGTCGAGGCGGATCCGGCCGCCGTGGAGCAGGAGGAGGTGGTCGCAGGCGCCCTCCAGCTCGGTGAGGATGTGGGACGACATGACGACGGTGGTGCCGTTCTCGGCGGCGTCGGCCATGAGCAGGCCCATGAGCTGGTGGCGGGCGAGCGGGTCGAGGTCGGCCATCGGCTCGTCCAGGAGGAGCAGTTCGGGCCGCTTGCCGAGGGCGAGCGCGAGGGCGACGCGGGTGCGCTGGCCGCCGGAGAGGTGGTGCACGAGGGTGTCGGAGGAGAAGCCGCCGCCCTCGACGACCCGGCGGGCGACGGCGTCGTCCCAGCGCCCCGGGTTGAGTTCGCGGCCCATGCGCAGGGTGTCGTCGACGCTGAGCCGGGGATGGAGCGGCTTGTCCTGGTCGACGTACGCGAGGAGTTCGCGGTCGGGGGCCTCGATGGTGCCCTCGGTGGGGCGCAGGAGCCCGGCGGCGAGGCCGAGGAGGGTGGACTTGCCGGCGCCGTTGGGGCCGACGAGGGCGCAGACCCGTCCCCGGGGGAGGACGAAGCCGCACTCCCGCAGGGCCCAGTCGCCTCTGCGTCCCCCGTATTTCTTGCCCAGGAGTTCCGCCCTCAGGGCGGTGTCCTCGGTCATCGTTCGTCGTCCCCCTCGAAGTGTTCTTTCAGTACGGATGTGAAGAGCGCGGCCACGTCGTCCCGTTCGAGTCCCGAGTCCCGCGCCCGGCGTGCCCAGTCGGCGAGTTCGCCGCGCAGCGGCGAGTCGGCGGGGCCGGTGCCGAGGGTGGCGCGGACGAAGGTGCCGAGGCCGCGGCGGGCCTCGACGAGGCCTTCGCGTTCGAGTTCGCGGTAGGCCTTGAGGACCGTGTTGGGGTTGATGGCCGTCGCCTCGACGACCTCGCGCGCGGTGGGCAGCCGGTCGCCGGGCTCCAGGAGGCCCATGCGGAGGGCCTGTTTCGTCTGCTGGACGATCTGGAGGTAGGTGGCGACGCCGCTGCGCCGGTCGATGCGGTATTCGAGCACGTTCCCTTCCACCACCCTTTCACTAATCAAGTAGTGAAAGGGTGGTGCAAAGAAGGGGGCGGTGTCAACCGCCCCCTGTCCACGGAGCCTTGGGTGCCTACGACTCCGTGCGGTACATCAGGTCCACCTCGTGCGTGGCGAAGCCGAGCCCCTCGTACACCCGCACCGCCGTGGAGTTGTCCCCGTCCACGTACAGCATCGCCGTCGGCAGCCCCTGCGCCGCCAGGTGCCGCAGGCCGATCGCGGTGAGCGCCTTGCCGAGGCCGCCGCCCTGGGCCTCGGGCAGGATGCCGACCACGTACACCTCGCCGAGCTGCTCCTCGGCGTGCGTCTTCGTCCAGTGGAAGCCGACGAGCCGTCCGTCCTTCTCCGCGAGGAAGAAGCCCTTCGGGTCGAACCACGGCTCGGCGGCCCGGTCGTCCAGGTCCCGCTGGGTGAGGGAGCCCTGCTCGGGGTGGTGGGCGAAGGCGGCGGCGTTGACGGCGAGCCAGGCAGTGTCGTCCCGTCCGGGGACGAAGGTGCGGACGGTGACGCCCTCGGGCAGCACCGGCTCGGGGATGTCGAGCGGCACCAGGGACCGCCGCAGCTGGCGCAGTTCGCGGAAGAGGGTCAGTCCGAGGACCTGGGCGAGGTGCCGGGCGGCCGGCTTGCCGCCGTGCGCCCAGACGCGCAGCCGCTTGCCGGAGGCGCCGAGCAGGGCGGTGCCGAGCGCCCGGCCGTGTCCGAGCCCGCGCCGGTCGGGGTGGACGACCAACTCGGCGGCGGGGGCCTCGATCGGGTCGGTCTCCTCCAGCTGGGCGTAGCCGTAGAGCCGGGGGCCGACGGTCAGCAGGAAGTGCCGCACCCCCTCGCGCCGGCCGTTGCGCAGGTAGAGCCGCCCCTGCTCGGACACGGCGTGCATCCCGTCCGCCCGGTCGGCGGCCTCCAGGAGCTCTCCTACGTCCCGGACCTGCTCGGGCGTGAGCTCGTCGTACGTGTGGATCTGCCGTCCGGGTTCGAGGGCCGGTGCCGTGTCGGAAGTCATGGCACGAGCCTACGGCGGCCCGCCGCCGCCCGGCGGAAAGCGGGCGGCAACCGTCTTGTAATCCGCTACCCCCTGTTGTGCTACGCGCGTTGACCCTAGGCTGCACCGGCATACGGGAAGTGCGTCCCGTAGAGGCGCAGAAGGAACAGAGGGCAGATGGCAGCGACACCGAGGAAGAACAGGACGGCGCGGCGGATCCTCGCCGCGGGGGCCGGGCTCGCGACGGTCGGGGCGCTCGTCGCCGCGATGCCGTCGGCCGGCGCGGCCGGTGACCGGTTCGACGGCGGCCACGACAAGGGGAAGGGCCGTCTGGTCGACGTCCAGCTGCTCTCCTTCAACGACCTGCACGGCAACCTGGAGCCGCCGACCGGTTCGTCGGGCCGGCTCACCCGCCTGAAGCCGGACGGCACGACCGAGACCGTCGAGGGCGTCGGCGGCGTCGAGTACCTCGCCACGCACCTGCGGCAGGCCCGCAAGGGCAACCCGTACTCCGTCACCGCCGCCGCGGGCGACATGATCGGCGCCTCGCCGCTGGTCTCCGGCCTCTTCCACGACGAGCCGACCATCGAGGCGCTGAACAAGCTCGACCTCGACGTCACCTCGGTCGGCAACCACGAGTTCGACGAGGGCGCGCGCGAGCTGGCCCGCATCCAGAACGGCGGCTGTCACCCGACCGAGGGCTGTTTCGAGAAGGGCCGGAAGTTCCGGGGCGCCGACTTCCCCTACCTCGCGGCCAACGTGACGAACGAGAAGACCGGCAGGCCGCTGCTCGACCCGTACTTCGTCTGGGAGCGCAACGGCGTCAAGATCGGCTTCATCGGCGTCACCCTCGAAGGCACGGCGAACATCGTCTCCGCCGAGGGCATCAAGGGCCTGACGTTCGGCGACGAGGTCGAGACGATCAACAAGTACGCCAAGGTGCTGGAGCGCAAGGGCGTGAAGTCGATCGTCGCCCTGCTCCACGAGGGCGGTCTGCCCGCCTCGGGCGCGTACAACTACGACTGCGACAGCCCGGGTCCCGGCAACGGCATCTCCGGTCCGATCGTCGACATCGCCAAGAACGTCAGCCCGCAGGTCGACGCCCTGGTCACCGGCCACACCCACCAGGCGTACGCGTGCACGATCCCGGACCCGGCGGGCAAGCCGCGCACGGTCACCTCGGCGGCCTCCTTCGGCCGGCTCTACACCGACACGACGCTCACCTACGACCGGCGCACGGACGACATCGTCCGCACGGCCGTCGCCTCCGCCAACCACGTCGTCACCCGTGACGTGAAGCCGGCCCGTGACATGAGCAGGCTGATCGACCGCTGGAAGACCCTGGCCGCGCCGATCGCCAACCGCCCCGTCGGCCACATCGCCGCCGACATCGAGAACCCCCTCGACCCCCAGGTCTACGAGAAGCCGCTGGGCGACCTGATCGCGGACGCGCAGCTGGAGGGCATGGCCCCGGCCGACAAGGGCGGCACCCAGCTCGCCCTGATGAACCCCGGCGGCATCCGCGCGCCCCTGACCCGCAAGGCGTCCGGCGCCGAGGGCGACGGGGTCGTGACCTACGGCGAGGCGTACACCGTCCAGCCGTTCACCAACATGATGACGGCGGTCGACCTGACCGGCGCCCAGCTCGTCACCGTGCTCCAGCAGCAGGTCAGCGGCGCCAACCTGGCGTCCCCGAAGATCCTCCAGGTGTCGAAGGGCTTCACGTACACCCTGGACATGACCAAGACCGGCGCCGACCGGGTCGTGGTCTCCTCGGTGCGGCTGAACGGCGAGCCGATCGACCCGGCGAAGACCTACCGGGTCGCGATGAACGAGTTCCTGTCCGGTGGCGGTGACGGCTTCCCGGTCCTGAAGGAGCACAGGAACAAGCTGGTCGGCGCGTCCGACCTGGACATGTTCACCGCCTACCTGGCGGCCCACTCCTCGGCCTCCGCGCCGCTGCCGGCGCCGGCGGCGGACCGCATCACGGTCGTCAAGTAACGCGTACGGGAGGGGCGGCGGACCGTTTCGGCGGGCCGCCGCCCCTTCGCGTTCCGCGGCGCCGACCCTCTTCCGTCCCCGGCCGCCGCCCCTTTTCCGTCTCCCTCGTGCCGCACCCTGGCGGGTATTGAAGTGAACCTGTCATAGTGCGGTGCCATGGACCGACGACGATTCCTCGTGGGGGCCGCGGCCGCCGGTGCCGCCCTGCTCGTCGGGGCGCCCCCCGCCTCGGCCGTGGACGTACGGGCGTGGATGGCCGCGCACGGGGACGGCACCGAGCTGACCCGGCTCACCATCCCCGGCACGCACGACTCCGGCGCCCGGTTCGGCGGGCCCTGGAGCGAGTGCCAGAACACCACGATCGCCCAGCAGCTGGACAGCGGCATCCGCTTCCTGGACGTGCGCTGCCGGGTGACCGGGGGCTCGTTCGCGATCCACCACGGGGCCTCGTACCAGAACATGATGTTCGGCGACGTGCTGATCGCCTGCCGGGACTTCCTCGCCGCGCACCCCTCCGAGACCGTCCTCATGCGGGTCAAGCAGGAGTACTCCGAGGAGTCCGACGCCACCTTCCGGGCCGTCTTCGACGACTACCTCGACCACCGCGGCTGGCGCCCCCTCTTCCGCGTCGGCGACCGGCTGCCGCTCCTCGGCGAGGCCCGCGGGAAGGTCGTCCTCATCGCCGACAACGGCGGGCTGCCCGGCCTGAAGTGGTGGGACGGGGCCCAGATCGCCCTCCAGGACGACTGGAACGCGCTGCCCGACGCCAAGTACCCCAAGGTCCAGGCCCACTTCCGGGCCGCCGTCGCCCAGCCGGGACGGCTCTACGTCAACTTCGTCAGCACCTCCGCGTACCTCCCGCCCCGCTGGAACTCCGACCGGCTCAACCCCCGCGTCCACGGCTTCCTCGACAGCGCCGAGATGGCCGGCCGGACCGAGCTCGGGATCGTCCCCCTGGACTTCCCGAACACCCGGTCAGGGCTTGTCGAGGCCCTCCTCCGGCACAACTGAGGCTCCGGAGGCCCCGCCCGGCGGCGGTGTCGGCGCCCCCGGCAGCCGGACCGTCGCCACCGTCCCGCCGCCCTCCGCCGGGGCCAGCGCGACCGTGCCGCCCGCCTGCCGGACCGTGCGCGCCACGATCGACAGGCCCAGGCCCGAGCCCGGCAGGCTGCGGGCCGACGGCGAGCGCCAGAAGCGGTCGAAGACGTGCGGCAGCTCGTCCGCCGGAATGCCCGGGCCGTGGTCCCGGACCGTCAGCTCGCCCCGCATCAGGGTCACCTCGACCGTGCCCCGGGGCGGCGAGAACTTCACCGCGTTGTCCAGGACGTTCACCAGCGCCCGTTCGAGCGCCGCAGTCTCCGCCCGTACGTACCAGGGCGCCAGGTCCGTCACGAAGGCCAGCTCCGGGCCGCGCAGCCGCGCCCGGTCCAGGGCCGCCCGCAGCACCGTGTGCAGCGGCACCACCTCCAGGGGGCCCGACCGCCCCGCGTCCGGCCTGGCCAGCTCCTGGAGGTCCCCGATCAGCGACGCCAGCTCCGTCATCTGCGCCTTCACCGAGGCCATCAGGGCCCGCCGGTCCTCCGGCGGGATCGCCCGGCCCGTCTCCTCGCTCCGCGCGAGGAGTTCGACGTTGGTGCGCAGCGAGGTCAGCGGCGTCCGCAGCTCGTGGCCCGCGTCCGCGATCAGCCGCGCCTGGAGGTCCCGGGAGGTCGCGAGCGCCGCCGTCATCGCGTTGAACGAGCGCGACAGGCGGGCGATCTCGTCCTCGCCCTCCACCGGGATGCGGACCGTCAGGTCCTCGGTCGCCGCCACGTGCTCGACGGCCCCCGTCAGCCGGTTCACCGGCTCCAGACCGGTCCGCGCCACCCACAGGCCGGCCGCGCCCGCGCCGACGACCCCGATCCCGGAGACCAGGAGCAGCACCCAGCGCAGCGTGGACATCGAGTTGTCGATCTCGGAGAGGGGCCGGGCGAGGGAGACCGCGAGGCCGGGCGCCCTCTCCTGCGGATAGGTGTAGACGCGCATCTCGCGCCCGGCGTCGTCCCTCACCGTGTGCAGGACGTCCTCCAGCCGGCCCTGCGCCACCGCGAGGTCGCCCCGCCCGACCGGGATGGCGGCCTCCCCCGAGATGCACACGCTCCCGTCGGCGAAGATCACCTGCACCTTGTACGAGCCCACCACCGCCGGCGGCGTGCTGCCCTGGCGGCAGGACGACAGGATGTTCTGCAACCCGCCCGGATCCAGCCGGGTGGAGCTCAGCGAGGAGTCCAGCTCGTTCTCCAGCTGCTCCCGCGTCACGAACCAGCACGCCAGCGACACCGCCGCCACCGCGAGCGCCACCGCGACGGCGGTCAGCAGGGCGAGCCGGGAGCGCAGCGGCCGGGAGCGGAACCAGGCCAGCGGGCGGAAGCGGGATCCGGGCCGGACCGCGGGCGGGGGCGGAGGGGACGCCGTCACTCCCCGCCCCCTCCGCGCAGCGCGTACCCCACGCCCCGCACCGTGTGGACCAGGCGCGGCTCGCCGCCCGCCTCCGTCTTGCGCCGCAGGTACATCACGTACACGTCGAGCGAGTTCGAGCTCGGCTCGAAGTCGAAGCCCCACACGGCCTTGAGGATCTGCTCGCGGGTCAGCACCTGGCGCGGGTGCGCCATGAACATCTCCAGGAGCGTGAACTCGGTCCGCGTCAGCTCCACGGGCCGGCCGCCCCGGGTCACCTCGCGGGTGGCCGGGTTCATCCGCAGGTCCTCGAAGGAGAGGACGTCGTCCTCCGGCGCGGCGGACGACGCCGTCGCGTACGAGCTGCGGCGCAGCAGGGCCCGGATGCGGGCGAACAGCTCGTCCAGCTCGAAGGGCTTCACCAGGTAGTCGTCCGCGCCCGCGTCGAGCCCGGTGACCCGGTCGCCGACGGTGTCGCGGGCGGTGAGCATCAGGATCGGCACGGTCGAGCCGGACGCCCGGATCCGGCGGGCCGCCGTCAGGCCGTCCATGCGGGGCATCTGCACGTCGAGGACGACGAGGTCGGGGGCGTACGACTCCACGGCGGCGAGCGCGTCGAGCCCGTCGACGGCGTCCCGCGTCGCGTACCCCTCGAAGGCGAGGCTGCGGCGCAGGGCCTCCCGTACGGCGGGCTCGTCGTCGACGATGAGGATCCGCTCGGCTTCGTTCTGCTGTCCCGTCATGGGGGCAGCGTCCCACGTGTTCAGTTGTCGCCGCCCGAGCGGAGTCCGTCCAGGTCGGCCTTCACGGTGTCGATCGGGATCGCGAATCCGAGGCCGACGCTCCCGGCCGTGGAGCCGTTCGAAGAACTGGGCGCATACATGGCCGAATTGATTCCGATGATCTCGCCGTTCATATTGATCAGCGCGCCGCCGGAATTCCCCGGATTGAGCGAGGCGTCGGTCTGGAGCGCCTTGTACGTGGTCTTCGACGAGCCCGTGTCGCCGTTGAACTGCTGCCCGCCGAACTCGAACGGCCACCCCTGCCGGGGGTCGTACTGCTGCCGGTCCTGGCCCTGGCCCTGTCCTTGTCCCTGGTCCTCGTCCTTGGCGACGGTCACGTCCCGGTCGAGGGCGGAGACGATGCCGCTGGTGACGGTCCCGGTCAGCCCCTCGGGGGAGCCGATGGCCACGACCTCGTCGCCGACCTTCACGTCCTTCGAGTCCCCGAGCGAAGCGGCCTTCAGGCCGGACGCGCCCTTCAGCTTGATCAGCGCCAGGTCCTTGTCGGGGTCCGTGCCGACGACCTCGGCCGGGTAGGTGCTGCCGTCGTCCAGCCGCACGGTGATCTCGGAGGCGCCGGAGATCACGTGGTTGTTGGTGACGATCTCGCCGTCGGAGGTGATGATCACGCCCGAGCCGGTGGACTTGCCGGAGTTCGAGGCGGCGGAGATCTCCACGATGGAGGGGGAGACGGCGGCGGCGACCCCGGCGACCGTGCCGGTGCCGCGCGCGGCCACGTTCGTGCCGGCCACGGGGGCGGAGGCGGAGGCCGTCGCCGGGTCGGAGACGAGCCGCTGGACCAGCGTGGCCGCGCCGCCGCCGACCGCGGCGGCCGCGATGGCCACGGCCGCCATGAGCCCGACCCCGCGCCTGGCGCGGCGGCGGGGGCCCGGGACGGCGGCGGTGGGCGCCGGGTCCGCCGGCGGCGGGACGTGACCGCCGTGGCCGCCGGACGGCCAGATCGTGGTGCCGTGCTCGGTGGTGAACGGCTCGTGGGGGGCCCGGCCCGGCTCGTACGGCGGCCTCGGCGGGTAGTACGGCTGCTGCGGCTGCTCCTGGTGATCCGTCATGGGAAGACTCTCGGAGCCGTACATGAGAGGCGTCTGAGGAGCGGCTGAGAAGCCCGACAGAAGCCTGTATGCCCGATGTAAAGGCCTCCGTGTGAAGCCCTGTACGGGCCGGGGCTCAGCGCGGGGTCGAGAGCCGTGCCAGGTCCGGTCCGCCGCCGTCGCAGCCGCAGGAGCGGCGCACGATCAGGGCCGACGGGAAGAGCTTCACCCGCTCGCGGCGCGAGCCCGCCACCCGCAGCGAGTCGTCGAGGACCAGGTCGACGGCCGCCCGGGCCATCGCCGGGCGGTCCGAGTAGACGGTCGTCAGCGGCGGGTCGGTGAGCGCCGCCTCCTTCACGTCGTCGAAGCCCGCGACCGCCAGCTCGGTCGGCACCTCGATCCGCAGCTCGCGCGCCGCCCGCAGCACGCCGAAGGCCTGGTCGTCGGTGGAGCAGAAGATGGCCGGCGGCCTGTCCGGACCGGCGAGCAGCTTCAGGGCCACCTGGTAGGCGTCGTAGCGGTTGTACGGTGCCTCGAAGAGCCGGCCCTCGGTGGAGCGGCCCGCCTCGACCATGGCCCGCCGCCAGCCCTCGACGTGGTCGGCGACCGGGTCGCCCACGGCCGGGGTGTTCGGGACGCCGCCGAGGCACGCCACGTACGGGTGGCCGTGCTCCAGGAGGTGGCGGGTGACGAGCTGGGCGCCGCCGATGTCGTCGGTGACGACGGCCACGTCGTCGATCGCCTCGGGCCGCTCGTGCAGCAGCACCACGCGCGCGTCCCAGGCCTCGATCTCGCTCGCGGCCTGCTCGCTCATGCCCTGGCTGACCAGGATCAGACCGGAGACCCGCATCCCGAGGAAGGCGCGCAGATAGTGGATCTCGCGCTCGGTCCGGTAGTCGGAGTTCCCGACGAGGACCATCTTGCCGCGCTCGGCGGCGGCCTGCTCGACCGCGTGCGCCATCTCCGCGAAGAAGGGCTGGCGCGCGTCCGGGACGATCATGCCTATGAGGTCGGTGCGCCGGGACGCCATCGCCTGGGCCACCCGGTCGGGGCGGTAGCCCAGCTCCTTGATGGCGGCGAGGACACGCTCGCGCGTGGCCGGGGCGACCGGCCTGGGTCCGTTGTTGATGACGTAGCTCACGACCGCGGTCGAAGTACCCGCCAGTCGAGCTACGTCATCCCGCGTCACCTTGGCCACGCGCGGCAGTCTACGCGGGGGGACCTACCTACCGGCAGGCCGCACTGTGGCGTCTGCCACGTTCCTGTCCCCCGAGGGGGTGACGTCCTCCGTGGTGCCCTTGACGCGCGCCTCCTCCTTGGCACGGGCCTCCTCGGCCGCCCGCTCCACCTTCTCGGGGGTGACGAAGCGGTAGCCGACGTTGCGGACGGTGCCGATGAGGGACTCGTGCTCGGGGCCGAGCTTCGCCCGCAGCCGCCGCACGTGGACGTCGACCGTACGGGTGCCGCCGAAGTAGTCGTACCCCCACACCTCCTGGAGGAGCTGCGCGCGCGTGAAGACCCGGCCCGGGTGCTGGGCGAGGTACTTCAGGAGCTCGAACTCCTTGAAGGTGAGGTCCAGGACCCGGCCCTTGAGCTTCGCGCTGTACGTCGCCTCGTCGACCGACAGGTCGCCGTTGCGGATCTCCATCGGGGAGTCGTCGGAGACGATCTGCTGGCGGCCCATGGCGAGCCGCAGCCGCGCCTCGACCTCGGCCGGTCCCGCCGTGTCCAGGAGGACGTCGTCGATGCCCCAGTCGGCGGTGACGGCCGCGAGGCCGCCCTCCGTGACGACGAGGATCAGCGGACAGCCGGGTCCGGTGGACCGCAGCAGCTGGCAGAGCGAGCGCACCTGCGGGAGGTCGCGGCGGCCGTCGACGAGGATCACGTCCGCGCCGGGGGTGTCCACGAGGGCCGGGCCCTCGGCCGGGGCCACCCGGACGTTGTGCAGCAGCAGACCGAGTGCGGGGAGCACCTCGGTCGACGGCTGGAGGGCGTTGGTCAGGAGGAGCAGTGAACTCATCGCCCACCACCCGCCCCGGTCGTGGTCATGCGATCGTGCTCGGTTCGCTCGCCCATAAGGTCGGTTCCTTCCTCGGTCCCTGCGAGGACGTGCACTGCTTCGTACGGCTCTGCCGGCTCTCGCGCCCTGAGAGCTTTTGTTCATCCGTCCGTAACAACGGTCGGAAAACGCAAAAGGACCCGGTGGCTGCGTCGCCCGGATCCTCTGCCCAGCAGAATAACCCAGATGCCTTCCGGTGGAGAGGGCGGATTTCACATCGTGGATGTCTCTTCGCTCACTTCCCGCACCCGGACCGCCATGTTGCGCGGGGGTGAGGCGGCCGTGTCGGGGCGGTTCGGGAACCCTCTCCCGCGCGGTTCACCGGGACGGCGGTCACCGGTCCGGCCCACGCGCGCATGGCCCATCATGGGGAGCGGCGCGCACACGAACGAAGGGAGCGCCGCTATGGCAGCGGGAACCATCCGCTACTGGGCCGCGGCCAAGGCGGCCGCCGGTGTCGCCGAGGAGCCGTACGCCGCCGAGCACCTGGCCGAGGCCCTGGACGCGGTCCGGGCGAAGCACCCGGGAGAGCTCGTCCGGGTCCTCCAGCGGTGCTCGTTCCTGGTCGACGGCGACCCCGTCGGCACCCGGAGCCATGAGACCGTACGGCTTGCCGAGGGCGGCACGGTCGAGGTGCTCCCCCCGTTCGCAGGAGGGTGAACCCCAGAGCAATGAGCAACGACCAGCACCACGGCGGACAGCAGCCGGACCCGTACGCGGGCGGGCAGCAGCCGTACGACCCGTACGCGGACGGGCAGCAGGGCCCCGACGTCACGCAGACGTGGGAGGGCCAGACCTGGGACACCCAGTACCAGCCGGCCGTCCGGCCCCGGCCGCAGGCCCCCGACCCGTACGGGCAGCAGCAGCCGCCGCGGGCGTACGAGCCGCAGGCGTACGGGCAGCCGCAGGCGTACGGGCAGCCGCAGGCGTACGGGCAGGAGCAGACGTACGGACAGCAGCCGCCGGCGTACGAGTCGCAGCCGCAGCCGCAGGCACAGCCGTACCCGCAGCCGTACGAGCCGCAGCCCCAGCCGCAGGCGTACGGGCAGCAGTCGCCGGAGTCCTACGCGGGCGCGTACCGGCAGCAGCAGTTCCAGCCCCAGCCCCAGGCCCAGCCCCAGCCGCAGCAGGCGGCGGCTCCGATGCCCGCCCCCGCCCCGGTCCACACTCAGGCTCCGGCCGCCGACCAGGCCCAGGACCAGGCCCAGCCCCCGGCACCGGCCCCCGCGGCCGACGGCGGGCCCGCCTACTCCTCGCCCACCACCTCCGGGAACACCCGGATCACCGACGCCCAGCGCGCCCGCGCCGAGGGCCGCTCGCCGATCATCGAGCCCGGCATGCAGCCCGCCGCCCTGACGGCGGTCCTCGGCCTGCTGATCGCCGGCGGCGCCGCCCTCGGCCCCTACGGGCTGCTCCTCCCGCTCGTCCTGCTCCAGGGCCTCACCGCGGCCGGCTGGTTCCGGCTCAACGGCATGTGGCCGGCCCGGCAGGGCATCGCCCTCGCCTTCGCCGGCGGCCTGGCCGCCGACGGCGCCCTGCTCGTCGTCGGCCGGGAGAACGCGGCCCCCGCGATCCTGGGCACGCTCGGCGTCTGGGTGCTGCTCTGCCTCGTGCTCCAGCTCCGCAGCCACGCGGACCCGGACGAGCGGATGTACGGCCTGATGGCCACCGTCGCCTCGGCGGCGCTGACCGTGATCGCCACCGGGCACCTCGGCGCGGCCCCCGACGCGGTGGTCGTCGGCGGGGTCGCGGTCGCCGCCGCCGTCCTCGCGAAGGCGCTCCCGCTGCCCGGCCCGGTCTCCGCGGTCGCCGCGCTGCTCGCCTCGGCGGGTGCCGGGATCGCGGCCGGCGGCTTCACGGACCTGGGCGCGTCCGGGGCGCTGCTCGGTCTCGGCGCCGGGGTCTGCGCCCTTGTCGGCCTGCGGGCGGCCAGTTACGACTACCCGTCGCGGTTCGTCCACATGACCGCGGGCGTCGCGCTGCCGCTGACCGCCGCCGCGCCCGCCGTGTACCTGCTCGGCCGCGCCCTGGGCTGACGCGGCACCCCGATGCGCCCCGGAGACCGTCCGGGCGCGGGAACCAACCGGACCCCCGGCACGTCGATCTTCGTGTCGGGGGCCGAACACTTTCACGGGGGGACGCACAGCCCATGCGAGCACTGCGGATTCTGCTCATCCTGGCCGTCGTCCTCGGCGGGATCCTCGTGGGGGTCGACCGCCTCGCCGCGGCGTACACGGAGTCGGAGGCGGCGGACCGGACGAAGCTCTCCGGTCTCCGGAGCGAGTCGGTCGAGGTCGACATCAAGGGCTTCCCCTTCCTCACCCAGGTCGCGACCGACCGGTTCGACCGGGTCGACGTGCGGGCGACCGGGATCCAGGCGCGGGCGGGCGACCGGCAGATCCGGGTCGGCGAGCTGGACATGGTCCTGCGGGACGTGACCGTGACCGGCGGCTGGACGGGCGCGAAGGCGGGCTCCGCGACCGGCACGGCCCTCATCTCCTACGCGGACCTCACCGCCGCCTCCGAGCGCGAGGCCACCGTCGCCTACGGCGGCGAGGGCAAGGTGGAGGTCACCGGCAGCGTCAAGGTCCTGGGCCGCACCCTGACCCGCACGGTCGTCTCGACGGTATCCGTCGTGAACGGCGACACGATCCGGTTCCGCGCCGACGAGGTGCCCGGCGAGGGCATCCCGGGCGTGGAGGACCTGGTCCGGGCCCGCACCGACTTCGAGCGCCCGCTCCAGGTGCTCGCCGGGATGAAGGTGGAGAAGGTCGAGCCGCGCCCGGAGGGCCTGGCGGTCACGGTCTCGGGCAAGGACATGGCCCTGACGGGCTGAGTCCCTGGGCCCTGACGGCCCGGCCCCGGCCCGGTGGGGGCGCCACCCCTACCGGCTGGTCACATTCTGAGACGGCGCTGTCCGATCCGCAGAAAAGAAACCGGACACCTCGGTGCGGAGGCGCCCGGAGCCGCCCCGTACCGTGATCGCGTCTCATATCTCGGACGATCGCGTCTCAAAATACGACACGCCGGTGACACGGCCGCCTGTCCGTCCCTACGATCGTGGGCATGAAGCGACAGGCGGATCTCACGAAGCGGCGGGCAGTGGACCTGTGCCGCGTCGCCGCCATGCTCTGTCGCTCCGTCTGAGCGGGACGTCCGACCCCGCCCTTCCTCACGGCCCGCCGACCGAAGTCGGGGCCCCATCTCGCGCAGCCGTACGCCGTCGTGCACACGCTTCCGACGCGTACCCGCACCACCCCGCACCGCACCGCCGCACACTGCCCCGGAGGAGAACAGCATGGCTCGCAGCGACGTCCTGGTCGACGCGGACTGGGTCGAGGCCAACCTCGACAACCCGCAGGTCGCCCTCGTCGAGGTCGACGAGGACACCTCGGCCTACGACAAGAACCACATCCGCAACGCCATCCGCATCGACTGGACCCAGGACCTCCAGGACCCGGTCCGCCGCGACTTCATCGACCAGGAGGGCTTCGAGAAGCTCCTCTCGGCCAAGGGCATCGCGAACGACACCACGGTCGTGCTCTACGGCGGCAACAACAACTGGTTCGCCTCCTACGCCTACTGGTACTTCAAGCTCTACGGCCACCAGGACGTGAAGCTCCTCGACGGCGGCCGCAAGAAGTGGGAGCTCGACTCCCGCGACCTGGTCGACGGCTCCGAGGTCCCCAGCCGCCCGGCCACCGAGTACAAGGCCAAGGCCCAGGACGCCTCGATCCGCGCCTTCCGCGACGACGTCGTCTCCGCGATCGGCGCCCAGAACCTGGTCGACGTCCGCTCGCCCGACGAGTTCTCCGGCAAGCTGCTCGCCCCGGCGCACCTCCCGCAGGAGCAGTCGCAGCGCCCCGGCCACGTGCCGAGCGCCCGCAACATCCCGTGGTCGAAGAACGCCAACGACGACGGCACGTTCAAGTCGGACGACGAGCTCAAGGCCCTCTACGAGGACGAGCGGGTCGACCTGGCGAAGGACACCATCGCCTACTGCCGCATCGGCGAGCGCTCCGCGCTCACGTGGTTCGTCCTGCACGAGCTCCTCGAGGTCCCGAACGTCAAGAACTACGACGGCTCGTGGACCGAGTACGGCTCCCTCGTCGGCGTGCCGATCGAGCTCGGCGCCGCCAAGTAACCCCTCCGGACCTCCCCTTCCTCCGGACCCCTCGACCGTAAGGACAGAACAGCATGTGTGGAGCGCAGCCCGGCGGCCCCGACGCCTCGACGATCAAGCCCGGTGAGACCACCATCCAGGGCTTCGTGACCAAGGACGGCGAGCCGGTCACCGGTTACGTCCGCCTCCTGGACTCGACCGGCGAGTTCACGGCCGAGGTTCCGACCTCCGCCACCGGACAGTTCCGCTTCTACGCGGCCGAGGGCACCTGGACCGTCCGCGCCCTGGTGCCGGGCGGCACCGCCGACCGCAAGGTCGTGGCGCAGAAGGGCGGCCTCGCGGAGGTCGCCATCGCGGTCTGATCCGCGACGCCTTACCGGCCGAAGGGCCGTGCCTCCTGGGGGGTTGGACGCCATTCCGGGACTTGGGGCACGGCCCTTCGGTCTGCCCGGACGTAGGCTGAAGGGGTGTACGCACGCCGTCGCCACGTCTACTTCTGGATGATGGGCGCCTGCCTCGTCCTCTTCGTGGGCGCCTGGGCCGTCGTGCGCCTCTTCTCGATGCCGGCCGCCGTCGCCATGTGCGTCGTCGCCATGGTCATCCCCCCGGTCGCCGCGATGATCGCGAACCGCCGGGGCCCGGAGGACCGCTGGTGGGACGATCCCTCGGGGGACCCGAAGTCGGACGAGTGGTGGGACGAGCTGGACGGGAAGAAGCGCGGGGGGCGGTAGGGCCCGTGCGGCGGGTCGGGGCTCGGGGGCGTCGCCCGGGAGCCGTCGGACGGAGTCCAGCGGGTCAGTAGACGAGGGCCTGTACGTCGTCCGCCGTCGCCTCCTGGACGAAGACCTGCGCGCCGGCGATGCGGACGCCGTTCAGGACGTCCTTCTCCGTGATCTCGCGGCGGGCCGCGCACTGCGTGCAGAGCGTCACGCGCCCGCCCACCAGGATCGAGTCGAGCAGGTCCGGCAGCGGTGCGGCGTGCGGGAGCTCGAACTCGGCGGCCCGGCCCGGGAGGGCGAACCAGGCGGACTCGCCGGTCAGCCAGAGCGACACCTCGACCCCGCTGGCGACGGCCACGGCGGCCACCGTGAAGGCCTGCGAGCAGCGTTCGGGGGAGTCGGCCCCGGCGGTCACCTTGATCACGAGCTTCTTCGCCATACACCGAACTGTAATGCGGACCACCGCAACCCCATGCACCCCTCACGGGTCAGGTGGGTGCGCGGGTTGTGGAATCCGTGCTTCAGGTCTCGTGGGGGGACTCTTGAACGACGAAGCAACCATCCCTGACCAGGGAACGGCACCACCGCCGGTGAAACCGGACGCGCCGACCGACACCGCGCCCGCGCCCGACACCGCGCCCGCGGCCGAGACGAGTGCCGGGCCCGCGCCCGAGGCCGAGACGAGTGCCGCGCCCCAGGCCGGGCCGGACACCGCGCCCGGGGCCGCCGCACGGCCCCGCCGCCGCGTCCTCCGTACCGTCGGGCTGATCGCCGTCGCCGCCGTCATCGGCCTCGTCGGCGGCACCGCCGTCGGCTACGGCGTCCAGGCCCAGCGCGAACCGACCGCCCTTCCGCCGCTGAACCAGCCGGGCCTCGTCCAGCCGAAGTCCCTCCCGAAGGGGCAGAAGGCGAAGCCGCTCCCCGCGTCGGAGGACCTCCGGACGAAGGCCCGGGGCGACCTGCGGAAGCTGCTGCTGCCGAAGCCCGCCGGCGCGAGGAACGCCGACGCCGCCGACACCGACGGCTGGATGGACGTGTCCGCGTTCACCTCGATGTTCGACAGGCCGAGCGGGGCCCTCGACCACCAGATCGGCCTGGGCCTCCAGCGGGTCGCGGTCGCCTCCTGGGCGACGGGTGAGCACCGGGAGGTCGACGTCCGGCTGATCCAGTACCGCGCGAACGACGTCCTCGGGGCGCGGGAGTACGTCGAGGACCAGCAGGGCTACATGCCCGACGAGGACTTCGCCCGGAACGAGGGCCGGGAGCTCAAGGGCTCGACCAACGGCCGCTACTACGTCTTCCCCGTGAAGCGGAAGGCCGGCTACCTCGACATGTACCGGGCCAGGGCCTACTTCCACCGCGGTGACATCGCGGTGGAGATCTTCATCGTGGACACGAAGAAGATCTCCGAGAACGACATCCGTTCGCTGGCCGAGCGACAGCTGGGGCGCCTGTGAGTGAGGACTGGAACGACGTGACCGAACCCGTGACCGAAGAGGCGGGCGAGCAGCGGGCGGAGACTCCGGGGAAGAGGGGAGCCCGCCGGATCCTCCTCGGCGTCGTCCTGCCCTCCGTGCTCGTCCTCGGCCTGATCGGCGGCGGCGTCACGTACACCGCCCTGACCGTCTCCTCCGCCGACCGCACCGCGCCGACGCAGGTGTGGGGCACGCCGGAGAAGACCGCGCGGGACGAGGACCCGGCCGCCGCCCTGGCGCGCGGCAAGGCCGGAACCCCGCTGAGCAGGCTCCTCCTCCCGCTGCCGGAGGGGTACGAGTTCGGTCCCGACGAGGAGCTGTACGGGAACGACGGCGAACTCGGCGCCGCGGAGGCCACCGCCCTGATGAAGCAGGAGGGCAAGGGGCTCTCCGGGAAGAAGCGCCGGGAGTTCGAGAAGCAGGTCGACCGGCTCGGCATCGGGGGCATCGCGGTCCGCACCTTCGCCGACCCCGACCGCGACGTCGTCGCCTCCTTCCAGATCGCGCGGATGAAGGACAAGAAGCGGGTCAAGGACAGCTACCGGCTGCGCAAGGAGGTCATGGACTTCCTGGAGTTCCCGAAGGGACCCAAGATCAAGGACCACCGCGACGCCGTCTGCTACACCGCGCCCGAGAACGACGAGCTGGACAAGAAGGAGAAGGCCCTGGCGCTGAAGCAGATGATCTGCCTCGCGTACGACTCCGAGGTCATGGTCACCTTCAAGGCGGTGGGCGCCAAGCCGTTCGACGAGGCGCGCGTGGCGGACCTCCTGAAGCAGCAGCTCGACCACATCGCGTCCCCGGGGGAGTACGTATGACCGAGCAGGCCCTGACACCGGCGCCGCCGGCGCCGCCCGTCCCCGCATCCGCGCCCGCGCCTACGCCCGCACCCGCGCCCGCACCCGCGCCCGCGACGGAGCCCGCACCCGTCCCCGCACCCGAGGCCGTCTCCGTACCCGAGCCCGAGCCCGTCTCCGCCCCCGCGCCGAAGAAGTCCCGGCGGCCCCTCCTGTGGGGCATCGTCCGCTGGACCGCCGCCGTGCTCGTCTGCGGCGGCGTCGGCGCCGGTACGGCCCTGGGCATCACCGCCCTGGAGCGCACCGACGTGCCCGGTCTCGCGACCGAGTCCGACGGCCGCTGGAACTATCCGGAGCTCGCCCTCCCGGCGCTGCCCGAGGACGTCCCGCGCCCGTGGACCGAGGGCAACGACGGCGAGATCCACCACGCCGACCTGCGCAAGCTCCTGCTGCCCGCCCCGGCGGGCGCCACGGCCGACCCGAAGCTGAACGGCGGCTGGACCGGCCTCGACTCCTACCTCGCGCTCCTTCCCGAGAAGGACCGGGCCGGGGTGAGGGAGTACATGGCGGACTCGGCGCTCCGGCACGTCGCCGCCCGCGGCTGGACCACGCCGGACGGCACGACCACCCGGGTGCACCTGCTGCGGTTCGCGTCGGTGGCGTTCGCGGAGGACTTCAAGGACGAGACCATGGAGGGGGTCTCCAAGACCACCAGGATGCCCCTCGGCGTCGAGGCCGCGGAGATCGACGCGTCCCTCCAGAAGGTCGCGGTGCCGTACCTCTCCCTCTACGCCTACGCGGAGACGGAGCCGTACGGCCCCGAGCAGACCCGGTGGGCCTACATCCAGGCCGGGGACACGATCGGGGTGGTCACCCAGACCCGGAAGGGCGGGACCCTGACCGTGCCGTTCCAGCAGACCGTCGCCCTCCAGGCGCAGCTCCTCGGCTGACCGCCGCCCGCGCGGAACCCGTGCCGAGACCCACCTCACCGAGTGGGCCGGACCCCAGGCCACTAAGCTGGGGTCCGGCCCGTTCCGCCTTCACACCTCAGTCGAGGAGCACTCCGTGATCTTTTTCTTCGAAGCTCTGCTGGTCCTGGTCTGCGTGGGCGTGCTCGCCTTCACGGGCCTGGCAGTGAAGAAGCTGTACCAGGGCCAGCGGTAATCCACCTCTAGAGAACGCCAGAGCTGCTCATGATCGAGATTCCGTCCGACCTCAACCCGGACCTCGTCCCCCTCGCGTTCCTGCTCGGCACGTGGGAGGGCGCGGGCGTCTCCGACTTCCCCGGCGCCGAGAAGTGCAACTTCGGCCAGTCCGTGACCTTCAGCCACGACGGCCGGGACTTCCTGGAGTACCACTCGCACTCCTGGGTCCTGGACGACGAGGGCAACAAGGTCCGTCCGCTGGAGAGCGAGAGCGGTTACTGGCGGATCGACAAGGACCGCAAGGTCGAGGTCGTCATGATCCGCGACCAGGGCGTCGTCGAGATCTGGTACGGCGAGCTCGCCGACCAGAAGCCGCAGATCGACCTGGCGACGGACGCCGTCGCCCGTACGGCCGCCTCGGGTCCGTACAGCGGCGGCAAGCGCCTGTACGGCTACGTCAAGAGCGACCTGATGTGGGTGGGCGAGAAGGCGACCCCCGAGGTCCCGCTGCGGCCGTACATGTCGGCGCACCTGAAGAAGGTCGTCACCCCGGAGGAGGTCGCGGAGATGGCCCGCAACCTGCCCGACATGCCGGACGACGGCATCGCCTTCTTCCGCTGAGTGGACCCTTCCGTCCGGCGAAGGCCTGGGGTCGCGCGCCGCGCCCTCCTACACTGGGGGGCGTGGTGAGCACCGACTGGAAGAGCGACCTGCGGCAGCGCGGCTACCGGCTGACGCCGCAGCGCCAGCTTGTCCTGGAAGCGGTCGACGCGCTGGAGCACGCGACGCCCGACGACATCCTCTGCGAGGTCCGCAAGACGGCCTCCGGGGTGAACATCTCCACCGTGTACCGGACCCTGGAGCTCCTGGAGGAGCTCGGGCTCGTCAGCCACGCGCACCTGGGGCACGGGGCCCCGACGTACCACCTCGCCGACCGGCACCACCACCTCCACCTGGTCTGCCGGGACTGCTCCGGGGTGATCGAGGCGGACGTCGAGGTGGCGGCCGAGTTCACCGGGAAGCTCCGCGAGACCTTCGGCTTCGAGACGGACATGAAGCACTTCGCGATCTTCGGAAGGTGCGGGGACTGCGCCGCGAAGAAGCGCGAGGAGATCCCGGCGGGCGAGTAGGCCCGGGGGCGGGCCCGACGCCCGGCGGCGGATCCCCGATGTCCGGCGGGCGCCGGATGCCCACCGGGGCCCGGATGCCCACCGGGGCCCGGATGCCCACCGGGGCCCGGACGCCCGGCGCCCCCCTGGACACGGAGTCGTAGGCTTTCCCCATGCAGCGACATTCCACGACCAGCCCCCTGCTGTCCCTGCCCGGCGCCGTCGCCGCGGAAGGGCACGACGAGGGCGTCGCCGCGCACTACGGCGACCTGTTCCGCGAGCAGCGCGCCCTCTCCGGGGGCGAGGGCTTCGTCGACCTCTCGCACCGCGGCGTCGTCACCGTCTCCGGCGACGACCGGCTGAGCTGGCTGCACCTGCTGCTCACCCAGCACATGACCGACCTGCCGGCCGGGCGGGCCACCGAGGCGCTGATCCTCTCCGCGAACGGGCACATCGAGCACGCCCTCTACCTCGTCGACGACGGCGAGACGGTGTGGGCGCACGTCGAGCCGGGCACGCAGGGCGAGTTGATCGCGTACCTGGAGTCGATGAAGTTCTTCTACCGGGTGGAGGTCGCCGACCGCACGGAGGACACCGCGGTCGTCCACCTCCCGGCGGGCTCCATCGCCGAGGTCCCCGAGGGGGCCGTCGTACGGGAGACCCCGCACGGCCGCGACCTGTTCCTGCCCCGCGCGGACCTGGAGCCCTTCGCCGCCTCGCACGGCCCGGTGGCCGGGATCCTCGCGTACGAGGCGCTGCGGGTCGAGGCGTACCGGCCGCGGCTCGGCTTCGAGACCGACCACCGGACCATCCCGCACGAGATCGGCCTCATCGGCAGCGCCGTCCACCTCCAGAAGGGCTGCTACCGGGGGCAGGAGACCGTCGCCCGCGTGCAGAACCTGGGGAAGCCGCCGCGCCGCCTGGTCTTCCTGCACCTGGACGGCAGCGAGGTGTTCCTGCCGGGCCACGGCACCCCGGTCCGGCTCGCCTCCGACGGCGAGGACGGGCGCCAGCTCGGCTTCGTGACCACCGCCGTCCGCCACCACGAGCTGGGCCCGATCGCCCTGGCCCTGGTCAAGCGGAACGTTCCCGTGGACGCGCCCCTGGTCGCCGGGACGACGGCGGCCGCGCAGGAGGTCGTCGTCGAGCCCTGACCGGGGTCAGACCTCGACGATCACCGTGAACGGGCCGTGGTTCGTGAGCGAGACGCGCATGTCCGCTCCGAAGCGGCCCGTCTCCACGTGCGCGCCCAGCTCGCGCAGCCGGTGCACGACCTCGTCCACGAGGGGCTCGGCGACCGGGCCGGGCGCGGCCGCGTTCCAGGTGGGGCGACGGCCCTTGCGGGCGTCTCCGTAGAGGGTGAACTGGGAGATCACGAGCAGCGGCGCGTTCACGTCGGAGCACGACTTCTCGTCTTCCAGCACCCGGACGGACCAGAGCTTTCCGGCCAATCGGGCGGCCTTCTCCGGGGTGTCGTCATGGGTCACCCCGACCAGGACGCACAGCCCCTCGCCCTCGATCTCACCGACGGTCTCCCCTGCGACGACGACGCGCGCGCCGTCGACCCTCTGCACCACTGCTCGCATGCGCACCAACCTACCCACCCGAACGCGGGAGGGGCCGAACGGGTGCAGAGCGCCTGCACGTGCACGGGTGGGAGTGGCACCATGCCTGTCAGGCGGTGCGGCTCCGCACCGGTCGAGGGGACGAAACTCATGAGTGCACCTGGCACCGGGCCCACGCCGCCCGGTCCCGTACCGCTGACGCGGGCCGGCCGCTCCTCCGCGACGCGGCCGCCCGCGCAGCGGACCTCCGAGCCCGCCCTGCCGGACCGGGCGCAGCCGGAGCTCGGCACGCTGAGGCTGCCCGAGCTGCGCGCGCTGCGCCGGGACGCCCGGAGCGACGAGGCCGACCTGAGCTACGTGCGGCGGATGCTCCAGGGCCGGATCGACATCCTGCGGGCCGAGCTGGCGCGCCGGACCGACCCGGAGGCGCCGGTCCTCGACCGGCTCTCGGAGATCCTCGCCGACGTGCCCTCGCGGCACCGCAGTTCGGCCCGGCACGTGACGCTGTCGACGCCGCGCGGGGAGGAGTACCGGCGGCTCGCGGCCGAGATGCTGTCCGAGGTCGGGCTGTCGGACCTGACGGCCCGTACGGACGACGAACTGCACGCGGGGATGGGCCGGCTCGCGGGGTACGAGCAGCAGATCTCCCGGCGCCGGCAGCAGCTCCAGCGGACGGCCGACGACTGCGGCGCGGAGATCGCCCGCCGGTACCGGGAGGGCGAGGCGCAGGTCGACGACCTGCTGGCCTGAGGCCTTCCGGGGCTTTCGGCGGGGCCCGCGGGGCCGTTCCCGGGGCCGCTTCCGGGGCGCCCGAAAACCCGGTGCGGGCCCGTCGGGGGCCTGCGTAGGGTCGGGGGATGACTGTCGACGTACGCGCGGTGACGGAATCCGAGTTCCCCGACTGGCTGCGGGCCCTGCGCACCGGTTTCCTCCGTCCGCCCGTCGTACCGGACGGGGACGCGGCCGACCGGCTGCCGCACACGGACCTGGCGCGGACCCTCGGGGCGTTCGACCGGGACCGGGTCGTCGCCACCTTCCGCTCGTTCCGGCAGGAGGTCAGCACGGTCGGCGGGGGCAGCCTCACCGCCGACGCGATCACGCAGGTGACCGTCTCGCCGACGCACCGGCGCCAGGGCCTGCTGAGCCGCATGATGGCCGCCGACCTGGCCGCCGCGAAGGAGCGGGGCGACGCGATCGCGACCCTGATCGCCGCCGAGTACCCGATCTACGGCCGCTTCGGCTTCGGCCCGGCGAGCTGGACCACCGAGTGGAGCGTGGACCTGCGGCGGGCCGGGCTCGACCCGCGCCGCTCGGGCCGCCCGGAGGACGGCGGCCGCGTCGACCTGTCCGACGGCGACGAGATCCGCAAGATCGGGCCCGCGCTGCACCGCCGGCTCGCCGGGGTCCGGGCCGGCGTCACCGACCGGACCGAGCGCCTCTGGGCGCAGGGCACCGGCCTCGGCTTCCAGATCGACCCGTGGACGGAGCCGTACTACGCGGTGTACCGGTCGGCGTCCGGCGAGCCCGAGGGGTTCGTGTCGTACCGCTCGGACGACAAGTGGGACGACGGCAAGCAGCCGGTGAACACCGCGACCGTGCGGGACCTGGTCGCCGTCACCCCGGCCGCCGAGCGCGCCCTGTGGCTCTACCTCTGCTCGATCGACTGGATCACCACCGTCCGCTCCGGCCACCGCGCTCCCGACGACCCGCTGCCGGAGCTCCTGCCGGATCCGCGCGCGGCGAGGACGGTGTCCCACGCGGACATGCTGTGGGTGCGGGTCCTGGACGTGGTCCGGCTCCTGGAGGGCCGCGCGTACCCGGTGGAGGACTCCCTCGTCCTGGAGGTGCGGGACGCGGACGGCCCGGCGGGCGGGCGCTTCCGCCTCGACGCCTCGCCGGAGGGCGCCTCCTGCGTCCGTACGGACGCGTCCGCCGACCTCGTCCTCGGCGTCGCCGAGCTGGGGACGCTGGCGTTCGGCGACCACTCGGCGGTACGGCTGGCCCGGCTCGGGCGCGTCGAGGAGGCGGTGCCCGGCGCGGCGGCCCGTGCCGAGCTGCTGTTCCGCACCGCGCTGCGCCCGTTCTCGCCCGACATCTTCTGAGCCGTTCCCGGGGACTTCAGCGGGTCCGGCGGCGGAAGAGGAAGCCGGAGGCGGCGAGCGCCAGGGTCAGCAGGCCCGCGCACCAGCCCAGCGCGATCCACGGCGCGTCACCGGCCGGCCGGTCGAGCAGCAGGCCGCGCATCGACTCGATGAGCGGGGTCACCGGCTGGTGCTCGGCGAAGCCGTGCAGCCAGCTCGGCATGGTCTCGATCGGGACGAACGCGCTGCTCGGGTACGGCAGGAACATCATGAAGAAGGTGACGGCCCCGGCCGCCTCCGCCGACCTCGTGACGAGTCCGAGCGCCGCCGACAGCCAGGAGACGGCGGTGATCCAGGCGAGCAGCAGTCCGATCGCCGCGAGCCAGCCGGCGACGGTCCCGGCCGGGCGGAAGCCGATGGCGAAGGCCGCGCCGAGCACGAGGGTGGTGGAGAGCGCGTTGCGGGCGACGGTGGCGGCGACGTGCCCGGCGAGGAACGGCGTACCGCCGATGTCGAGGGTGCGGAAGCGGTCGACGACCCCGAGCCGCATGTCCTCGCTGACGCTGACGGCGGTGCTCGCCGCGCCGAACCCGGCGCAGAGGACGAGGACGCCGGGGACGACGTAGGTCACGTACCGGGTGCCGGTGTCGATGGCTCCGCCGAAGAAGTAGACGAAGACCAGCATCAGCATGATCGGCAGCATCATCGAGGTGATGACGGCGTCGAGGTTGCGGCGGCTGATCCGGATGCCGCGGCCGGCGAGGACGCTCGCGGCGGAGAGGGCGTCAGACACGGCTGGGCTCCTTGTCGTTCACGGGGAGGGCGGTGGTGTCGGTGAGGGCGAGGAAGACGTCGTCGAGCGTGGCCGTGTGGAGGGCGAAGCGGGCGATGTCCCGGCGCTCCGGGTCGAGGACGTCGAGGAGTTCGCGGACGTGGGCGGCGCTGCCGTCGGTGGGGACGCCGAGGGCGAGCGTCTCGGGGGCGGTCGTGACGGGGGCCGCGGCGGACGCGAGCCGCAGATAGGCCTCCGGGTCCCGGGCGACGAGGTCGAGCCGGTGTCCGGCGTAGCGCGACTTGAGCTCGGCGGCGGTGCCGGTGGCCAGGGTGCGGCCCGCGCCGATGACGGTGATCCGGTCGGCGAGCCGGTCGGCCTCCTCCAGGTACTGGGTGGTGAGGAAGACGGTCGTGCCGGCGGCGGAGAGCTCGCGGACGGCCTCCCACAGCTCCTGGCGGCTGCGCGGGTCGAGGCCGGTGGTGGGTTCGTCGAGGAACATCACCCGGGTGGTGCCGGGGTCGCGGACGAGGCCGGCGGCGAGGTCGAGGCGGCGGCGCATGCCGCCCGAGTAGGTCCTGGTGAGGCGGTCGGCGGCCTCGGTGAGGCGGAAGCGTTCGAGGAGTTCGGCGGTGCGGCGGGCGGCGGCGGGGCGGGAGAGCCCGGAGAGCCGGGCCGCGGTCCGCAGGTTCTCGGCGCCGGTCTGGGTCTCGTCGACGGCGGCGTACTGGCCGGTGAGGCTGATCGCGCGGCGGACCCGGGAGCGCTCGGTGACGATGTCGTGCCCGGCCACGCGCGCGTGGCCGGCGTCGGGCCGGGTGAGGGTGGCGAGGATGCGGACGGTGGTGGTCTTCCCGGCGCCGTTGGGGCCGAGGAGGGCGAAGACGGTGCCCTCGGCGACCCGCAGGTCGAGGGCGTCGAGGACGCGGACGGTGCCGTGGCTCTTGGACAGGCCGGTGGCTTCGATGGCCGGAGGCATGGCGTGCTCCCTGGGCTCGTGGAGGGCACGGCGGAACACCGCGCCGGTACTGCGTATGCCTTACGCGTTACTGTGTAAGGGTTACGCATTACTAGGATGGACGTCAAGCGTGCGGGGCCCTGCGGGCGGCGGGCGCGGTACGGGTCGTGCGGGCTGTACGGGGCCGTGCGGGTTGTGCGCGCCGTGCGGGTCGTACGAGCGGTGCGGGCCGTGCATGCAGTACGGGCCGTGCGGGTCGTACGAGTGGTGCGGGCCGTGCGCGTCCTGCGGGACGGGGCCTACGAGGTGCGGAGGCGGAAGGTCATGGCGGACGGCGGAAGCGACCGGGGCGACGGGCGGGCGGGAGCCGGGGCGGGCGGCCGGGCGGATTCCCGCGCGGGCGGTCCGTCGGGCGGCGGGTCCTTCCTGCCGCCCGCGATCGAGGCGGCCTGGGGGGTGCGGGAGCGGCCCGCCAAGGGGCCGAGGCCCAGCCTGACCCTGGACCGGATCGTCGGCGCGGCCGTCTCCCTCGCCTCTGCCGAGGGGCTCGACGCCGTCTCCATGGGTCGGGTCGCCAAGGAGCTGGGCGTCTCCACCATGTCGCTCTACCGGTACGTCTCCGCCAAGAGCGAGCTGTACGTCCTCATGCAGGAGGCCGCGACCGGCGCCCCGCCCGAACTCCCCCCGCCCGGCACCGACTGGCGCGAGGCGCTGGCGGCCTGGGCCTGGGCGATGCGCGAGGTCTACCACCGTCACCTCTGGCTGCTGCGGGTCCCCGTCGCCGGTCCGCCCGCGACCCCGAACATGGTCGCCTGGTGGGAGAGGGCCCTCGTCGCCCTGGAGGGGACGGGCCTGGACGACGGCGCCGTGCTCTCGGTGACCCTGCTCGTCTCCGGCTACGTGAAGAACGAGGCCGTCCTGACGGCCGACCTCGCCGCCGTGGTCGCCGCGAGCGACGACCCGCCGGAGGAGGTCATGGCCCGGTACGCCCGCACCCTGCGGCGGCTCGCGGACCCGGAGGAGTACCCGGCGGTGACGCGGGTGCTGCACTCGGGCGTCCTCGACGTCGCCGACGAACCGGAGGACGAGTTCCGCTTCGGCCTGGACCGGATCCTGGACGGGGTCGCGGTCCTGGTGGCAGGCGGGGGGACCGCGTCGTGACGGGGGAGCCGCCGGCCCCCGGCCTCCGCGAGCGCAAGAAGGCCCGCACCCGGCAGGTCCTGTCGGACACGGCGGTCGCGCTCTTCCTGGAGCGCGGGTTCGACGGGGTCTCCGTCGCGGAGGTGGCCGCCGCCGCCGAGGTCTCGAAGCCGACGCTCTTCCGGTACTTCCCGGCCAAGGAGGACCTGGTCCTCCACCGGTTCGCGGACCACCAGGACGAGCCGGCCCGCGTGGTGGAGGCGGGGCGCGCCACCGGCACGGCCCCGCTCGACGCCCTGTACGCGCACCTGCTCGACGGCCTGGAGCGGCGCGATCCGGTCACCGGGCTCTGCGACGCGCCCGAGGTCCTGGCGTACCACCGCCTTCTCTACGGCACCCCGGCGCTGCTCGCCCGCCTCCACGCGTACCGGGCCGGTACGGAGGAGGCCCTCGCGGGCGCGCTCGGCGGCGACCCCCTGGTGGCGCGGCTCGCCGCCGGGCAGGTCGTGGCCGTGCTCCGGGTCCTCGCGGACCGGAACGTCGTCCGGATCGCGGGCGGCGAGACGGCGGACGCGGTGGCGGCGGACGCGGTGGCGGAGGCGGGGCGGGCGTTCGCGACGCTGCGGGAGGGGCTTCCGTACGGAGCGGGCGGGGCTTCCGTACGGAGCGCTGACCTGACCAAGTAAAAAACGTAACCCGGTAACGTTTTCCGTTAGGCTCGTCGGAATGACGTCACTGGACACCTCCGCGCACCCGGAATCCGAGCTCGCCCGCGAGCGCTCCCACCACGAGGCCTGCCGCGCCGCCCTGGCCCGCATGACCGAGGACGCGGCCGGGCAGGTCGTCACCGGCGAGGACACCGCCGCGTCCGGCGCCGACGCCGAGGCCCTCGGCCGCCATCTGCGCGGCCGGGCCGAGGAGATGGGCGAACAGCCGCCGGGGCCGCTGTTCTTCGGCCGCCTCGACCACGAGGACGGTCAGACCCACCACATCGGCCGCCGCCGGATCGCGGAGGACCCCGCCGCCCCGCCGCTCGTCGTCGACTGGCGCGCCCCCGTCTCCCGCGCCTACTACCAGGCCGGCGCCCACGACCCGCAGGGCGTCCTGCGCCGCCGCCGCTTCGGCTGGGCCCCGAACGGCATCGGCGCGTCGGAGGACCTGACGGCCCTGGAGGACGAGCACCTGACGGACGGCGGGGGAGGGGCGGCCGGGATCCTGCTCGCCCGGGAGATCGAACGGCCCCGGACCGGCCCCATGCGGGACATCGCCGCCACCGTCCAGCCCGAGCAGGACGACCTCGTGCGCTCCGACCCGGCCGCCTCCCTGTGCGTGCAGGGCGCGCCCGGCACCGGCAAGACCGCCGTGGGCCTGCACCGGGCCGCGTACCTGCTCTACACCCACCCGCAGCGGATCCGCCGCTCCGGCCTCCTCGTCCTCGGCCCGCACCGGACCTTCCTCGCGTACATCGCGGAGGTGCTGCCCGCGCTCGGCGAGACCGGGATCCGCCAGACCACCCTGGACGAGGAGATCGCCCGCCACCCGGTGCGCGCCGAGGACGGCGGTGCGGCGGCCCGGGCCAAGCACGACGCCCGGATGGCGGAGGTGCTGCGCCGCGCGCTGTACGCCCGCGTCGACCCGGCCCCGGCGGACGACCTGGCCGTCCCCGACGGCGCGTACCACTGGCGCCTCCCGGCCGCCGTCCTCGCGGAGATCGTCACGGCGGTACGGGAGGAGGCGCCGCCCTACGCCACGGGCCGCGAGCGGGTCCGCGCCCGGGTCGTCCGGGCCCTCCGGACCCGCGCCGAACGCCGGTCGGGGCCGAGGGGCACGGCCTGGGCGCGCCGGATCGAGCGGTCGCGCCCGGTGACGGCGTTCCTGGACGCGTGCTGGCCGAAGGCGGTCCCGGAGGAGGTCCTCGCGGAGCTGCTCACCGATCCGGGCGGCGCGGTGGAACTGACCGCCGCCGAGCGGGACGCGATCCGCTGGGAGCGGCCCCCGCGCTCGTACCGCACGGCCCGCTGGACCGCCGCCGACCTCGTCCTCCTCGACGAGCTCGCGGGCCTCGTCGAGCACCCCGGGGGCTACGGCCACGTCGTCGTGGACGAGGCCCAGGACCTCTCGCCCATGCAGTGCCGGGCCGTCGCCCGCCGCACCGCGTTCGGCTCGCTCACCGTCCTCGGGGACCTGGCCCAGGGCACCACGCCCTGGGCCGCCCGCGACTGGGGCGCGCACCTCGCCCACCTGGGGAAGCCGGAGGCGCGGGTGGTGCCCCTGACGCTCGGCCACCGGGTCCCGGCGGCGATCGTGGACCTCGCCAACCGGCTCCTGCCGCACCTGGGCGCGGACGTCCCGGCGGGCCGGTCGGCGCGCACGGACGGCGAGGTGACCGTCCACCGGACGGCGGACCTCCCGTCCGGGATCCGCGCGGCCGTGCGGGACGCGCTCGCGGCGGAGGGCTCGGTGGGGGTGATCGCGGCGGACGGCCTCGCGGGGACGGTGCCCGAGGCGGTGGCGGCTTCGGAGCGGGTGACCGTGCTGCCCGCCTCGCTCGCCAAGGGCCTGGAGTTCGACCACGTCGTGGTGGTCGAACCGGCCGCCGTCGCGGCCTCCGGGCCGCGCGGCGCGAACCTGCTGTACGTGGCCCTCACCCGGGCCGTGTCACGCCTGACGCTCGTGCACGCGGAGGAGCTTCCGGAGTGCTTGCGGGAGCCGGTCCCCGCTACGGCGCGGTGAGTTCGGCCCCGGTCCGGGGCTCCGTGCGCGGCTCCGTGTCCGGCTCCGGCCTCCGTGCCGCCGGGTTCCGCAGGACGAGGGCCGCCACGGCCAGGGCCGCGAGCAGGAGGCCGGTGCCGACGCCGAAGGCCAGGTGGTAGCCGCCGGTCAGGGCCTCGGCGGCGGGCCGTCCGGCCCCGGCGAGGGACTCGGTGCGGGCGGCGGCCAGGGTGGAGAGGACCGCGACGCCCAGGGCCATGCCGATCTGCTGGGTGGTGTTGAAGAGCCCGGAGGCCAGACCCGCGTCCGACTCCTCGGCGCCCGTCATGGCGAGCGAGGTGAGGGCGGGCAGCGCGAGGCCGAACCCGCCGGCGAGCAGCATCACGGGGAGCAGGTCGGTGGCGTACGAGGCGTGGACGGGGACGCGGGTCAGCAGGCCGAGGACGCCGACGAGCAGCACGATCCCGGTGAGCAGGACGTTCCGTTCGCCGAAGCGGGCGATGAGCCGGGCGGACGCGCCGAGCGAGACGGCTCCGATGACGAGCGCGGCGGGCAGCATCGCGAAGCCGGTCGCGGAGGCCCCGTACCCGAGGACCTTCTGCAGGTAGAGGGCGACGAGGATCTGGAAGGAGAAGAGCGCGCCGACCATCAGCATCTGGACGGCGTTCGCGCCGGCGACGCTGCGGGAGCGGAGGATCCGCAGGGGCATGAGCGGATGCGCGGCCTTCGCCTGGCGGACGAGGAAGCCGGCCAGGAGGGCGGCGGAGAGGGTCCCGAAGCCGAGGGTGTGCGCCGAACCGGCCCCGTGCTCCTCGATCGTGACGACGGCGTAGATCCCGGCCGTGAGCCCGGAGGTCACGAGCAGCGCGCCGCCGACGTCGGCGCCGGCGCGGAGCCCGAGGCCCCGGTCGGCGGGGAGGGCGCGGAGGGCGGTGAGGAGGGTCGCGACACCGATGGGCAGGTTGATCAGGAAGATCCAGTTCCAGGCGAGGGCGTCGGTGAGGACGCCGCCGAGGACCTGGCCGAGGGAGGCGCCGGCGGCCCCGGTGAAGCTGAACACGGCGATGGCGCGGGCCCGTTCGCGCTCCTCGGTGAAGAGGGTCACGAGGATGCCGAGGCCGACGGCCGAGGCCATCGCGCTGCCGGCGCCCTGGAGGAAGCGGGCGGCGACGAGGACGCCGGGGGTGGAGGCGGCCCCGGCGAGGAGCGAGGCGGCGGTGAAGAGCGCGGTGCCCGCCAGGAACATCTTCCGGCGCCCGATCAGGTCGCCGAGGCGGCCGGCGAGGAGGAGGAGCGCGCCGAAGGCGATCAGGTAGGCGTTGACGACCCAGCTCAGGCCGGCGGGGGTGAAGCCGAGGTCGCTCTGGAGGGCGGGCATCGCGACGGTGACGATGCTGCCGTCGAGGACCGTCATCAGCAGGCCGGCGGCGAGGACGCCGAGGGCGAGGCGGCGGGAGGGGGTGGAGGGGGAAGGGGAGGCGGGTGCGGACGTGGGCGTGGGTGTGGGCGTGCGCATGAGGACTCTCCTGTCGGAGGGAGGCGACAGGAAAGACGCTAGCAGAAGGTTTTGTTGCAGACTATTTTTTACGGGATGAGATTTTGGGGGGCGCGGAACGGGGCCCGGGGCCGCTCACCCGCGCTGACGGGCCCGGCGGGCGGGCCTCGGGCTCTCGACGGGGATCTCCAGATGGCCGGTGGCCAGGCGGTCCAGGGCGCGGAGCAGGACCGCGCGCTCGTCGTCGGGGAGCGAGGAGAGGGCCTCCTCGTGCACCCGGTCGACGATCCTCTGGCTCTCCGCCGCGACCTCCGCCCCCGCCCCGGTCACGGCGATGATCCGCGCCCGCCGGTCCGTGCTCGACGGCCGCCGCTCGGCGAGCCCGGCCTTCTCCAGGGCGTCGACGGTCACCACCATGGTCGTCTTGTCCATGTCCCCGATCTCGGCGAGCTGCGCCTGTGTGCGCTCCTCCTCCAGGGCGTGGACCAGGACGCAGTGCATGCGGGCGGTGAGCCCGATCTCGCCCAGCGCGGCCGCCATCCGGGTCCGCAGGACGTGGCTGGTGTGGTCGAGGAGGTAGGAGAGGTCGGGCTCGGTGCGGGCGGGGGCCATGGAGGTCATGCGGCCAGGGTAGCGAGGAACGATCCGTCGCGGATTATCGGAAAGGGGAGGAACGGGAGGTTCTCGGCCGCGACCTCCGTCTACGGCCGGCCCCCCAGCCGGTTCAGCGTCTCCACCGCGACCCGGGCGCGCGCGTCCGCGTGCGGGGGCGCGGCGAGGGTGACGCCCGCGCCGGTGAGGATGCCGAGGTCGAGCTCCCAGTCGTGCCGGGAGCGGTGGTCCCAGACCTCGAAGGCGATCTCCACGTGCTCGTGCGCCTGCGCCTCGCCCATCCCGGTGACCTTCCGCAGGTGGGCCAGGGCCCGGTCCTGGAGGCCGCGCACCTGGGCGAGGCCGAAGTGCGTGACGGTGTGGCAGTCGGTGCACAGGCAGATGAGCCGCTTGAGGGTCTGGACGCGGGCGGCCTCGTCGAAGGTCCAGCGCTCGTGGGCCTCCAGCCACCGCCGGGCCTCACGGTCCTCGCCCGCCCCGCAGGCCTCGCAGCGCTGCCCGGCCCGGCGGGTGATCATCCGGCGCAGCCGCTCCCAGTCGGCGGGGGCGACGCAGGACCGCACGTTGGTGAACCAGCAGGTCCGGGGCACGAGGTCGACGAACAGACCGCTGCCGAGGCTCCGGTCCTCCCCGGGCAGCAGCTCGGGCACGTCGGCGGCGGCGGTCCAGCGGGCGAGCTCCGCCATCCCCGGCCGGGGCGCGTACCACCGCCTGGCCGCCGGGTCCCAGCGGGCGCCGCCGCGCTTCGCCTCGTCCTTCTCGGCGTACGGAACGTCCAGCCAGATCCGCTCGACCGCCATGCCCGCCCTCCCTGTCGGCCCCGGCCCATGCTGCCACGGGCCGGGCACCGGGGCGAGGGTCAGTCGGTACGGCGCCGGGCGAAGCGGATCATGTTCCCGGCCGGGTCGCGGAAGGCGCAGTCGCGGACGCCGTACGGCTGGTCGAACGGCTCCTGGAGGACCTCGGCGCCGGACTCCCGGATCCGCTCGAAGGTGGCGTCGACGTCGTCGGTGGAGAAGATCACGCCGCGCAGCAGGCCCTTGGCGAGCAGCTCCGCGACGGCCTGCCGGTCGGCGGGGGAGGCGCCCGGGTCGGCGAGCGGCGGTTCGAGGACGATCTCCACGCCGGGCTGCGCGGGCGAGCCGAGGGTCACCCAGCGCATCCCCTCGAAGCCGACGTCGTTGCGCACGTCGAGCCCGAGGGCGTCGCGGTAGAAGGAGAGCGCCTTGTCGTGGTCGTCGACGGCGATGAAGCACTGCGAGAGCGTGATGTCCATGGGACCGACGCTACGGCGGGGACCCGGACCCCCGCTTCTCCGATCCTGACCGTTCGCCCGCCGGCCGTTCCTGACGGATCTCCCGCCCCGGGCCCGGCCGCCCGCCGGCCGTCCCTGACCGGTCCCCGGCCCCCGGTCCCGGCCTTCCGGTCCCGGCCCCGTTCGCCCGCTACCCGTTCCTGACGGGCCGGGTGAGGACCTTGGCGACGCACGCGGGGATCTCGGCGCCCTCCGCGTGGTCGCGGGCCCGGTACGCGCTCGGCGTCTCCCCGACCAGCTCGGTGAAGCGCGAGCTGAACGACCCGAGCGAGGTGCACCCCACCTCGAAGCAGACCTCGGTGACGCTCAGGTCGCCCCGCCGCAGCAGCGCCTTGGCCCGCTCGACGCGACGGGTCATCAGATAGCTGTAGGGCGTCTCCCCGAAGGCGGCGCGGAAGCTCCGCGCGAAGTGCCCGGTCGACATCAGGGCCACCTTCGCCAGGGCCGGGACGTCCAGGGGCGACGCGTAGTCGCGGTCCATCGTGTCGCGTGCGCGCCGCAGCCGTACCAGGTCCTCCAGGTTCACCTTCCCAGGATGGCACGGCAGGGGGACCGGGACCGGGGGTACGCCCTTTCCGGCCCGGTGGGCACGGCTTTCCCGGCGGCCCGGTGGGTGAGGCCCCGGCCCGGTGGGTACGGCTTTCCCGGCCCGGTGGGTATGGCCTTCCCGGGCCCGGCGGGTACGGCCTCCCCGGCCGCGTACGGTGGGGACGTGTCCCCGCGCCGACCGATCCCCCGAGGGAACCCCTCGCCCCTCCCCCTCCCCCTCCTCTTCCTGGACGTCGACGGCCCTCTCATCCCCTTCGGAGGGCCGTCGACGCGGCACCCCGGGGGCTACCCGACGTACCTCCCGCCCACGGGAGGCCCGGACGACGGCATGAACCCGCTCCTCGCGCGGGTCGACCCCGGGCTCGGGCCGCGTCTGGCGGCGACGGGGTGCGAGCTGGTGTGGGCGACGACGTGGATGGACGACGCGAACGCGTACGTCGCGCCCTGGCTGGGCCTGCCGGACCTTCCGGTGGTGCTCTGGCCGGACGAGACCGACGAGGACGTGGCCGAGCGCGGGCGCACGGGCCTCCACTGGAAGACCCGCCCCCTCGTCGCCCGGGCCGCCGGCCGTCCCTTCGTCTGGGTGGACGACGAGATCACCGGGGCCGACCGGGCCTGGGTGGCCGCCCACCACCGGGCCCCGGCCCTCCTCCGGCGCGTCGACCCCCGCGACGGCCTCACGGACGCGGACTTCGCGGCCCTGGCGGAGTGGCTGGACGGCCTCGCGGACAGGCCCTAGGGCGTGTGTCGAAAGTCCCGCCTGCCCGGCGGCGCCCGGCACGCACGCTCGCCGCGTTGTCGGGATCACCCCGATACAACCAGTATCGGGGCGACCCTCCGCCTTGCGATCGCACGCACCGGACACCGCCGGGCCTGCCCTTCGGGCAGACGGCGCTACTTTCGACACACGCCCTAGGTCTCAGCGCAGGGTGACCCGGGCGAGGACCGGCAGGTGGTCGCTGCCGGTGGCGGGCAGGGTGCGGATCCGGCCGACGGCCGCCGAGCGGGCCATGACCTGGTCGATGCGGGCCACCGGGAAGGCGGCGGGGAAGCTGGGGGCGAGACCGCGCCGGGCCACGCCGAGGCGCGAGGTCAGCGGGTCGAGGCCGCGGTCGTCGACGGTGCCGTTGAGGTCGCCGAGCAGGACCACCGCCGCCACCTCCTCGGCGGCGACGGCGTCCCCGAGCAGCCGGGCGCTCTCGTCGCGCCGGGAGGACACCAGACCGCCCGCCCCGATCCGTACCGAGGGCAGGTGCGCGACGTACACCGCGACGTCGCCGCGCGGCGTGCGGGCCACGGCCCGCAGCCCCCGCTCCCACGGCTCGGTGATCTCCGGCGGCTTGATGTCCACCGGGCGCACTCCCGTGAGCGGATGCCTCGACCAGAGCCCGACCGTGCCGTGGACGGCGCGGTACGGGTACTCCGGCGCGAGCACCTCCTCGTAGACGGACAGCGCCGGGGGCACCAGCTCCTCCAGGGCGACGAGGTCGGGCCCGGCGGCGGCCAGCGCGCGGGCGGTGCCGGCCGGGTCGGGGTTCTCGTCGCTCACGTTGTGCTGCACGACGACCAGTCCGTACGGCCCGCTGCCCGGCCCCTCCCCGGGCAGGAGCAGCCCGCCGAACGCGTACGTCCAGGCCGCCGCCGGCAGGACGAGCGCGGCCGGTGCGACGCCGGAACGGCGCGGCAGCGCGAGCCCGAACAGCACCACGACCACCGGGCCGAGCCAGGGCAGGAAGGAGGCGAGGAGACCGCCGGGGGGACCGGGCACGGCCCGGTGGAACAGCAGCAGACCGGCGATCGCCACCGCGACCCCGCCGATCACCCACCCGGGCCTCCGGACTTCCCGCCCCGGCCTCCGCCCCGAACCCGTCCTCCGGGTTTCCCGCCACCCCACCGCCGCCCCCGCTCCCCGATCCGGCCCGTTCGACAAGACGTCCCCCGGGGACGGCCTGGAAGGCCCCGAACCCGCCCTCGTCCTCTCGCCCCGGTGCCGTACGGAGGATCAGATGTGGAACTCGGACGGGAAGCCGGTCCAGCGCAGTTCTTCCGGCAGGTGCCGCATGTCGTTGGAGAACAGCACGGAGGGCGGCCGGCCGGGCGCGTAGCGGAGGACCGTCAGGGCCGCGTTGCCCTGGTTGAGGCCCAGCCAGCGCCACTCGGGCGCGTCGAGGGCGGCCCGGACGAGCCAGCCGACGAGGAAGTTGTGCGTGACCACCAGCTCGTGGCGGGGGTGCTCGCCGTCGACCGGGCCCGTGAACTCCGCGAGCGCCTCCCGGGCCAGCTCCCGGCCGAGGTCGCGCTCCTCCTCCGTGACCCCGGAGAGGAAGGCGAGCAGGGCGTCGGCCGAGTCCGGCGGCAGCTCCTCCTTCGCCGGCAGGTGGGGGACGTAGTCGCCGGCCGCCTCCGACCGCCGCAGCGGAACGCCGTCGAGCCGTGCGCCGATCAGCCGGGCGGTCTCCTCGGCGCGGGGCAGCGGGCCGTGGTGGATCACCGACAGCGGCGCGCCCCGGAGCCGTTCGCCGAGCAGGACGGCCTGCCGCCGCCCGTTCTCCGTCAGGGCGGTCTCGTCCGCCGACGCCTCGCCGTGCCGGGCGAGGTAGAGGTATCGCGCAGCCGTGTCCGCCATGTCCCGGGCCTCCGTCGCCGACCGGTGATCTTGTACGTCTGCGAGGGACGCCGGGCCCGCCCCGCCCGGTTCCGCCGCGTCCCGTCCCGTTTCCCGGCCCCGCTCCCCGGCCCGTTTCCCGCACTTGACACGAGCGCGACTTTTGCAAGCAGTCGCTTGCAATAGTTAGCAACGGCTGGCATGGTCGGAGCATGGCATCGCTCAACGTCGGCAATCTCGGCAATCTCGGCGACTACCTCCGCGAGCAGCGGAGGACCGCGCAGCTGTCGCTGCGGCAGCTCGCCGAGGCCGCCGGGGTGTCGAACCCGTACCTGAGCCAGATCGAGCGGGGCCTGCGGAAGCCCAGCGCCGAGGTGCTGCAGCAGGTCGCGAAGGCGCTGCGGATCTCCGCCGAGACGCTCTACGTACGGGCCGGGATCCTCGACGAGAAGGAGCGGGAGGAGCTGGAGACGCGCGCCGTCATCCTGGCCGATCCCTCGATCAGCGAGCGGCAGAAGCAGGTGCTGCTCCAGATCTACGACTCGTTCCGCAAGGAGAACGCCGCCGAGGCCGCTTCCGCGGACGTCCCCGAGGACGTCCCCGGGCCCGCGCAGGCGCCCGCGCCCGTGCCCGATGCCGAAGAACCGCCTTCGCGTTAGCCAGTACGTACGTCACATCCGGGAGGACCACCAGCATGCCCATCATCGACGAACTGCGTACCCCCCTCTACTTCGCCGCCGGCACCGCCGACCTCGCCGTGCGGCAGGCCCGGAAGGTTCCCGGCCTGATCGAGCAGATCGCGGCCGAGGCGCCCGCGCGCATCGAGGCCGTCCGGAAGACCGACCCGAAGGTCGTGCAGGAGAAGGTGACGACCCAGGCCAAGGAGGCCCAGGCCACCGCCCGGACGAAGTTCGCCGAGGTCGTCGAGGTCCTCGACACCGACCTCAAGAAGCTCGGCGAGACCGCCCAGGACCTCGCCCTGCGCGGGGTCGGCGTCGCCGCCGAGTACGCGGTCAAGGCGCGCGAGAAGTACGAGGAGGTCGCCGCCCACGGCGAGGAGACCGTCCGCGCCTGGCGCGGCGAGGCCGCCGAGGAGATCACCGAGATCGCCATCGCCGTCGAGCCCGACCCGGAGCCGAAGGCCGACGGGGCGGACGGGACCGACGGGGCCAAGACGGTCGGGACGATCCAGGCCGAGGCCGAGGAGAAGAAGGCGTCCGCCAAGAAGACCACCGCCCGCAAGGCGCCCGCCAAGAAGGTGTCGGTCGCCGCCGAGAAGGAGTAGGGGCGGCCCCCGTACGGGTACACGGAGCGTCGTACCGGGTACCTTGACCGTGAGGCGCTCTCTCTCCATCCCCACTAGGCGGTGCTCAGCATGTTGCGCGCGGGATTCGATTCCCTCCTTAACCTGGTGATGTTCCTGGTCTTCACCGGCTTCGCCGTCGCAGCGCTCGTCTTCGCCGCCATGGCGCGCGAGGACGCCTACCGCGCCGCGGACAAGCAGACGAAGAAGTTCTGGCTGATCATCCTGGGCGTCAACCTCGTCCTGAACCTGCTCCTGCCGATGCTGTTCCTGCAGATCGCCGGAGTGATCGCCGCCATCGTGTTCATGGTGGACGTGCGCCCCGCGCTCGCGCAGGTCTCGGGCGGCGGCCGCGGTCCCCGGGGCGGCGGTTCCAGCAGCGACGGACCGTACGGCCCCTACAACGGCGGCCGTTAGCGGAGCGGGAGCGACGAGCAGGCGGCGACAGGGCCCGGGGTCATCCCCGGGCCCTGTCCCTCTCCAGGGCCAGGACGGCCACGTCGTCCGTCAGCTCGCCGCCGTTCAGGGACCGGACCTCCGTCACGGCCGCCTCCAGGAGCTCCTCGCCCCGCAGGCCCGCACCCAGCTGCCGGTTCATCATCGCGACCATCCCCTCCTGGCCGAGGCGCGGCGAACCGGGCCCGGCCGAGCGGCCCTCGATCAGCCCGTCCGTGTACATGAGCAGGCTCCACGCCCCGCCCAGCTCCACCTGGCGGCGCGGCCAGCGGGCGCGCGGCAGCAGCCCCAGGGCCGGGCCGCCGTCCTCGTACGGGAGGAGCCGCGCGGCCCGGCCCTGCCGGGCGATCAGCGGCGACGGGTGGCCGGCCAGGCAGAGCCCCGCCCGGCGCCCGTCGGGCGCGATGTCGACCGTGCAGAGGGTCGCGAAGATCTCCTCGCTCTCCCGCTCGTGCTCCAGGACCTGCTGCATCGTCGAGAGCAGCTCGTCCCCGCACAGGCCCGCGAAGGTCAGGGCCCGCCAGGCGATCCGCAGCTCGACCCCGAGCGCCGCCTCGTCCGGGCCGTGTCCGCAGACGTCGCCGATCATGGCGTGGACGGTGCCGTCCGGGGTGCGGACGACGTCGTAGAAGTCGCCGCCGAGCAGCGCGCGGGACCGGCCGGGCCGGTAGTGGGCCGCGAACCGCAGGTCGGAGCCCTCCAGGAGCGGCGTCGGGAGCAGTCCGCGCTCCAGGCGGGCGTTCTCCTGGGCCCGCAGCCGGGACTCGGCCAGCTTCACCTGCACGGCGTCGGCCCGCTTGCGCTCGACCGCGTACCGGATGGCCCGGCTGAGCAGCCGCCCGTCGAGCTCCTCGCGGAAGAGGTGGTCCTGGGCCCCGACCCGTACCGCCTCGGCGGCCAGCTCCGCGTCGGCCGAGGCCGCGAGCGCGAGGACGGCGTGGCGCGGGGCCAGGCGCAGGATGTGCCGGAGCGGGGCGAGCGGGTCGTCGCCGGCGGCGGCCCGGGGGCCGGGCAGCGAGAGGTCGACGAGGACGCAGTGGACGTCGTCGGTGAGCAGCCGCTCGGCCTCGGTGAGGTTGCGGGCGGTACGGATGCGGACCCGGGTGCCGGCGGCGTCCGCCGCGTCGAGGAGTTCGGGTACGGCGAGGGCGCCCGCCGGGTCGTCCTCGACGACCAGGAGGGTCAGATCGGTGCGGTCGGTGCCTGTGACTGTGCCTGTCATAGCGGTGGCGTCCATGGCGCTGGCGTCCGTATCGGTGGCGTCCGTATCGGTGTCGTCGCCGGGGCCCGCGGCGGCAGAGACGTTTCTCTGACGCGGTACGGATACGGGCATCGGTCCGGTTTTTCCTTCCCTCCCCCCGAGGGGGCGCGGAGTGCCGGATGGCACCCCGCCCGTCCCGGACCCTAGCGCCAGGACGGTGCGCAGCGGAATGGAGATCGGCTGTGAGTGCGCGCGCCACGGTTGGCATATGCCGCGGAAGGGGAGGTACTCGCCCCCGTACGGCAGGTGGGAGCGGGTCCGGGGGCAATGAGAAAGGTCACGCGGGCGGGACGGGCGGGCCTGCGGCCGGGGCTTTCTCCGTCACGTCGGGAGGGGCGATGCGGAGCTCGTGGGACGCCGCCCGCCCGCTCGCCCGCCGCTCGTGCGGCCCGTGGGCCCACCGCTCACACAGGTCTCCTGCTTGCGCGGGCCCGCCGGCCCGCACCGGCTCATCGGCTCACACCGGCCCACCGGCTCACACCGGGCGGACGACTCCCAGGATCTCCATCGAGCCCGCGCCCGCGAGGGTGATGTTCCGTCCCGGGCGCGGTGCGTGCACCATCGTCCCGTTCCCGACGTACATCCCGATGTGGCTCGCGTCCTTGAAGTAGACGATCAGGTCGCCCGGCCGCATGTCCTTGACGTCCACGCGCGGCAGCAGCCGCCACTGCTCCTGCGAGGTGCGCGGGATCCGGAGGCCCGCCGCGCCCCAGGCGCTCTGGGTGAGGCCGGAGCAGTCGAAGGAGCCGGGGCCCTCGTCGCCCCAGCCGTACGGCTTGCCGATCTGGGCCGTCGCGAACTCGACCGCCTTCAGGCCCTCCGCGGTCGCCTCCGCCTTCAGCCCCTTGAGGGCGCCGGCGTCGAGCCAGGTCCGCTGGGCGTCCTTCTGGGCCTGCTCCTCCAGGCGGCGCAGCCGCTCCCGCTCCTCGGCGGCGAGCTCGGACTCCAGCTTCTTGGCCGCGTCGATCTTGGCGTTGATCTCCTTCCGCGCCGCGGCCTGCCGGACGCGGTTGGCCTCCAGCCTGGTCCAGTGGTCGCCGGCCTCCTTGGCGTAGACGTCCAGCGAGGCCTGGGTGCGGGTCATCTCGGCGAGGAGGTCCTTGGTGGCCTTCGCGCCGTCCTTGATGCGTCCCGCGGCGTCGAGGAAGAGCTGCGGGTCGTTGGTGAGGATGAGGTGCGCGCCCTCGGGCAGCCCGCCGTTGCGGTACTGGGCACGGGCGGCGGCGCCGGCCTGGATCTTGAGGCTCTCGATCTTCTCGCGCCCCTCCGCGAGCATCCGGTTGACCCGGACGATCTCGGTGGACTGCTCCTCGGCCTTCTCCTCGGCGAGGTTGTACGCGTCGGTGGCGACGGCGGCCTGCCGGTACAGACCGTCTATCTCCTTGCGCACCTCCTCCAGGCTCTTCTTCGGCGGGGGAGGGGGCAGCGGCGCGGCGGAGGCCTGGAGGGTCAGCACGGGGGAGGCCAGCACGGCCAAGGCGCAGATCATGGTGATCGCGGCGGCACGGCGGCGTCGGTTCACGAGCTCCCCCTCTGGTGACCCACAAGTGATTTACCGTCAGTAACCTGCCGGTGACCTTGGCGATAGTGCCATGCGAAACCGGAAAGTAACAAGGGAAAGCGAGGCCTGTCGGACGCGTTCCCCCCATGGGTGACGCATGGGGCGGGAGTGGCGTTCCACAGGTGGCGAGAATTAGGTGGGAGCGGGGGCGCCGACGCCTCCCACCGCACCGTCACGCCCGCGGCGCCGACGCCTCCCACCGCACCGTCACCCCCCGGGCGCCAGCGCCTCCCACCGCACCGTCACTTCCCCCTGGCGCCACCGCCGCGGGCCGTCCGTCAGCGGCCAGTCCGCCGCCAGGTCGCGCACGGAACGGATCCAGCGCTGGCGCGCGCCGAGCGAGGCGTACGGGGCGGCCGCGGCCCACGCCCGGTCGAAGTCCCGCAGGAAGGCGTGCACCGGCTCGCCCGGCACGTTCCGGTGGATCAGCGCCTTCGGCAGCCGCTCCGCCAGGTCGGAGGGGCGGTCGAGCGAGCCGAGCCGGGTGGCGAAGGTCACGGTGCGGGGCCCCTCCGGACCGAGCGCCACCCACACGTGCCGGCGCCCGATCTCGTCGCAGGTGCCCTCCACGAGCAGCCCGCCCGGGGCGAGCCGCCCGCACAGGCGCTCCCAGACGGCCGCGACCTGTTCCTCGTCGTACTGGCGCAGCACGTTCGCGGCCCGGACCAGGGCGACCCGGCCGGGGACCGGCACCTCGAAGCCGCCGTGCAGGAAGGAGAGCCCCTCGTGCTCGTAGGGCCGGGCGGCCTCGACCCGGGCGGGCTCGATCTCGACGCCGTACAGCCGGGTGCGGGGATCGGCGGTGCGCAGCCGGGCGAGCAGTTCGACGGCGGTCCAGGGGGCGGCCCCGTACCCGAGGTCGACGGCGAGGGGCGGCTCGGGGGAGCGGCGGAGGGCGGACCCGTGGACGGCGGCGATCCAGCGGTCCATGCGGCGCAGCCGGTTCGGGTTGGTGGTCCCGCGGGTCGGGGTGCCGACGGGGCGGGTGGTGCGCGGGGCCATGCCACGAGCGTAAGGGGTGCGGGGGAGGGGGCCGCGTGCTCCGTCCTCCGGCAATGAATTGGCAAAACGCCTCCGCCACCGGAAATGAAAGGGACCGTTCCGGTGTTGTCGCGGCTGGAGGACGTACCGCGCCCTCCCGCCGCCATGCCCGACCCGGACCGGACCGGTCGGATCCGAACCGGTCGGATCCGGACCGACCCGGCCCAGCCCGAAAGCCGAAGACCAGCAGACGACCGGCCGACGACCGGCCGAACGCACGCCGAAGACCGAAGGCCCCGGTCCGCGCCCCGACCCCGGCCCCGGTCCCGGCCCCCGAGCGGAAGGACCGCCGACGTGAGCCAGTACGTGTCCCGGTTCGCCGGTACCCGGCACCGGCACCCGGCGCCGGCCCGGCTCCGGCTTCCCGGCCGGCCCCGGCCCCCCCGGCGCGTGGCCATGCTCAGCGTCCACACCTCGCCGCTGCACCAGCCGGGCACCGGCGACGCGGGCGGCATGAACGTCTACATCGTCGAGCTGGCCAAGCGGCTCGCCGCCATCGACATCGAGGTGGAGATCTTCACCCGGGCCACCACCGGCGGCCTGCCCCCGGTGGTCGAGCTGACGCCGGGCGTGCTCGTGCGGCACGTCGACGCCGGCCCGTACGAGGGCCTGGCCAAGGAGGAGCTGCCGGCCCAGCTCTGCGCCTTCACGCACGGCGTGATGCAGGCGTGGGCGGGCCACCGCCCGGGGTACTACGACCTCGTCCACTCCCACTACTGGCTCTCCGGCCACGTCGGCTGGCTCGCCGCCCAGCGCTGGGGCGTCCCGCTCGTCCACGCCATGCACACCATGGCGAAGGTCAAGAACGCCTCGCTCGCCGAGGGCGACGCGCCCGAGCCCGCGGCCCGCGTGATCGGCGAGACCCAGATCGTCTCCGCCGCCGACCGGCTGATCGCCAACACGGCCGAGGAGGCCGACGAGCTGGCCCGCTTCTACGACGCGGAGCCCGGCAAGGTCGCGGTCGTCCACCCGGGCGTCAACCTCGACCGCTTCCGCCCCGCCGACGGCCGCGCCGCCGCCCGGGCCCGGCTCGGCCTGCCCCGGGACGCCTTCGTGCCGGTCTTCGCCGGCCGGATACAGCCGTTGAAGGCCCCGGACATCCTGCTCCGGGCGGCCGCCCGGCTCCTGGACCGGGACCCGTCCCTCCGCTCCCGCATGGTCGTCCCCGTGGTCGGCGGCCCGAGCGGCAGCGGCCTGGCCAAGCCGGAGGGGCTCCAGAAGCTCGCCGCCCGGCTCGGCATCGCGGACGTCGTGCGCTTCCACCCGCCGGTGGGCCAGGAGCGGCTCGCCGACTGGTTCCGCGCGGCCAGCGTCCTCGTCATGCCCTCGTACAGCGAGTCGTTCGGCCTGGTCGCCATAGAGGCGCAGGCGGCCGGCACCCCGGTCGTCGCGGCGGCGGTGGGCGGCCTGCCCGTGGCCGTGCGGGACGACGTGACCGGCTTCCTCGTGCAGGGCCACGACCCGGCGGACTACGCGCGGGCGCTCGGCCGCTTCGCGGACGACCCGTCCCTGTCGGACCGGATGGGCGAGGCGGCGGCGGCGCACGCGAGCTCCTTCGGCTGGGACACGGCGGCCTCGGCCACGGCGGACGTCTACACGGCCGCCGTGCACGACCACCGGCTGCGCGACAACCGGCGTCGCGTACGCTCCCACCATGGCTGAGGACAAGACCGCCGAGGACGTCAGGCAGACGATCGAGTCCACGCTCGACGACGCGGAACTGGAGTGGGAGTCCCCCGGACCGGGCTCCTACGTCGTCAAGCTCCCGGGCACGCGCAAGCTCTTCACGACGCTCTCCCTCCGCGCGGGCCGCCACTCCCTCTCCCTCAACGCCTTCGTCGTCCGCCACCCGGACGAGAACGAGGCGGGCGTCCACCGCTGGCTCCTGGAGCGCAACCTCAAGCTGTACGGGGTGGGTTACGCGGTCGACGGCCTCGGCGACGTGTACCTCACCGGCAAGCTCCCGCTCGCCGCCGTCACGCCCGGGGAACTGGACCGGCTGCTCGGCTCGGTCCTGGAGGCGGCGGACGGCGACTTCAACACGCTCCTGGAGCTGGGCTTCGCGACGTCGATCCGGCGCGAGTACGCGTGGCGGGTCTCGCGGGGGGAGTCGACCCGGAACCTGGACGCGTTCAAGAACCTGCTGGCGAAGACGCCGGAGGCGGCCTCCGAGCAGGCGTCCGGGAGTGTGTCCGAGGAGTCTCCGGCGAAGCCGACGGACTGAGCGCGCCCTTCCGCCCCTCCCCGTTCTCCCGGTACCGCCCCGGCGTGATCCCGAACTCGCGCCGGAACGCGTGCGAGAGCGCGTACGGCGTGCTGTAGCCGACGCGGCGGGCGACGGTGCCCAGCGGGTCCGTGCCGTTCCGGAGCAGGGCGGCGGCGCGGGTCAGCCGCCACCAGGTGAGGTACGCCATCGGGGCCCGGCCGACGCGGGCGGTGAAGCGGCGGACCAGGGTGGCGCGGGAGACGCCCGCCTCGGCCGCGAGCCGGTCGACGGTCCAGGGCGCGGCCGGGTCGGCGTGCAGGGCGCGCAGCGCGGCGGCGGCCACCGGGTCGCCGAGGGCCGCCGGCCAGACGCCGCCCGCGCTCCCGTCCGTGCCTCCGTCCATCCAGGACCGGATCATGTAGACGAGCAGCAGGTCGAGCAGGCTGGGCAGGGCGATGCCGGACCCGGGCCGCTCGGCCTCCTCCCCGCCCAGCTCGCCCGCCAACAGGCTTACGGCGGAACGCAGTTCGGGAGAGGTGCCGTCGCGGTCCGGCAGGTGGACGAGGGACGGGAGCTCGGCCAGGAGCGGGTGCGCGTGGCTGCGGTCGAGCCGGTACTTGCCGCAGAGCATCACCACCGCGGGCTCTCCCGGCCGGGGCGCGGGCACGGTCCCGCTCGCCGGATCCTCGCCGTCCCGGCGGACGAAGGGCTCGGCCCGCGCGACGGTCTCCGCGTCGGCGGGCGAGTCGGCGATCACGTGCCCGGTCCCGTGCGGAAGCAGTACGGCGTCCCCCGGCCCGAGCGCGACCGGGGCGCCGCCGTCGGGCAGCAGCCAGCAGGAGCCTTCGAGGAGGACGTGGAAGCCGGCGCCGTCGTACGGTGCCAGCCGCGCGCACCAGCGCCCGCCCGTCCGCAGCCGGTGGGAGGAGGGCCGCCCGACCCGTACGGCCGAGATCGCGTCGCTCACCACGTCCATGGCGGCACCGTACCGCCGACCCGGCGTGAGCCGTACGCGTATCCACGGGATCCGTACGGGCATTGAACGGCTCACCGAAGCCTCCCTAGGGTCGACGGCATGAGCAGCGACGACATGAGCGACGACGGCATGAGCAGCGACGGCATGAGCGAAGAGAACGCACAGCGCATGGTCCTGGGGGACGTCGAGATCATCCGGGTCGTGGAGTGGCGGGGCCCGTTCGGGCCCGCCCGCGCCCTCGTGCCGGGGGCCGGGCCCGGCCTGTGGGAGGACAACGGGGCGTGGCTGGTGCCGGACCACTGGAACCCGGCCGACGGCAGCGCGCAGATGGCGCTCCAGAGCTGGGTGCTGCGCAGCGGGGGCCTGACCGTCCTGGTCGACACGGGGGTGGGCGACGGGCGCGAGCGCCCGGGGGCGCCGCTCTTCCACCGGCGGCGGGACGGTTTCCTCGGGAGCCTGGAGCGGGCGGGCGTACGGCCCGAGGACGTGGACGTGGTCGTGAACACGCACCTGCACGCCGACCACGTCGGCTGGAACACCCGGCCCGGCGACGCGCCGGGCGAGTGGGTGCCGGCGTTCCCGAACGCCCGGTACCTCCTCCCGGCGGCCGACGACGCCCACTTCGGCCCGGGGAACGCGTACGGCGGCGGGCTGCGCGCGCAGGACCGGCTCGTCTACGAGGACAGCGTCGCGCCGGTGCACCGGGAGGGCCGGACGGTGCTGTGGGACGGGGAGCACCGCATCGACGGGAACCTGGTGCTGGAGTCGGCGCCCGGCCACACGCCCGGCTCCGCGGTGCTGCGGCTCGAATCCGGTGGAGACCGGGCGGTCTTCGTCGGGGACCTCGTCCACAGCCCCGTACAGCTCCTCGACCCCTCGCACGGAAGCTGCTTCTGCATGGACCCGGCGGGGGCGGAGGCGAGCCGCCGCCGGATCCTCGAACGGGCGGCGGACCGCCGGGAACTGGTCGTGCCCGCGCACTTCGGCGGGGCGGGAGCGGCCGAGGTGCGCAGGGCGGGCGGGGGCTTCGCCCTGAAGAACTGGGCGGAGTGGACGGGCCGGTGAGGCTCGGGCGCCGACGGTTCGGGCGCTGACGATTCGGGCGCCGACGGGTCAGGTGCTGACGGGCGAGTCCTCGGCGTCCCCGCCCTTCACGACGACGGGAGCGGGCGCGGGAGAGGCCAGGGGGCCGGGCACGGGAACGGCGGCCCCGGTCTCCTCGGTGTCTTCCGCGAGGGCCTTCCGCAGCCGGGTGGCGTAACCGGCGGCGGCGAGGACGCCGATCACGGCGGTGGCCGCCCAGAGGACGCCGGGGCCGGGCCCGTCGACGATCGCGCCGGCGACGATCGGGGCGACGAAACCGGCGACGGACCAGGAGATGCCCATGACGCCCTGGTAGCGGCCGCGGGCGTGCTCGGGGGCGAGGCGGGCGGTGGCTGCGGCGTTGGTCGGGACGTGGATCATCTCGCCGACGGTCCACACGACCACGGTCGCGGCGAAGGCGACGGAGGAGCCGGCGAGGGCGGTGGCGCCGGTGCCGAGACCGAAGAGGAGGGAGGAGAGGGAGAGGAGGAGGACGGGGGAGCGCTTGTCGGTGAGCTTGTTGACGAGGAGCTGGAAGCCGACGATGACGACGCCGTTGACGGCGATGACGACGCCGTAGGAGGAGGGGGAGAGCCCCTGGTCGGCCATGGTCAGGGGAAGCCCGATCCAGGGAGCGGTGAACACCAGACACACGAGGAGGTTGAGGAGGACGAGCGTCCGGAAGGGCGCGTCGCGCAGCACGGTGAGCGTGCTGACCTTCTCCTCGGCGGCGGGCTTCCCCTCCTCCCGGGGCTGCCGTTCGGGCCGGGTCTCGGGGAGCCGGAGGAAGACGATGACGGCGCACAGGACGGTGGCGGCGGCGTCGACGACGAAGAGGGTGCGGTAGCCGAGGAAGGCCGCGGCGCCGCCGCCGATGGCGGCGACGGCGAAGCCGAGGTTGAGGGCCCAGTAGTTGAGGGCGTAGGCCCGGCGCACGTCGTGGGCGGGGACCATGTCGGCGATGGTGGCGTTGATGGGGGGCCGGACGGCCTGCATGGCGACGCCCATCAGCAGGACGACGACGGCGATGCCCCAGGCGCTGGTGACGACGGCGAGGGCGGCGGCGCAGGCGGCGCCCGCGAGGTGCATGGTGACCATGGTGGGGCGGCGGCCCCAGCGGTCGGTGAGCACGCCGCCGAGCGGGGAGCCGGCGATGCCGCCGAGGCCGTGGAGGGCGACGACGAGCCCGGCGAACCAGGCGGAGTGCCCGAGTTCCAGGGTCAGGTAGAGGGAGAGGAAGGTGAGGACGAAGGCGCCGGTCCGGTTGACGAGGGTGGAGAGCCAGAGCCACCAGAAGCCGGGTGGAAGACCGGAGACCGTCTCGCGGGCCGATCGTCTGAGCGTACTGATGGACATGTGTGGCGCCCCCTGGCGTGCGTAAGCCCCTATGTGGCCGTCCGTAACTTACGCATCTCTCATGCCGGACACCACTCAATTGACGACGCGCGTCAATCGTCGGAGGTCGATTAGGCTCGTACGCATGGCCGACGCACCGTACAAGCTGATCCTCCTCCGCCACGGCGAGAGCGAGTGGAACGAGAAGAACCTGTTCACCGGATGGGTGGACGTGAACCTCACCGCGAAGGGCGAGAAGGAGGCGACGCGCGGCGGCGAGCTGCTCAAGGACGCCGGCCTGCTGCCCGACGTGCTGCACACCTCCCTCCAGAAGCGCGCCATCCGCACGGCGCAGCTCGCCCTCGAGTCGGCGGACCGCCACTGGATCCCGGTGAACCGCTCCTGGCGCCTGAACGAGCGCCACTACGGTGCCCTCCAGGGCAAGGACAAGGCGCAGACGCTCGCCGAGTTCGGCGAGGAGCAGTTCATGCTGTGGCGCCGCTCGTACGACACCCCGCCGCCGCCGCTGTCGGACGACAGCGAGTACTCGCAGGCGCACGACGCCCGTTACCAGACGATCCCGCCGGAGCTCCGCCCGCGCACGGAGTGCCTGAAGGACGTCGTCGAGCGGATGCTCCCGTACTGGTACGACAACATCGTCCCGGACCTCCTCACCGGCCGCACGGTCCTGGTCGCCGCCCACGGCAACAGCCTCCGTGCCCTGGTCAAGCACCTGGACGGCGTCTCGGACGCCGACATCGCGGGCCTCAACATCCCGACCGGCATCCCCCTCGTCTACGAGCTCGACGAGAACTTCAAGCCCCTCAACCCGGGCGGCACGTACCTCGACCCGGAGGCGGCGGCCGCGGCGATCGAGGCCGTGAAGAACCAGGGCAAGAAGAAGTAGCCCGCGTGGTCGGCCCCCTGCCCGCGGATTCTCCGCCGGCCGGGGGCCGATGCGTTCCGCGGGCCGTCCACGGCCCGTCGGCGCGGTGGGGCCGCTCGGCCCCCGTATCTCAGAGGGACACGAGGGGTACGAAGGCCACGCAGGCTGTTCCGCCGGTGGCGGAACACCGGCCGGACCGGGCTCGACGCTCACTACAGTCCCGCCCCATGACGACGATCACGACGCGTACGGTCGCGTATCCGGCGGACGGTCTGACGATGATCGGGCACCTCGCGCTCCCGGCCGGTGCCGGCCGGAGGCCCGCGGTGCTGCTCGGACCGGAGGGCATGGGACTCAGCGACGTCGAGCGCCGCCGGGCCGACGCCCTCGCCGGGCTGGGATACGTGGTGCTGGCCTTCGACCTTCACGGCGGGCGCTATCTGGGCGACCCCGAGGAGATGCTGGCCCGCTGCCTGCCGCTGCTCGCCGACCCCGACCGGATGCGGGGCATCGGCCATGCGGCACTCGACGTGTTGCGCGCCGAACCGCGGACCGACCCCGACCGGATCGCCGCCGTCGGCTACGGCACCGGGGGCGCCGTCGGGCTGGAACTCGGGCGCGACGGCGTCGACCTGCGCGCGATCGGCACGGTCAACGCGACCACCACGGGCCGTCCGGGCGAGGCGTCGCGCATCCGCTGCCCGGTGTGGGCCGGGGTCGGGTCGGAGGACCCGATCATGCCGCCCGCGCAACGGGAGGCGTTCACCGCCGAGATGCGGGCCGCGGGCGTCGACTGGCGCCTCACGGTCTACGGCGGCGCCCTGCACGCCTTCCACCACCCGCCGGTCGACCACCCCACGGTCCCCGGCGTCGGCCACCACCCCCAGCACGCGCGGCGAGCCTGGCGCGACGTCGTCGACCTGCTCGCCGAGTGCCTGCCGGTGACGGAGGATCCGGGGGCGTGACCCGGGCACCCGGCCGCGCTCCGCTCCGCCGTGGCCCCGCGGGGCGACGAAAATCCGGTTGCCGTTCCGTCCCGGCGGCCGGCCATACTCCCGCATGAGCAGATTCGCCGAAGTCATCGTGCTGGCGCGCCACGCGGAAGAGGTCATGGAGCCGCTGACCCGGCAGGACGACAGCCGGAAATGGTCGGGATGTTTCACCGACATCGGGCACGGCATGTTCGGCGGCTGGGCCATCGAGTTCGTGCGACGGTCCCGGTGGATCGGACTGCTGGAGCACCTCGAATCCTTGCCCTGGCCGTCACCGCACTCGGTGCAGGTGCTGGTCCACGACGAGGAGGACGAGTGCTTCGGCCTGTGGATGATCCACGACGGCCGACTCGTCGAGGTGCCTCTGCCGCGCACCCGCCGGGCCTTCTGGCCGAACCACTACACGGGCGAGGTCGATCCGGACGCCCCGGGCATCCTCATCCGCACGGACGGCCCCGGCGGATGGCCCGACGGAGGCTGGGCGGCACCGCGACGAGACACCCGTGGCGACCGGTCGAGCGGTGAGTACCTCACCGAGTGACGACGCCGACGGGCGGCGGCGGACGGGCGCGAACGCCTGCGCACGTGGTGTCCGCCGGCTCGTCACCCGGCGCCGACTCGGCTCACCGCGTCAGCCGTTGGTGGGCCAGGAGGACCTCGACGGAGATCGCCACCGCCAGCACGACGTACACGCCGGACGCCGCGTAGTTCAGTACGGCCGTCGCCTTCGTCGAACCGGTGAGCCGCGCGTGGAAGAAGCCCGACAGCACCCCGGCGCATCCGTAGAGAACCACTTCCATCAGGACGTTGACCGCGCCGAGGACGGCCATCTGCAGCTCGGGGTCCTCCGCGCTCCCGATGAACTGCGGGAGCACGGCGAGGTAGAAGAGGATCACCTTGGGGTTGGTCAGGCTGACCAGTACTCCTCGCAGGTACCACCTGCCCGGCACGATGTCGCCCCGCCCGCCGATCGCGCGACGTGCGCTTCGCACGGTCGCGTACGCCAGCCACAGCAGATATGCCGCTCCCAGTATCCTCACCGCGTCGAGGACCGCCGGATGCGAACGGGCTATCTCTCCCATGCCGGCGACGACGAGGGCGGCGTAGAAACCCATGCCCGTTCCGATGCCGAGGATCGCTTTCACGGCGGATCGGCGACCGCCTTCGAGACCCACCGCGATCATGTAGGCCATATCGGGTCCCGGCGGGGCGAGAAAGAGCAGGATCACCGCGATGTAGCTCGGCAGTACCGCTAAATCCATCATCTTCGTTCTCTTCCGGCTTCGGCGTGGCGTGCCAGGATCCCTCGGTGTCGACAGTGACCGTCCCACGCAGATCTGCTCCGGTCGATGACTGTCGTCACGCTGCTGAGCTGCGACTTTCCGTGAGATCCGTAAGGTGGCACGGAACCACCCAGGGCGGTTCTTCAGCCTTGTACCCTGACAGAGACCGTCTAAGGTGGTTCCATGGTCACTGTTCGCCTTCCTGAATTCCGCCTGGGAAAAATACTGGCGACCAGCTTCACGGGAACCCTGTCGGAGCGCTGCGGTGAAAAGCTGGAGCGCATTCCCGTGCCCTCTCGGCTCGTGGACTGGCTGGACGTCAACGGGCTCGCGGTCGATTCCTGCACGCAGTCCCAGCTCGACCGGGCCCGAGAGCTGAGGGAATCGATTCACGCTGCCGCCACCGCAGCCGCGCATCAGAAGCCGCTTCCCTCCCCGGCCGTCCAGGTCATCAATGAGTGCAGTGCCCGAGGCCTGGCCTCGGCGGTCCTGACGCCCGAGGGCGAGCGGAGATGGCGGCTGGGCTCTTCTTCCGTGGAGGACGCGCTCAGCGTGATCGCCGCCGACGCGATCGGCATCCTCGCGGGGGAGCGGGCGGGGAAGATCTCCCTGTGCGCATCGCCCACGTGCCGCGCCGCCTTCTTCGACGCGAGTCGCGGCAGTACGCGGAGATGGTGCGACATGAACACGTGCGGGAACCGCGAGAAGAAGGCGCGCTTCCTCGCCGGCAAGCGCCGGGAAACGGGCCTCGCCGACTGACCGCTTTCGGGTGTTCGGCAGTGCTGCCCGTACGTCCCCGCCCGGCGCCGCCGGTCATCTCGTCGACGGAAAGCCTGATTCCGGTCAGCCGGTCAGCCGGTCAGCCGGTCGATCTGATCAGGTGGTCAGGCGGTCAGGCGGTCGGGCGGTCAACCTGGTCGGGCGGTCAACCTGGTCAGCCGGGCGAGGCGAGCGAGGTCGGTCCGGCATCGCCAGGACCGTCGGCGACGCCGAAGTGGTGGGAGACCTCGTCGAGCGTGAAGCGGGCGCGGAGCTTGCAGGCGGAGTTCTGGTTGGCGAAGAAGCCCGGACGCCACAGCGCCCGCTCGCGGGGCACGGCGCGTTCCCACGTGACCGGGACGACCCACTCGCGCCGGTCCTCCCCGTCCTGCGGCGCGTCCGGCCCGGCCGGACGGTACGCGCCCGTCAAGGGCAGCTCGGCCATGCGGCGATCCTCGCCGTCCACGTTGAGGAGGGCGTCCTCGAAGGGCTGCGCCTCGCCCGACACCGTGCCGACCCCCACGTACCCGACCTTCGGGATGTGGGTGAACACGCGCGCGCCGACCGGCAGGGAGCGGAGCGTGCGGGAGAACCACTCCCCGCCGCCGGCCGACACGAAGCCGTAGCGGCGCGCGTCGTCCCAGTTCCGGCCCTCGCGCTCGTCGCCGAACGAGACGTACCAGTCCGTCCCGTTCCAGGGTTCCTGCTTTCCGCGCGCCTTCGCCCCCGCCGACGGCGCCGTCGCCTCCGCGTCGTCGATCAGCCAGGTGCGCGCCAGGTAGGAGCGCCCCTCGTCCTCGAAGTACCGGAAGAAGAGGACGTTGACCGGCACCTGGAACCCCGAGGCCAGGTAGCCGACGATCCGCTCCGTCGCCGCGTCGACCTCGCTCGCGACGATCGTCAGGGAGTGGGTGGAGTTCAGGGCCTCCGGCGGGCTGCCGCCGAACCGCAGCGCGAAGGCCTCGTCCAGCTCCTCCGGCAGATGACAGGAGGTAGGTCTCGCCGAGTGCGTCATCTCGGCAGGGGCGTATTCCGGTGTACGCGCGAGCACGTAAATCGCACGACGGATCCGTACGCCCCCGCTAGCGTCCGGATCATGAGCAGCACCCCCAGCACCCCCAGCACGTCACTCCGCCTGGAGCAGGTCACCCCCGCCACCGTCGACGCCGCCCTCGACCTCCGCGTCCACCCCCACCAGGAGCGGAACGTCGCGCCCGTCGTGCGGTCCCTCGCCGAGGCCTACGTCTTCGGCGAGGCCGCCTGGCCCCGGCTGATCCTTGACGGGGAGCGGCTCGTCGGGTTCCTCATGGCCTTCCTCGACCTCCCGTGGAGCGAGGATGCCCCCGGTGACCGGCGCAGCGGCCTCTGGCGGCTCAACATCTCCGCCGACGCGCAGGGCAAGGGGTGCGGGCGCTTCGCCGTCCTCTCCGTCGCCGACGAACTGCGGCGGCGCGGTGTGCGGCGGATGTACGTGACCTGGCGGCCCGGCGACGACGGGCCCGGCGCGTTCTACCGCCGGCTCGGGTTCCGCACCACCGGGGAGACGAGCGGAGAGCAGGTTGTCGGCGTGCTCGACCTGGACTGAAAGCCTCCGCTGAAAGCCCGTACTGAAAGAGAGGAAGGGGTGCGGATCGCCGCACCCCTTCCCGCGCACGCGTACGTTCCCGTCCGCGTCAGCCCGAGCAGCCCCCGCACTGGCACGGCCCGCCCGACTGGCAGCCGCAGCCGCAGCCCGAGCCGCAGCCGCAGGCGCCGAGGACGGGCAACAGGACCGCCTCGCGCGGCGGCTCCGTCCCGGAGTCGGTCGTCATCGGGGAATCGGCCATGGGGTCCCTCCCTTTCGAGGCGCGGATCGCCTCCCCCCATTGCATGCCCACCCGCACCGGCGCATCAACGGCGCACCGGAGCCCGCACGTCCGTGCGCCCCCCGAACAGCACCCGGCCGCCCCCTGACCCCCCCGAACCGCCCCGACGAGGGGCTACGCCCCCTCCACCGGCGCGTCCGCCGCCTGGAGATCGTCCGCGTGCTCGCCCGTCACCAGGTACACCACCCGCTTCGCCACCGACACCGCGTGGTCCGCGAACCGCTCGTAGTACCGGCCGAGCAGCGTCACGTCCACGGCCGTCTCGATGCCGTGCTTCCACCGGTCGTCCATCAGGTGCCGGAACAGCGTCCGGTGCAGCAGGTCCATCTCGTCGTCGTCCTGCTCCAGCTGGAGCGCCAGGTCGACGTCCTTCGTGATGATGACCTCCGCCGCCTTCGCCATCAGGCGCTGCGCGAGCTGCCCCATCTCCAGGATGGTCGCGTGCAGGTCCCGCGGCACCGCCGACTCCGGGAACCGCAGCCGCGCCAGCTTCGCGACGTGCTGCGCCAGGTCGCCCGAGCGCTCCAGGTCGGCGCTCATCCGCAGCGAGGTCACCACGATCCGCAGGTCCGTCGCCACCGGCTGCTGGCGGGCGAGCAGCGCTATCGCCCGCGCCTCCAGGTCGTGCTGGAGGTCGTCGACCTTCTGGTCCGCCGCGATCACGCTCTCCGCGAGCTTCAGGTCCGCGTCGAGCATCGCCGTCGTGGCGCGCCCGATCGCCGACCCGACGAGCCGGGCCATCTCGACCAGGCTCTCTCCGATCGAGTCCAGTTCCTCGTGGTACGCGTCCCGCATGGATGTCCCTCTCTACGCAAAGCTGCAAAGCTCCGGAGGCTCTGGGGGCTCCGGAGGCCCCGGGGTACGGGTGGGGTCCGAACCCCACGCTCCCACGTTCGGCCCCCTACGCGTCCGGCTCCACCCCCTCGTGTGAACCGCCCCCGTCCCCCAGGTGAACTCTGGGCGACGCACGCCACCGCGCCCGCCGGGACAAGTGAACCGACCGGGTCTCCACGGTGAACTCTGGGCGACGACTGTTCGAGCAGCCACTCGGACGGCTGGGAGAGTGTCCGGCAGCCCGCATAACCTGGGGGCATGGACGTGAACGCGGCGGTCGCCGCATTGGCAGCGATCGCCGGCGTGTGCACCGGCGTGATCGCCATGCTGGCGTTCCGCTGGAGCGAACGCGACCAGACGCGACCCACCCGTACCTCGCTGCACACCGACGCCGTGCTCCCGCCCGGCGTCGACACCGTGCTGTCCGTACTGCGCTCCTCCGCGGTCGTCCTCGACGAGAGCGACTCCGTGGTGAAGGCCAGCTCGGCGGCGTACGCGCTCGGTCTGGTCCGCGGCGGCAAGCTGGCCGTCGAGCCCATGCTCAACATGGCCCGCGACACCCGTCGCGACGGAGAGATACGGCAGGTCGAACTGGACCTGCCCCGGCGCGGCACCGGACGCGGCGAGGCCCTCGCCGTCTCCGCCCGGGTCGCCCCGCTGGGCTCCCGGCTCGTACTGCTCCTGGTCGAGGACCTCACCGAGGCCCGGCGCATCGAGGCGGTGCGAAGGGACTTCGTCGCCAACGTCAGCCATGAGCTGAAGACGCCCACGGGCGCGCTCTCCCTGCTCTCCGAGGCGGTCATGGACGCCTCGGACGACCCCGAGGCGGTCACCCGCTTCGCCGGCCGGATGCAGATCGAGGCGACCCGCCTCACCAACCTCGTACAGGAGCTGATCGACCTCTCCCGCGTGCAGAACGACGACCCGCTGGAGGACTCCGAGCCGGTGTCCGTGGACGAGCTGGTCGCCGAGGCGATCGACCGCTCCCGGCACACCGCCACCACCAAGCAGATCACGATGGCCTCCGGGGGCTCGGCCGGACTGCACGTCTGGGGCAGCCGCGGCCAGCTCGCCGCCGCCCTCGGCAACCTCGTCGAGAACGCCGTCAACTACTCACCGGCCCACACCCGCGTCGGCATCGCGGCCCGCAAGATCGCCGCGCCCGGCGGCGACCTCATCGAGATAGCCGTCACCGACCAGGGCGTCGGCATCCCCGACAAGGACAAGGAGCGCGTCTTCGAGCGCTTCTACCGCGTCGACCCCGCCCGCTCCCGTGCCACCGGCGGCACGGGCCTGGGCCTCGCCATCGTGAAGCACGTGGCCGCCTCGCACGGCGGGGAGGTCACCGTCTGGAGCACCGAGGGTCAGGGCTCCACCTTCACCCTGCGGCTGCCCGAGGCGGGCGCCGCACGGGACCGCCGGCCCGCCTCCCCCACCCCCGATCTCATGACCGAACCGCTTCCCGCCCCGGAGGTCCTTCCGTGACCCGAGTGCTCGTCGTCGAGGATGAGGAATCCTTCAGCGACGCCCTGTCGTACATGCTCCGCAAGGAAGGCTTCGAGGTCGCCGTCGCGGCGACCGGGCCCGACGGCCTCGACGAGTTCGAGCGCAACGGAGCCGACCTCGTCCTCCTCGACCTGATGCTTCCGGGCCTTCCCGGTACCGAGGTGTGCCGCCAGCTGCGCGGCCGCTCGAACGTCCCGGTGATCATGGTGACCGCCAAGGACAGCGAGATCGACAAGGTCGTCGGCCTGGAGATAGGGGCCGACGACTACGTGACCAAGCCCTTCTCCTCGCGGGAGCTGGTCGCCCGCATCCGCGCGGTCCTGCGCCGCCGCGGCGAGCCGGAGGAGGTCACCCCGGCGGCCCTGGAGGCCGGCCCGGTCCGCATGGACGTCGACCGGCACGTGGTGACGGTCTCCGGCGGCAAGGTCGACCTGCCCCTGAAGGAGTTCGACCTGCTGGAGATGCTGCTGCGCAACGCGGGCCGCGTGCTGACCCGCATGCAGCTCATCGACCGGGTGTGGGGCGCGGACTACGTCGGCGACACCAAGACCCTCGACGTCCACGTCAAGCGCCTGCGCGCCAAGATCGAACCGGACCCGGGCGCCCCGCGCTACCTGGTGACGGTCCGGGGCCTGGGCTACAAGTTCGAGCCGTAGAGCGGGCGGCCCGTCGAGGCCGGACGGAGTCCGGCGCGGCGTTCCGAAGCCTGTGAGGCCCCTGGGCCGAGCAGTGCGAGGAGCGCACGCGGGACGGTGCTCGAACCGGACCCGGGCGCCCCGCGCCACCTGGTGACGGTCCGGGGCCCGGGTTACAAGTTCGAGCCGTAGAGGCCCGCCGTACGGATACGTGAGAGGGGCGCCCCCACCAGGGGGCGCCCCTCTCACGTACGTACGGGGGTCAGTGACCGGCCTCGTGGCTCGCCTCGCCCGACGGCGTCGCGGAGCCCTCGGCGCCGTGCTCGGCGCCCTCCCCGCCGTGCTCCGAGCCGTGGCCGGCCTCGCCCGACGGGGACGCCGAGGCGGTCGGCGTGGCGCCCGGGGGAGCGGGGACGACCTCCGGGCCGAACTCCTTGAAGTAGCTGTCCGCGGGGACGACGAAGGCCTTCAGGGCCACCTCGCCGGTCCGGCTCAGCTTGAAGACGACCTTCTGCGCGTCGCCGAGGCGGGCGGACTCGGTGCCGTTCTCGATCATGGCGGTGGCGTTGCCCGCGCCGCCGATGACGACGGAGCCGTTGGCCGGGACGGTGATCGCGCCGGAGCCGCCGGCCGACGTCAGCTTCACGGTGGCGCTCGAACCCGGCAGGGTGATGGCGTCGAGGGTCTGCGGCTGGGAGCCGTTGTTGAAGACCGTGGCCGAGACGGCCGCCGGGCCCTTGACGCCGATCTCGGGCTGGGTGATGACCAGGGCGTTCTGGATCTTGACGTCGTCCACCGTGATGGCGGCGTTGTCGGGCCGGACGCCGAGCGTCTGTGCGTCGTTGCCCGCCCCACAGGCGGACAGCGCGGCGACGGAGAACACGAGGGCGGTGGCGGCGAGGGCGCCGCGTCGAAGGCTGCGGCTCACGGCGGCGGCATCTCCTAGGACGTACGGACGGGTTTGGGTGTCAAAGCCAACTAAAGGCGTGTCAGCGCGCTTAGGTTACCGAGCCGCACTCTCCGTCCCGCACCCGACCCGCCCCTAGGGGGTGTCCGGCGGATCACGGCCGGGTCCGCGGCATCCGGCGCGGCACCCCGCCGCGTGGCCGGATCACAACGCATTGACCTGTTGTTCACATAACCGCCTTGATCAATTCGAGGGTCCCCCGCATTCCCCGGAGCCGCCCCTCCGGGAAATCCCGGACCGATCTCGGACGATCTCGGCCGCTCTCGGCTGATCAATTCCGGGAATCACCCCGGGATGCATCCGTACGGGTGACCGATCCTCGAACGGAGCACGTGAAGAAGGCCACTCCGAACCCGACAAAACGGGACATCAACCCCTCGCCACGGAGGCTCGGGTAGGTGTAACGTGCGCGTTTCTCTCCGTCCGCACAGCCGCTCCGACCTGCGAATACCCCCTTCCGGAAGCCCTCCGCAGCACGTCCGCGTCGCTGTTGTCAAGCCCCGAGATATGCCCTGACCTGCGAAAACGCCATTCAGAAGAAGCCGTATCCGTGTTACTCTGGATAGCCACGGAAGGGGTACCTGTCACATGACGTTCAAGGTTGGCGACACCGTGGTCTATCCCCATCACGGGGCCGCGCTGATCGAGGCCATCGAAACTCGCCAGATCAAAGGCGTGGACAAGACCTACTTGGTGCTCAAGGTCGCGCAGGGTGACCTGACGGTCCGCGTGCCGGCGGACAACGCGGAGTTCGTCGGGGTCCGCGACGTGGTCGGGCAGGACGGGCTGGACCGGGTCTTCGAGGTGCTGCGCGCGCCGTACGCCGAGGAGCCGACGAACTGGTCCCGTCGCTACAAGGCAAACCTCGAGAAGCTCGCCTCCGGCGACGTCATCAAGGTCGCCGAAGTGGTGCGCGACCTGTGGCGGCGCGAGCGCGAGCGGGGTCTCTCCGCAGGTGAGAAGCGCATGCTCGCCAAGGCGCGGCAGATCCTGGTCAGCGAGCTGGCCCTCGCGGAGAACACGAACGAGGACAAGGCCGAGGCTCTCCTCGACGAGGTCCTCGCGTCCTGAGCGTGATCCGGCCACACCGGACCGCGTTCTTCAAGTGAAGCGATGCCGCGGTGCCCGCTGGCGCGCTGTGATCCACACAGCGCTGTCGCCGGGCGCTGCGGCATGTTCGCGTACCCACGTACCCACGTACTTCTACTTCTCGGGCGCGGCTCCCCCGGCTTCTCCGCACGGACCCACCCGCACGGACTCATCCGCGCGGAATGGAGCCCGACGCGCCGGGAATCCCCGCCCCGTCCGAACCCCCTGTGCTGGGCGGCAACGCCTCGACCGTCGTCACGGAAAGGGCCCGGTCAAGGCGGAGCGTCCGGCACGGTGAGTGCCATACCCATGTCGGCCGCGGAAACAAACCTGCCGGAGTGCAACCGATGTCAGACGAAGCGCGTCCTAGCCGTACCGCCGTCGTGATCCCGGCGGCCGGACGGGGCGTACGCCTCGGCCCGGGCGCCCCCAAGGCGCTGCGCGCGCTGAACGGCACCCCCATGCTCGTCCACGCCGTCCGCGCGATGGCCGCCTCCCGCGCGGTCTCGCTCGTCGTGGTGGTCGCGCCCCCCGACGGCGCCGCCGAGGTCAAGAACCTCCTCGACGCCCACGCCCTCCCCGAGCGCACCGACTACCTGGTCGTGCCCGGCGGCGAGACCCGCCAGGAGTCCGTGCGCCTCGGCCTCGAAGCGCTCCCCGAGGGCATCACCGCCGTCCTCGTCCACGACGCGGCCCGCCCGCTCGTCCCCGTCGACACCGTGGACGCCGTCGTCGAGGCCGTACGGGACGGGGCCGTCGCCGTCGTCCCCGCGCTGCCCGTGGCCGACACCGTCAAGGAGGTCGAGCCGGCGGAGAAGCCCGGCGACCCCGAGCAGGTCGTCGCCACCCCGGTCCGCGCCCGCCTCCGCGCGGTCCAGACCCCGCAGGGCTTCGACCGCGACACCCTGGTCGACGCCCACGCCACCGTCGCCCTCACCGGAGAGGGCGCCACCGACGACGCCGGCATGGTCGAGATGCTCGGCGCGCCCGTCGTCGTCGTGCCCGGCCACGAAGAGGCCTTCAAGGTGACCCGCCCCCTCGACCTCGTCCTCGCCGAGGCCGTACTCGCCCGCAGGAGGGCCAACGATGGCTTCTGAGCCGACGAACCTTCCCCGCACCGGCATCGGCACCGACGTCCACGCCTTCGAGAAGGGCCGCGAACTCTGGTGCGCGGGCCTCCTCTGGGAGGGCGAGGAGTACGGACTCGCCGGGCACTCCGACGGCGACGTCGCCGCCCACGCCGCCTGCGACGCGCTCTTCTCCGCCGCCGGCATCGGCGACCTCGGCGCCCACTTCGGCACCTCGCGCCCCGAGTGGTCCGGCGCCTCCGGCGCCACCCTGCTCGCCGAGGCCGCCCGGATCGTCCGCGCCGAGGGGTACGAGATCGGGAACATCGCCGTGCAGGTCGTCGGCGTCCGCCCCAAGGTCGGCAAGCGGCGCGACGAGGCGCAGAAGGCGCTGAGCGAGGCAGCCGGAGCGCCCGTCTCCGTCTCCGGCACCACCACGGACGGCCTCGGCCTCACCGGCCGCGCCGAGGGCCTCGCCGCCCTGGCGACCGCCCTCGTCTACCCCGTACAGCAGTAGGGGCGACGAAAAACGTGCCCCGTGGCCGGGAATAGGTCGCGGGGCACCACCACACGCCCACTACCCTGGAGGGGTGACTATTCGCCTGTACGACACCAGCGCCCGGCAGATCCGTGACTTCGCCCCGCTCACACCGGGCTGTGTCTCGATCTACCTCTGTGGCGCCACCGTCCAGGCGGCCCCGCACATCGGCCACATCCGGTCGGGGCTGAACTTCGACATCATGCGCCGCTGGTTCGAGTACCGCGGCTACGACGTCACGTTCGTGCGCAACGTCACCGACATCGACGACAAGATCATCGCGAAGGCGGCGGACCAGGGCCGTCCCTGGTGGTCCATCGGATACGAGAACGAGCGCGCGTTCAACGCCGGTTACGACGCGCTCGGCTGCCTGCCGCCCACCTACGAGCCGCGCGCCACCGGGCACGTCCCCGAGATGATCGAGATGATGCGCGGACTCATCGAGCGCGGCCACGCCTACGAGGCGGACGGCAGCGTCTACTTCGACGTGCGCTCCTTCCCGGGCTACCTGGAGCTGTCCAACCAGGACATCGACGACCTGCGCCAGCCCGACGAGGGCGTCTCCGGCAAGCGCGACCCGCGCGACTTCGCCATGTGGAAGGCGACCAAGCCGGGCGAGCCCGACTGGGAGACCCCGTGGGGCCGCGGCCGTCCCGGCTGGCACCTGGAGTGCTCGGCGATGGCCCACAAGTACCTGGGCTCCGCCTTCGACATCCACGGCGGCGGCCTCGACCTGATCTTCCCGCACCACGAGAACGAGATCGCCCAGGCCAAGGCCTTCGGCGACGCGTTCGCCCAGTACTGGGTGCACAACGCCTGGGTCACCATGAGCGGCGAGAAGATGTCGAAGTCGCTCGGCAACAGCGTGCTGGTGTCCGAGATGGTGAAGAACTGGCGGCCCATCGTCCTCCGCTACTACCTGGGCACCCCGCACTACCGCTCGATGATCGAGTACAGCGAGGAGTCCCTGCGCGAGGCCGAGTCGGCGTTCGCCCGCATCGAGGGCTTCGTCCAGCGCGCCACCGAGAAGGCCGGGTCGCCCGTCGCCCCCGCCGCCGAGGTGCCGCCGGCCTTCGCCGAGGCCATGGACGACGACCTGGGCGTGCCCCACGCGCTCGCGATCATCCACACCACCGTCCGCCAGGGCAACAGCGCCCTCGCCGCGGACGACAAGGACGAAGCCATCGCCCGCCTCGCCGAGGTCCGTGCCATGCTCGGCGTCCTCGGCCTGGACCCCCTCGACCCGCACTGGGCCGAGGAGTCCGGCGGCGGCGAGGAGCTCCACGGCGTCGTCGACACCCTCGTACGGCTCGTGCTCCAGCAGCGCGAGTCGGCGCGCGAGCGGAAGGACTGGGCGACCGCGGACGCGATCCGCGACCAGCTCAACCAGTCCGGCCTCGCCATCGAGGACAGCCCCGACGGCCCCCGCTGGACGCTGGGCAACCGTTAGAAGACGTGCCGCTCGGACCTCCGGGCGGCACACTTCAGTTACAGACTTCGTACGTCAGCAGAGGAAACAGGTAGTCATGGCCGGGAACAGCCAGCGCAGGAACCGCCGCACGTCGAACAAGAAGGGTGCGACGGTCGGCAGCGGTGGCCAGCGGCGCAAGGGCCTCGAAGGCAAGGGCCCGACGCCCAGGGCCGAGGACCGCAAGGGCCACAAGGCGTTCCGCGTCTCCAACGCGATGGCCCGGCAGGCGGCCAAGCGCAAGCCCGTCGCCCGCCGCGGCGGCAAGGGCCAGTCCGAGATGGTCGTCGGCCGCAACCCGGTCTTCGAGGCCCTGCGCGACGGCGTGCCCGCCACGACCCTGTACGTCCAGCAGTTCATCGACAACGACGAGCGCGTGCGCGAGGCCCTGAACCTCGCCACCGGCCGCGGCAACATCCACATCATGGAGGCGCCGCGCCCCGAGCTGGACCGGATGACGAACGGCCTGAACCACCAGGGCCTCGTCCTCCAGGTCCCGCCGTACGAGTACGCGCACCCCGAGGACCTGGCCGCCGCCGCGTTCGACGACCACGACGACCCGCTGATCGTCGCCCTCGACGGCGTCACCGACCCGCGCAACCTCGGCGCCGTCGTCCGCTCCGTCTCCGCCTTCGGCGGCCACGGCGTCGTCGTCCCCGAGCGGCGCGCGGCCGGCATGACCGCCGGCGCCTGGAAGACCTCGGCCGGCACCGCCGCCCGCACCCCGGTCGCCCGCGCCACCAACCTGACCCGCTGTCTGGAGCAGTACCAGAAGGCCGGTCTCACGGTCGTCGGCCTGTCCGCCGACGGGGACACCGAGGTCCACGAGCTGGAGGCGCTGTCCGGTCCGGTCGTCATCGTGGTCGGCTCCGAGGGCAAGGGCCTGTCCCGGCTCGTCGGCGAGACCTGCGACTTCCTCGTCCGCATCCCGATGCCGGGCGGCGCCGAGTCGCTCAACGCCGGTGTCGCCGCCGGTGTCGTGCTGTACGAGGCGGCCCGCCGCCGCAGGGGCTGACACCGGCCCCGCACCCCCGGCCCCGGCCGCGGCGTTGATCTTGACGGGTCTCGGACATTTGCGAGCCGTCAAGGCAGTGTCCTAAACCCGGATCACTCGGTTAGATGAGCGTGGACACCAGAACGCCCCGGCCGGGGTTCGACGATCAGCCCCCGCTGAGCATGGTCAAGGTGGATTCCGATCCCGCCCAGGTGATCGTGAACCACGCCAGCTTCCGTGTGCGGCTCGCGCCGGCCCCGCAGCCGAGGTTCGCGCCCGGCGCCCGCACCGCGGCCCTGTCCGGTGCCGGAGTCGCGGCCGGGGCCGCGGCCCGGGCGGCCGGCGGCCCGCGCCGGCGCCCCGTCGTGTGGACCGGGAAGTCGTCGCCGGGCGCGACCGGCCTCCTCCAGGCCGTGCGCGAGTCCTCCGTCGCCACGCTCGAACCGGTCGGCGGTCACGGCGGCCAGGACACCGGCGCCACGCAGGCGATCCCGCGCGTCGGCGACACCATGCCCACCCCCGTGGTGCCCGCCGGGCCGCTGCTGCCCCCGATGCGGCGCGCCGAGGGCGCCTACGACGACCTGTACGAGCCGCGGCCCGAACCGGAGGAGCCGTACGGCGCCGAGGAGGAGCGGCCGGGCCGGGCCGGCCGGCGCGGCGGGCAGGACTCCGTCCGGCACGCCTACTACCCCGGCCGCCGGATGAACCTCGGCGTCGTCCTCCTCCCGCTCCGCGTCTTCCTCGGCCTCATCTCGGTCTACGCGGGCATGGGCAAGCTCTGCGACCCCGTCTACTTCGACGGCGGCGAGCGCGGCTCCATGGTGAAGTGGCTCAACTCCCTCCACCCCTGGGCCCTCGCCGAACCGCTCCGCGACTTCGCCCTCCAGCACCCCGTCGGCGCCGGACTCACCGTCGCCTTCCTCCAGGTCGTCGTCGGCGTCCTCACGATCCTCGGCCTCTGGCAGCGGGTCGCCGCCGTCGTCGGCGCCCTGCTCTCCGCCGCGCTGCTGCTCACCGTGAGCTGGAAGAGCGTCCCGGTCTACGACTCCGCCGACATCATCTACCTGGCCGCCTGGTCGCCGCTGATCATCGCGGGCGCCCCCGTCTACTCGCTCGACGGCCGCCTCGCCGGGGAGGCCTGGCGGACCCTCGGCCCCCGCGCCGACCTCCTGGACCTGCGCCGCCGGGTGCTGCGCCGCGGCACCCTCCTCGCCGCCGTCGTCGTCGGCCTCACCCTCCTCGTCGGCTCCGTCCTCGGCGGCGCGGTCCGCTCCACCGAAATGGTCACCGTCCCGGGCCCCAACGACGACCCGATCAACCGTCTCCCCGGCCGTCCGCTCCAGGAGCCGCGCGGCGACGCCCCCTCCCGGCCGGCGTCCGACACGCCGAAGCCGGCCGCGACCGCCGAGAAGACGACCGAGGCCCCGGCGAAGAGCGAGCGGACCCGGGAGGCGGAGCGCACGAGCGAGCCGACCCGCGAGTCCACCCGCACCCAGGAGCAGCGCCCGACCGCCACGCAGGGCGCCGGCACCGGCTCCGGCGGCCGTACGCCCACCCGGTCGAACCCGGAGCCCCCGCCGTCCACCAGCGACACCCCGAGCAGCACGGGCGGCACGTCGGGCGGCGGCTCCACGGGCTCGACCGGCTCGACGGGCACGCCGTCGGAGAGCGGCCCGACGTCGGGCGGCGGGGACGGCGGCGCCCGGAACCCGATCGGCGGCCTGCTGGGCTGAGACCGGGTACGTACGCGCGGCGTTCGTACGCACAGGAAAGGGCGGCCCCGCTTCGAAGCGGGACCGCCCTTTCGGCGTGCCGGGCCCGGAGCCCGGAGCCTGGGCGTCCGCGTGCCCGCGTGCCCGCGTGCCCGTGCGTCAGACCTTCTGCGCGGCGAGCTCCTTGGCGGCCTCGGTGAGGTCCTTGGCGGTGTCGATGGCCCGCCAGTACGCCCCCTGGGGCAGCGGGAAGCCGGCCAGGCGCCGCTCGCGGGCGAGGTGGGGGAAGGTGGTCCGCTCGTGGTCGCCGAGGTCGGGCAGGAACTCGGCGAAGTCGGCGGAGAAGACGTACACGCCGGCGTTGATGAGGAACGGCGACGGCGGCGCCTCGATGAAGTCGGTGATGTGCCCGAAGGTGTCGGTCTCGACGGCGCCCCACGGGATGCGGGGGCGGGCCAGGGCGAGGGTGGCGAGGGCGTCGCGCTCGGCGTGGAAGGCGGCCATCTCGCGCAGCGAGAAGCGGGTCCAGATGTCGCCGTTGGTGGCGTACCAGGGCTCGTCGGGCGAGGGGAGGCGCTGGGCGGCGTACTTGAGGCCGCCGCCGCGGCCCAGGGGCTCGCTCTCGACGACCGTGGTCACGTCGAGCGGGAGGTCGGCGGTGGCCAGCCACTCCTGGAGGACCTCGGCGAGGTGGCCGCAGGAGACGACGGCGTGGGTCACGCCCTCGGCGGCCAGCCAGGAAAGCTGATGGCCGATGATCGGGGTCCCGGTGCCCGGGATCTCGACCATCGGCTTGGGGCGGTCGTCGGTGTAGGGGCGCAGCCGCGAGCCCTGGCCGCCCGCCAGGACCACGGCCTGCGTCGGAGTGGAGTGCATACGGGGAACGATAGGCGCCCGGTGTGCGGTCTCCGCGCCACGGACTCGGCTCGCGGCGGCCCGGTGACGGGCCTCGGCCCGTGGCGCGGTGACGGGCCCGGCGGGCGGGGCGACGGGCCCGGTGCGTGCGACGACGAACGCGGCCCGTGACGCGGTGACGGGCCGGCGGGTCTCAGCTCGCGCGCATGACGCCGGTCGCGTACGAGGTGTCGCAGACCGGGCGGGAGAAGGACTGGGCGCGGGCGGCGCCGTAGCGCTGGACGGCGGCGCGGCCGAGGTCGCGGGCGATCGACATGCAGTGCTGGGCGAGGGAGGGCCGGTTCTCGACCTCGCGCTGGAGGTGCGTGAGGGCGGTGCCGGGGTCCTTCGCCTGCAGCTCGGCGAGGAGCTGGTCGCGCAGGACGTCCTGCGGGGCACGGGACTTGGCCGGGACGGAGACGTCCTTGGCGGACGCCGTGAGCTGGGTCGCGGAGTCCTGGCCGGCCCACGGAACGGCGGACACCGCGAGCGTTCCCGAGAGCACCAGGACGACGGGCAGGACGAGGGCGAGGGAGCGGCCGATTCGGCGGGCAGAGTGGGTCACGCAGGCGAGCGTAGCGGGCGGTAGTGATATGGCGACATTTAGTCACTCTCGCGGGGGATGGTTCGAGGCGGCTTTTCGAATTCCGTGTTGACGCGGGAGGGAGGCCCGGGGTGGGTGCGGGCCCGGAATGCCGGGGTTTTCCACCGTAAACCCCTTGGGGAAGGCCGAATGGCCGAACGGCCCCGCGTCCACCCGGACGCGGGGCCGTTCTCGTCGCCTGCGGGTCAGTCGCTGAGGCGGGCGCCCGTGGAGGTGGAGAAGACGTGCAGCTCGCCGGCGCGGGGCACGACGTGGAGGGTGGAGCCCTTGGCGGGGACGTCGCGGCCGCCGACGCGGACGACCAGGTCCTTGTCCTCGCCGCCGACGCGGGTGGAGCCGTAGACGAAGCCGTCGGAGCCGAGCTCCTCGACGACGTTCACGGTGACGGCGAGGCCGTCCTTGCTCGTCGGGCCCGAGACGTCGAAGTGCTCGGGGCGGACGCCGACGGTGACGGTGGTGTCGCCGTTGGCGGAGGCGGCGGCGATGGCGTCGCGGGAGACCGGGACGACGCTGTTGCCGAACTTCACGCCGCCGTCGGTGATCGGGACCTCGACGAGGTTCATGGCGGGGGAGCCGATGAAGCCGGCGACGAAGAGGTTCGCGGGCTTGTCGTACATGTTGCGCGGGGAGTCGACCTGCTGGAGCAGACCGTCCTTGAGGACGGCGACGCGGTCGCCCATGGTGAGGGCCTCGGTCTGGTCGTGGGTGACGTAGACCGTGGTGATGCCCAGACGGCGCTGGAGGCTCGCGATCTGCGTACGGGTCGAGACGCGGAGCTTGGCGTCGAGGTTCGACAGCGGCTCGTCCATGAGGAAGACCTGCGGCTCGCGGACGATGGCGCGGCCCATGGCGACGCGCTGGCGCTGACCGCCGGAGAGCGCCTTCGGCTTGCGGTCGAGGTACTCGGTGAGGTCGAGCATCTTCGCGGCCTCTTCGACCTTGGCGCGGATCTCGGCCTTGTTGACGCCGGCGATCTTGAGTGCGAAGCCCATGTTGTCGCCGACGGTCATGTGCGGGTAGAGCGCGTAGTTCTGGAACACCATGGCGATGTCCCGGTCCTTGGGCGGCAGGTGCGTGACGTCGCGGTCACCGATGCGGATGGAGCCGGCGTTGACGTCCTCGAGACCCGCGAGCATGCGCAGGGAGGTCGACTTGCCGCAGCCGGAGGGCCCGACGAGGACGAGGAACTCGCCGTCGGCGATCTCGATGTCGAGCTGGTCGACGGAGGGCTTGGTGGCACCGGGGTACACCCGGGTCGCCTTGTCGAACGTGACGGAAGCCATGGTGATGTGTCCCTTCACCGGCAGGAACGTGCCGGACGATCCGAGTAAAGGAAGGATTGAGGTCTAGTCCACCTGGGTGAACCACGGGTGACGCTACCTGGCGGCGCGGGATCTGTCAGCACTCCCCGCCCCGTGAGATTCCCGACCACCACGGGACGCTCGTTGGATACACTGCACGGGCTGCCTCCTTAGCTCAGCTGGCCAGAGCACCGCTCTTGTAAAGCGGGGGTCGTCGGTTCGAACCCGACAGGGGGCTCCAGGCAGGAGACGCGAAGACCCCCGACCGATCTTGGTCGGGGGTCTTTGACATCCACGGGTGACATCAACGGGGGCGGTCGGGCCGTTTCCGCGTGAGGAGCCGGTCCATGTGGCTGATGGCCTCGCGCTGGGTGTCCTGGACGACGTGGGTGTACACGTCCATGGTCAGGCTGATCTGGCTGTGGCCCAGGATCTCCATCACGACGCGGGGCGCGACCCCGGCCGCGGTGAGGAGCGTGGCGCAGCCGTGCCGGGCATCGTGGAGGCGGATGGGACGGAGGCCGGCCGCCTCGCTGACGCGGACGAAGGAGCGGTGGACGTTGCGGGGCTCGACGGGGCGGCCGGTGCGGGTGGCGAAGACGTAGCCCGCAGTCGTCCACTCCGTACCGGCCGCTTCGTACGTCGTCTTCTGCCGCATCCTGTGCCAGCGCAGGGGAGCCAGACACATGGCGGGGAGCGGGATCGCCCGGGAGCGGCGTCCCTTGGTCTCGTCGTTGTAGAGGACCCCGCGACGACGCTGGACCTGTTGGCGGACCAGGAGGACGCGGTTCTCCAGGTCGATGTCGTTCCAGCGCAGTCCGACGATCTCGCCCCGGCGCAGCCCCATCGCGATGGCGAGCACGAAGGCGGCGTACAGCGGGTCCCGGCGGGCGGCGGCGAGGAAGTCGAGCGTCTCGTCGAGGGACCACGGGCTGAGGTCGCGTACGGCGGCCCTGGGCGGTTCCACGAGCTTGGCGACGTTCCGGACGATCAGCTCCTCCCGGCAGGCTGCGGAGAGAGCCGTACGCAGTACGCGGTGAGACTCCTTGGCGGTGGCCGCGGTGGTCTTCTTCTCCAACTGGAGCAGGAAGCGCCGGACGTCGGGGACGCTCAGCGACTCCAACCGCTTCGTGCCGAGCATGGGGGAGAGGTAGAGCCGCACGTGCGCCTCGTACTTGTCGTACGTGCTGAGCTTGCGGCGCGGCCGGACGACGCTCTCTAGCCAGTACGCCAGCCACTCGGAGAGCTTCGCCGAACGGGTGGGCACGGGGGTGCCGCTCGCGACCTTGTCGAGGAGCGCGCGGCGCTTGGCGTCGCACTCGGCCCAGGTCTTGCCGTACGCGAACTTCCGGGCGCGGGTGCCGTCGGGCTGGAGGACGTAGACGGCGGCCTGGAAGCGCCCGTCCTTCCGCTGGGTGATGGTGCCGGCGCCGTTCGGGTTGCGCTTGCGCTGGGCGGCCATCAGGCGGCCTCCCCGATCTCGTACGAGATGAAGTCCCGGACGGCGTCGACCGGGACGCGGCGCGCACGGCCGACGGTGATCGAGGTGAGGCGGCGCGAGCGGATGAGGTCGTAGACGGTGGACCGTCCGAGCTTGAGCCGCGCCATGACCTCGGGCACGGTCAGCAGTTCGTCGGTGGTGGTGGCGGTGATCATGCTGCGGCTCCTTCCTGTCCTTCCGGGGCGAGTTGGTCGCGCAGGGCTTCCCGTGCGGTCTGGCGGTTGAGCCGGATTCCGCGCGAGATGGTCGCGGCGAGGGCGGCCTCGCCGAGGGTGTGGCCGTGCCCGGCGTACTGCCAGGAGGCGAGGACGAGCACGGTGTCCGGGTCGGCGTCCACGCGTTCCTGAGCGGCGCGGTAGTCGGCGCGGATCTGGCGGAGGGCGCCGAGGGTGGTCGAGTAGCGGCGGGACTTGGTGGAGAAGTGGCCGCGGAAGCCGAGCATGTGGGCCCAGGCGGTGAGCTTGCGGTCCGGGTAGAGCGGGGCCAGGTCGAGGCAGGCCTTGATGAGGCGGCGGGGGTGGTCGGCCACGTCCAGGAGGTCGAGCACCTCCCGGTTGCCGATCCGCCGGTCGAGGCTGCCGGTGGTCTCGGCGGCCTTGGTGGCGTACTTGGCGACGTACGCGGCCACGGCCTGCTCGGTGATGTCGGAGCCGTCACCGAACGCCTTGACCGGTCGGATGTCGAGCTGGCGGCCCCACTGGAACCGCCGGCGCGGCTGGTCTCCGGCGGCCGGGACGGTGATGGTCGTGTACGCGTGGACGGCGGCGGCGCGGATCGCGTCGTCGAGGAGCTGCACAGTGGCCCACGAGGGCGGGACGGTGCCGGGGCCGTTCGGTCCGTCGAGCCGGATCACGGCGTGGAAGTGGATGGCACCGCGCTTCTGGAACTCGGCGACCTTCCCGTACGAGATCCGTAAGACGTCCTTCAGCTCGCGCTGGGTGAGCCCGGCACGGGCGGCCAGTTCGCGCCGCAGCCGGTTGGTGAAGCGCTGCCAGAGCTGACCGGCGTGGTTGTTGAAGAGGACGGCTCCGGCATAGTCGTACGACTCGGGGTCGAGCGCCGTGCCCAGGACGGAGTCGTTTTCCGGGTGGCGGGCGCCGCAGCGGCAGGCGCCGCGGTCGGGCCGGTTGTGCACGGGACCGAAGGACGGGGCCGTGAGGGTGGCGAAGACCCGGGGGTGGTCGCGGACCGTCGCGGGGACGTCCTTGGAGTCGTCACCGGCGAGGCCCGCGCGGATCAGGTGGTACGTGTCCCCTGCGTACGTGTGCGCGCAGGAGGGGCAGCGGGAGGCCCGGCGGTTGCCGCAGGCGACGCGGAGACGTCCGCCGGGTTCGGCCTCCGTGGAGTAGCGGCGGATGATCTCGCCGGACGTGCGGTCCTTGGCGAGGGACCAGCCGGTCAGGTGCACGGGGTCGGAGCAGCCGCCGGTGCGGTGCACCTGGTCCCGCCAGCGGTCGAAGTCGGGGGCGGCGGCGACTCGGAGGACGTCGTGGAGGGTGGCCGGGTCCAGGCCCGCCGCGGTGGCGGCGGCGCGCTGATCCATGATGGGTGTTCCTTCCGGTTGAGAGATCGGTGAGGGGTACGGCTCCCGGGCGGCGGATGCTTGGCGGTATCGAGGCCGCCCGGGGGCCGGTCAGCGGCACTTGGCCGAGGACGCGATCAGCGAACGGACGACGACGGCGCAGACGGCGACCGACGCGGCCGTGACGGCGGTCGCGAGCAGCATCGAGACCAGGACCGTTCCGACGACCAGGACGACGGCGCTGCCGGCGCCGATGACGGCGAGTGCGGTGCCGGGGGTGATCTGGACGGTGGGCCGAGCGGGCGGGGCGACCGGGGCCAGGGGCTGCTGCACGGTCTGGACGACAGTCGGCTGAACGGCGGCGGGCGGGGTGACGAGGCCGGTCGGCGTCGGCATGGTCGGGATCTTGGGTCGGAGCATGGGGTGGTTCTCCCTTCCGGGTCGGGTCACTTGGAGATCGCGGTGTCGATGACGGGGGCCAGCAGGCTGTCGGCGAGGAGGAAGCCGCCGAGGAGGAGCACGGCGACGAGCCACCAGGGCGGGCGGATGAGCTTGATGCCGAGAGCGCCGACGACGACCAGAGCGAGCCAGAGCGGAACGTCCACGAGCGGTATCCCTTCAGTCGGAGATGCGGCAGCGGTGGGTACGGGCCGCGAGCTGCGCGGTGGAGGAGCTGGAGTAGTCGGAGGACCAGCCGCAGCGGTCGGCGGTGCAGACGGCGGCGTACTTGGTGCGGCCGTGGCGGTCGCGGTGGGTGCCGATCTGTACGGGACCGATGCGCATGACGGAGTGGAAGTGGTCGCGAGGGGACATGGCGTTCTCCGTTCTGATCAGGAGAGTTGGGCGGCGATGGCGTCCGCCATGGGCGCGGGGACGCCGAGGCGGGCGCGCAGGGTGTCGGTGTCGATGGGGTGGCCTGTACGGGCGTGGTGGTCGTCGGCGAGCTTGCGAGCGTGCTCGACGAGGGCTGCGGGGACGGACACGGCGGGCGCGGCTGCCGGCGCGGGCCGGGTGGGCTCCCCCACGGCGACGGCTTCGGGGTCGGGCTCGGGGACGTGCTCCGCCTCGGTCGACACGCTTTCTGTCGGCTCCGGCTCGACCACTGGGCGGATCTCCGAGGTCGTCGGAGCCGGTGAGTGCGCGAGCAGCGTGCCGCCGAGGAAGGCGACCGCGGGCCATCCGGCGACGCCGAAGCGCAGCCAGCCGGGCGGATGGGCGAGGTCGAGGAACCCGGCGGTGGCGACGTTCGCGCCGAGCGAGGCGAACAGGGAGACCAGGAACCAGCACCAGGCGAGCCGGGACGAGCCGTCCGAGCGGAGCCGACGCCAGGCGGCGACCAGGAGCAGGTCGACGGAGACGGGATAGGCCCACGCCTTCCATCCGGTCTGACCGGCCGCGGCGGCCAGGTCGTGCAGGTGGGCGAAGGACAGCGCACCGGCGATCAGGGCTTGGACCAGCACGGCGTTGACGCGGAGCTTGTTGGTCATGTCGGCACCTCCTTTGCGGGCGTTCCGGGCATGGCGGAGTAGGGACGTGGCGCGATGCGGTCGCGCCGACCGGGTGGGGTGGGGAAGGTCAGGCGGTGGCCGGGTACTCGGCGGATGCCGGGGCCGGAACCTTGGTCGGGTGCGTGAGCGGCTCGACGGCGGGCCGGAAGGCGGCGAGGCCGGGCAGGTCCGGGGTGAGGTGCGCGTACTTGTTGCAGGCGTTGACGGCCGCACGGAGCGAGGTGTGGGGCGTACGGATGCGGGCCCAGCCGCCGGAGGCGTCGCCGGTGATCGCGAGGCCGGGCGACTCGACGGGGATCTGGACGGTGGCGAGCACGGCGTCCGGTGCGATGTCGCCGAAGGCCATGTTGGCGCTGGTCTCGTCGTTGACGCGGTGGGCGGTACGGACGCTGAGCTGGGCGCGGAGCATGGTGATGCCCTTGCCGAGTTCGGAGCCGAAGCGCTGCCCGCAGACCTCCAGGTAGATGCCGGCGGCACGGCCGAGCTGGGCGAGCCGGGCGAGTGCGGTGATGATCCGGTCCCGCCGCTTCTCCTCCTCCTTCGTGGAGAAGAGGGCGAGTTCGGCGACCTCGTCGACGAGGACGACCACGGGAACGGGACGGAGGTGGTCGGGCAGGTCCCAGATGTCGGCGGCGATGTCGACGTCCGGGGTGTCGGCGGTGATGCGCTGTTCGGCGCGGATGAGTTGGTAGACGCCTTCCATGTGCGCGATGAGGGCGTCGAGGAGGTCGGCGGCGGTGTCGGGGTTGTCGGCGAGGGCGGAGAAGCGACGGGCCAGGGGGAACAGCTCGACCCCTTGCTTGCAGTCGATCCCGATCAAGGCCACTTCCTGAGCGGCGAGTTCGGCGACCAGGTTCCGCTGGTAGACGGACTTCCCGGACTTGGTGGCTCCGATCGTGAGGGCATGCGGGGTGGTGCGGTAGTCGCGGTAGTGGACGGCGCCGTCCTCCCGCAGGGCGACCGGCAGGCGCATGGTCGAGCGCTCGACGCCTGCGGGCATCTGAACCCGCTTGAGCACGTCGTAACCGGTCATCCGCAGTTCGACGACGCCGGAGCGGACCTCCCGCGAGGCGACGCCGTGCATGCCGAACGAGTGCCGCAGCCGGTCGCACGAGGCGGCCACGTCGAAGGCGTCCTGTCCGGGGCGGAGCCCCAGCCGTAAGACGAGGCCGGTCCGGGTGGGCCGAAGCCGCAGGATGCGCGGAGCGCGGGGCTCCGGCACGGGCCGGTTGGCCATCCGGGCGACGGCAAGACGCCAGCGGGGCGGAGGAACGGTCAGCCCGCAGGCGTCCATGACCGAGGAGTACCGGACCAGGACCCGGAGGGCGGCGAGCGCGGCCCCGAAGGCCAACCAGTACCAGGCGGGCCGCCGCCACCGCAGAAGACCGGCGAGGGCGACGACGACCACCACGGCGGAGAGGATCGACCACTCCATGATCAGGCGGCCTTCTGGTTCGCCGCGCTGCCGACGAGCGAGGTGACCGCGACGGCGCGGAAGGCGATGCCGTGCCGGCGCTGGCCGTTGAACTCGTTCTCCCAGGGCCGGGCGATCAGGCCGGTGACGGCGACCGGGGTGCCCATGACGAGGTCGGCGGAGACGCCGGTCTCCGGGACGGTCACGGTCAGGATCTCGACCTCGCCGTTCGCCGCGAACATCACGTCCACGGTCGACAGCGCGGCGCCGGTCTCGGCGTCCGTGGCGCGCTCGCCGGTACGGCGGTCCTTCACCTTGGGCTGCGGGGGCTGGGCGACCATCACGGAGGCTGCGGAGGTGTCGACGGGGATCTGACGCACAGAGATCACTCCTCTAGAAGTGTCTGACTCCGTCACTCATGTATATGAGTGACATGAAGAAGAGTGCCTGACTCCTATATATGAGTCAACCCGCCGGACGAAGAAGTCCAAGCGGGTTGAGGAGAGTTGACCGCGCGTCAGTCCGCAGCAGGGATCCGATACTCGAAGACGAACTGGTCAGCGGCCATGAGGGTGTCGCAGACCTCGACCACGCGACCGGTCTTGGTGACGGCGTTCCGCAGCAGGTGAACGACGGGCGCCCCAGGGCTCAGCGCGAGTTCGGAGGCTTCGGCCTTGGCGGCCGGCCGCGCCTGCAACGTCTCGACGAACTCGGTGAAGACGTGTCCGTCGTCCTCCAGGCGGGCGTAGATCCCGCCGGGTCCGGGGTTCTCGGAGAAGAGCTGGGGGATGTCCTTGACCACGTCCCATGGGAGATAGGAGGAGGCGGTCTCTACGGGCACGCCGTTACGGAAGTACAGACGCCGCCGCGCGAGCACCTGCGTACCGGTGTCGACGCCCAGGCGCTCGGCGATGTCCTCCGGCGCCTCCATCGGCCCGATGTAGAGGACGCTCACCTTGGCAGTGGCGCCGGACTGGGCGGACTCGGCGAGGTAGGCAGCCTTCCCACCCCGGCGATGCGAGGCCCGGAACCGGTCCGAGGAACGCAACCGCACGGGCGGCCGGTCCTTCACGATCGACCCCTTGCCGTGCCGCGTCTCCACGAGCCCGCTCGCACGAACCTCGACCATCGCCTTACGAATGGTCCCGCCGGCGACGCCGTATCGCTCGACGAGCTCGGACTCACTCGGCACCAGGTCGCCGGGCTTGAGAACGCCGGCCTTGATCTGCTGCACGATCTCCTCGGCGATCTGGACGTACCGGGGTACGGCCCTCCCACCTCCTGCTGTCGTTCCCATAGTCCTTCTCACTCTCCTATGCTCCTGTACATGAGTAACAGCGCCCGAGAGACGACGTCAACGCCACTGCACTCCGTGTCCGTCGCGGGCGCGGTCGTACGCGAAGACGGCCGACTCCTGGCGATCCGCCGCGCGGACAACGGCACGTGGGAGCTCCCGGGCGGAGTCCTGGAACTTACGGAGGCCCCCGAAGAGGGCGTGACCCGCGAGGTCTGGGAGGAGACCGGCATCCAGGTAGAGGTCGAGGAACTGACTGGGGTCTACAAGAACACGACCCGCGGCATCGTGGCGCTTGTCTTCCGCTGCAGGCCGTCCGGCGGCGAGGAAAGGACCTCCATGGAGTCGACTGCGGTCGAGTGGCTTACGCCGGAAGAGGTCACCGCCCGCATGACCGAGGTGTACGCGGTCCGCCTCCTCGACGCCCTGGACGACAAAGGCCCGCACGTCCGCAGTCACGACGGCCGGCATCTCCTGGAGAAGTCCGGGTGACCAAGGCGAAGCACGTCGACGAGTGCCGTGACATCTACGACTTCCTGGATCAAGTCCGCCTTCGGCCAGGCATGTTCGTCCGAGGTGGCTCCCTCCTGGAGCTCCAGTCCATGCTGTACGGCTTCCGCGTGGCCTCCGCGATCTACGGCCCTCAGGCAGTGCTGGACTTCGAACACGAAGGCCCCTTCACGGAGTGGCTGTGGCCACGACTTGGCCGGACGCACAGCAGCCCCATGGGCTGGGCCATCGAGATCACGAAGACCGCGCAGGCAGCCGACAGAGCTGGTATTGACCTGTTCTTCGAGCTACTAGACGAGTTCAAGGCCGAGCGAAACCCGCAGGCGCGGTAAGAGTTTCCCTACTTCATCAAGGCACCCGCCGCGCACGGCGCGGCGCGCGCGGCCCGTCGCCCGGGCCTGCGCTCCTGTCTGACGCCCCGCTCCAGCCCGGCCGCCGTCCCGCACGCCTGACAGCTCGGGTTGATGGGCGCCGAACCACGACGCGACCGAAGTGATCTGCGGATCAAACGATGCCTCCGGCGGGGGCGCTCAGGCTCCGGGATGGAGGGGCCCGTCTGCGGGTGCCGGCCGGTGGGATGTGGGGGTGGGGGGCTCCCATCCCGTCTGCCGTCGACCCAGGCAGAGCCCAGCAGACACGGCGCCGGGCGTCCAGGTCGTTCGTACAGTGGCGCGCTCCACCTGGACGCCCAGCACCGCGCCTGCTCCACGGTGTGTGGGTCGACGGCAGACGGGATGGGAGCGGGCTACTTTGTCAGGTGCGGAACGCAGGGCGCAGGCTGCAAAACAGGTGGCCCTACTCCGCCAACGAAGCTTGGGGTGCTCCCTGAACTTCCGAGGAGTTCTGAGAGGGAACACTCACTGTGTTTACCTGTGCCTGCTGGGCGATCTTGCTGTAACTTGTCGCCGTAATATTACGCCAAGCGACATAAAATCCGAACGTCAAAAGAGCACCCACCGCCGCAGAGCAAGCGATCAAGGTGGTAGAGTTTTTCAGCTCGAAGCGCGCAATCAAGAAAATGGCCGCACCAAAGAGTGCCGGGCTATTAAGAATCCACCCTCGACAAATCCTCATCCGAGAGCGAGCATAGTCGGCGCGAGCCGCAAGGTCTGGTCGCCCTGAAACATGCTGGCGAGCCGCACTGTAAGACGAATTTGAAGTAAAATATTCGGATCGAATGCTTCTGCGCCGCTTCGCCAGTAGACCATCCGCTCCCCGGTCGACGAGGATACCCAGCGCGTAAGAGAAAGCGAGAGCCAGGCCGGCGGCGATAGAGGACCCCATGATGGGGGAAATGCGGGATGCGTTATCGGGACCAGCAATAGCCGCAAGGAAAGTGACTAGTGCTGCTAGGGATCCAATACCCACAACCAAGACTTCCACGAACATGGTTGTGGCAGCCACAGCTCCCGAAATTTCTGGCTGCTGAATCTTAGTCAAAAAGAAACCCCCCACGCATCGGCCATGTCGCGCAACATAGAATCGGGCAATTCATCCTGCCAAGTCCCCTGCAGTAGAAGCTTCGCGGAAGAGAGCCTTTCGAAAATGATTAGGCTTTCGGGCTGGCTAGCCAGCAAGTATCGGCCGTGTCTTAGGAAGTGATCACTATCGGGGCCATAATCTTCGTAAATTCGCTCCAGATCCACTCGTCTTTCTTCGGTGAATCTCTCCAATTGATCCGCATAGTTGATGTTCTCCGGGATTGTCTTAGTGAGCACATCAACAACTTCTTCGGAAAGATCTCGGCGATAGTCGTGACGTGTGAACGTTTCGAATATGGTCTCGGCTTGTTCTAGGAGCTGGTTGCTTCGTGCGATGTTCGGGTGATCTGCCAAGGCTTCCACCCCCCGCTGGACTTCGAGATCGTATAGCTCGACCAGAGCGATCAGACGGTACAGCGAGCGTCTGACATCGGAGGGTACGGGCCCAGAAGCAGGCTTGTACATGAGCTTGTGAGACATCCGGGCCCACAGGTCCGTAGCCTCGGTACGGATCTGGATCTCGCAATCGTAGGGCTGGCCGTCTTCGCTGACCTGATCTCCGTAAGCCACCACTTGTACGTGCAGGCGCGGATACTGAAGTCGATCTTCTGCCCCTGCAACCTTGCGTCCATCCTCCGGTTCGCCTACGAGGGTGAACGACTCCTTGATGAGCTCCAAGGCTGGATCAAGCAGCCCTTGATGTTGCACGATAACCCTAATGCCAGCTTTGTCGGTTATCTGCCTCCATGGGTCCTCGTACTCCTTATGCTCGGCTTTCAGTCGGAAGCTCGCCGGCTCTTTCGCTCGACAGATGACCTCACAGCTGATGTGAGCCCGCGCAGCTCGCCGACGAATGCGCGCCGCCGTGAGCTCCGCAGCATTCTCAATCTGCGGCCGTTCTCTTAGGAATCTCTCAAGGGCTGCTTCGATAGCACTCATGGCTACTCGAAAATCCTGCCATTGCCGTCCCCGTCGGGCCGAGAAGATTCCTCAGAGCCAGGCTTATCCGTAACGCGTCGCTTGCCGCCCGGGGGCGCGTAGGCAGTAGCGGTTGTGACGGTGCCTGTGATAATTACACTCGTCCTCCCGTCGCCCTGATCTTCAAGTTGCACGATTTCATCGTCTTCCATTGCGCCAATGGGTGCGACGATGAAGACGCCGTTAGCGAATGCGACACGCATATTATTCAATCGGCTCTGCAAATGCTCGATATCTTTATCGAAGGCGCGTGTAGGGACTTCCGCTGTCGTCAGAAATTCTGTGAAGTCATCTCGGTGTGAGAGGGCGAGATGCTGTTGGGCGAACGTGATCGGGTCGAGGACCGGATTCGGGCTTTGTAGTTCAGAAAGAGTAGCCATGATGTAGTTAATGCGCACGTCTGGATCGGTCACGTACTTATTGATCCACTCGGTGGCCGCATCGTGAAACCGACGCGTCACTTCACGTGGCTCGCTCTTTTGCTGGCACCCTAGGAAGCGTTCCAGGAAAAACTTCGCCATTTTTCCAGTCATCTGTCGGTCGGCGGCCCACCCTTCAAGTCCTTCTTCTGAAATTCCATCCTCAGAAAAGAGGGCAACCTTGTAGACCTTTGACTTTTCGGTGAAAAGAAGATCCGCGAAGTACTGAATATCGAAGGTGCGCAACCCGTTCGCTTCAATTACCTTCGCCTGCATCCCCGTTTCCTGCTCAAGCTTGACGAGGAGCAGGGCTCGCTTGCCAGCCAGCCTAGAATCTGCAACAAGAAGGAGGCCGGCGGGATTGACTCCGGTTTGGCTATTGCGCAGCAAGTGGACCATTTCTGCCGAGACTTCGACCAGATCTGACGACCCAGTCAAGAAGTCGTACACATGGTTCGGCAAGCTAGATTTAGATTCTGGATCCTCTACGATTTCTCGCGCAGTAGAGGCAAGGATCCCGCGAAGTTTGGCCTGCAGTGCCGTTCGAACATCATCTGTTAGATTGCAGACAGTCTGACTGAGGGGGATTTCTTCTTTGGGGTCCGAACGTCGTTTTTGCGGCACCACGTGAACAATTGCCTGATCGATGACGAGATCGCCAAAATCGGTTCGCAATTTCCCCTACCCATAGAATAATCAAATTAGTCAGACTTAGTGCAAGCGTTCGCTACCCGTGGTTCTGGTAGCTGAGACGCCCAGACGGGATGTGTCCCCCTCTGGAAGCCACCCCGTCGTGGCCGTATGGTGGCACACCATATGAATGACTGGGGGGTAGCTGCTGGCACTGGCGCAATTCGCGCTGTTCAGAGGCTTGCTTGGGTCGCTCCTGCCGTCAGGTAGGGCGGGGACGAGGCAGGGGACATCCCTGGTGCATCGGAGGCGTCCTAGCCGCCTCTGACCAGCAAATCCTGGTCAAAGAGAGGTGTGCGCGCAGAGGGGGAGGCCCCAGATCTCCTCTGGGGCCTCCCCCTCACCTCATCCCAGTACGGTGCTGCCGCTCGCTTCCCGTTTACGTATGGGAGGGCAGGCGATGCTTGTAGCTCTCTGCCACACGCAGGATGTCCCGCAGGGAGTCTGCAAGGTCCATCACCAAGGACCGTAGTTCTCTAGAGTCCGCGGTCCTGTCGTCGAGCACCTCGTGCACGTAGTTCAGGAGAACGACTGCGGAGTTGACCTGGGTCACCTCCGTGGAGTCAGCCAGACGAGACAGACGGCTGTTGCTGTCGTCGGTGCTCAGGAAGCACGACTTGCCGTCCGGGCTGGACCACGGGAGGAGTCGCAGTTCGCCGTGAGAGGTCACCTGTCGGTCTCTCTTTCCTTGACTGTCGGGTACGTGGTGAATACCGCGTCTGCGGCATCACTGGGGAGGGCCAGGAGTACGGCTTCGAGCACACGGCCGGTGGCGTCGAGGGCGATGCGTGTGATGGTGAGGACTGTCCGCGTGGGGCTGATATGGAGGGCGGTTGCCTCTTCCGGGGTGGGGAGACGGGCGGTGACTGTTTCCTGGGTTTCTATTCGGCCCGCGTCTCGACTGTTGGGCCAGGAGGAGGAGGTGATTTGTGCGGCCGGCGCGAGATCACGGGGGATGTAGATGCGGGCCACGCTTCGGGGAGTCTCACCCTCGTAGGTGGTGCAGTGGAACTCCGTTAGGGGGGTGTTGAACGGGACCCTCAAGAGGGCTCTGATGCGGCCGCGCGCCCGGACAGTGGTGGTGCGGATGGTGGTCTGGAGGTCAGGGGCGAACGGTATGCCGGTGCCGCCCCTGTAGGTGATACGGCGGAGCGGAGCACGGACGAAGTTGCCCTTGCCGTGGGTCTTCTCGATGAGTCCTTCGGCCTGGAGGAGGGCGAGGGCCTGGCGGATGGTCGGGGTGCTGACCTTGTAGTGGGTGGCCAGCTTGGGTTCCGAGGGGAGGCGGTCTCCGGGCTTGAGGCCGCCGGTGGTGATCTGGATGCGGAGGTCTTCGGCGATGGTGTCGCGGAGGGTCGGCATGTTCGTGGTCACCACCTTTTCTGGATTCGGAGGGCGACCAGGCGGGTGCGGGGGTGCATGGTCAGTTGCTCGCCCGTCTCGAAGAGGAGGCGTTTGGCGCCGAGGGGGAGTTGGCGGAGGTCGGCCACTCGGCAGGGCTGGCCGCCGATTTGGATGACGTCGCCTCGCTGGACGTTGATCGAGCTGATCTCGATGGGGGCGACCACGGTGCCGGTCGGGGCCCAGGGCCTCATGCCGTTGCCTCCGGACGGGGTGGGGTGGTCGCTGGCGTGTGGCAGGGGCAGGCGCATGCCTCGTAGATCACCGGGATGTCGACCGGGGCCGTTGCCGGGGAGGAGTGGGCGCACTCGTGGTGGGTGCCGATCTGGCACCGGGACGAGAGGTACGGGGTGGGCTTCGTGTAGGGCATCAGGCTGCCTCCGCCGGCATGCGGTGGGGGCGCTCGGCGGTGGCGGCGTATCGGCTGACGCGGGGCGTGCTCTCGCCGTGGGTGATGGTCCGTCCCGGTGGGGTGGAGCGGCGTAAGGGCTTGTGGGGGTGGGTGGTTCGGGCGTGCCGTGGTCTGGTGGGGTGGAGTGTGCGGCGGATACGGTTGCGCATGCTGATCAGCTCCCATCGCTGATGGCCGGGTCCCCGGACGTCGCGTGTCGCGGGGACCGCTTGTTCACGGCGGCCCAGAGGGTTCGGCCGCCCAGGCTGGTGGCGAGCAGGCCGAAGCGATCTGCCTGGGCCAGGACTTCCAGGACCTCCCGCCATGTCTCGGCGGTGAGGGTCTCCGGTACTTCCGCTTCGATCGACGTGTGTCTGGTGTGGTCCAGCACGCGTGTGGTGAGTCCCAGGGCGGACAGCCGGGCGGCGAGGGTCTCCGCGCTTACTTCTGGAGCAGGCACAGGGCAGCCTCCGTTACCGGCGATCACTTTCAGTGAAGCTAGTTAACTAGATTAGAGCTAGTGGACTAGATTTTCCATATGCCTGAGCAGCCGCCATACCTCCGTATCGCCGACGAACTGCGGCGGCGGATCGCGGAGCACGAGTGGAGTCCTGGAGACCGGCTGCCCTCGCGGGCCCAGATCGGCCAGGAGTGCGGGGTGGGCGAGAACGTCGTTCGCCGGGCCCAGGAGTTGCTGATCTCCCAGGGCGTGCTGGAGGGGCGGGCCGGGTCCGGGACCTATGTCGCCGAGCCCCGGCAGCGGGTGCGGATGGTGCGGTCCGCGGCGCGCGAGCAGCCGGACAGGTCGCCGTTCCGGGCGGACATGAAGGCCGTCGGGCGGAACGGTGGTTGGGAGAGTCGGACCGATGCAAAGGTCCCCGCGCCGGCGGAGATTGCTGCGCGGCTCGGGATCGGTGAGGGCGAGCTGTGCGTCCGGACCGTGTACGAGTTCCTCGCCGACGGGCGGCCCGTGCAGTTGTCGACGAGCTGGGAGCCGTACGACCTCACTGGCGGGACCCTCGTAGTCCTTCCGGAGGGTGGACCGCACGCCGGCGCCGGTGTCGTGAACAGGATGGCCGAGATCGGCGTGACCGTCAGCCATGCCGTCGAGCAGCCCGAGCCCCGGCAGGCCACCACCGAAGAAGCCTCACTTCTCGGGATCCAGAAGGCCGCGCTCGTCACCCACATTCGGCGGACGTACTACAGCGACCAGGGACAGCCTGTGGAGACCGCTGACATCGTCGTGCCGGCCGCCCTGTGCGAGATCGTTTACGAGATCCCGATCAACCGCTGACGGAGCATTGCGCAAGGGGGAGTCATGGAGTCGCTCGGTTTTCTCATCAGTGGTTTGGTCTGGGGTGCACCTGCTGCCGCTCTCGTGACCCTGGTGGTCGTGTCCGTCGTGGTTCGACGATGGCGGCGGAAGGCCATCGCGGCTCTGGAGAACGAAGAGCTAGAGGTGGACAGGCAGCGCATGTCAGGGCGGCCGGTCGCCACAGCGGAGGAAGTCTGAACACATCCTTCGGTGCGTGTGCTGTCGGCGTGCTGCCGTCCGCCGCGCTTGCGCCTCCCCCTTCTACGGCGAGCGCTGGAAGCATTCCCGCGTCCGGTGACGAAGGAGAACGGGATGGTTCAGCCGAGGTGCGGTGCTCCTACTCGGAGCGGAGGCCGCTGCCAGAACAAGGCGATCACGGGTACCTCGCGGTGCTCCAAGCACCAGGGTCCGTGGTCCCCGTACGGGGTCGAGCAGCGGAAGAAGAAGGAAGCCGAAGCCAAGATGAAGAAGCTCCGGAAGAAGCGGTAGCGCGCCGCTAGGTCGGCCCGGCTGACATCTACATCTGACATCAACGATGGTGGACGGGGACGGTCGCCCCCGGATCGCCGCAGCAGCCGCCAGTAGCGCCCCTCCTCTGCTCAGCACCGCTTGGCCGAACTTGTAAAGCGGGGGTCGTCGGTTCGAACCCGACAGGGGGCTCCAGGTGGGACACGCGAAGACCCCCGACCGATCTTGGTCGGGGGTCTTCGCCGTCTACGGGTGACATCGACGGCTGTGGTCGGTCGAGGGCGGCCGCGAGCGCGCGGAGCGAAATACGGATGCTCGTTCCCGGGCCTGGCAGGCAGGATCACGCCATGTCGACCGACGTCAGTGGAATGATCGAGTGCCGTCCGGGGGCCCGGCTGTGGGGCGTGGACGATGAGGACACGGTCTGGGAAGCGGGCATAGACCTCTTCCTGCTGAACAGGGGCAACGCCTACGACGGCCTGGCGTGTCTCTTCGGTATTCGCAACTCCTTCGGCTTCCGTCCGCTTGCCGAGGACCGTGGCTTCCCGGACGACGCGTCGGAAGGGTTGCGTCGTGAGTTCGCCGGCTACGGCGGCCCCGACTCCGTGTACGGGACGACATGGGTGACCTGGACCGAGCTGTCCGCCACCGACTGGCAGGAGACGGACGCCTCCGGCACACGAAGTCGTGCATCGGCCGCAGGGACCGACACCGACTGGGGCCGCGTCTGGAGCGTCATGCGCATCCTCGGCGAAGTTCACGGCGCGGAGAACGTGCGCCTCGTCGTCTGGTTCCACTGACCCGCTCCCGCGCTGAGCATGAGGTCGGGCCGGACAGGCATCCAGCGCACTCAGCCACAGTCGGGTCCCCCCAGGCCGCTTTCGCTTGAGGAGCCGCTAGCCGAGTGAGCTCAACGGCCATCCCTTGGTTCGCTTACTCCCCGATCCGGGAGGCGGCCATCTCCCACGGGGTCGGCTCTGCCACGTCTTCGTACTCGTCGGCGTCTTCCCGGTACCAGCCTGTTCCGGCGAGCCAGGTTTCGAGCCACTCGGCCAGACTCCCGGCGTCGACGAACCAGGCGGCGGCTCCGTCGTCCTCCATGGCGTTCGGCTCGAAGAGAAGGACCGTGGCGGTCTCGCTGAGGCAGTCCACCGCGGCGTACATGGCGCAGCCCCAGTCGAGGATCGGCAGCACGCCCGCCGGCCAGTACGGTGTCTCGTCCTCGGCCGAGGCGGATCGTTCGGACTGGTACTCGCTCAGCACCGTGCGTCCTGACCCCACCAGCGGAAGGAGCTGGTAATCGGGGCCGAAGCCACCGTTGGCCACCTCCCGGTACAGGCTCGCCAGCAGGGGCGGGAGGGCGAAGCCGAGAGCTGCCTCCGCCTCGGCGACATCATCGGCAGTGACGGCGGGGGGCAAGGCCTTGTAAGGGGACTTGGCCTTCGCTGCTATGCGGGAGATGAGATCTTCGATGGCTATCACGTCCGGGATCCTGCCAGGCACCTACGACAGCGACCGCCGTCCTGTCGGGTCTCCCCTTGTCGAAGAACTGACCGGGATCTACAAGAACACGACCCGAGGCATGATGGCGCTTGTCTTCCGGGGCAGGCCGTCCGGCGGTGAGGAACGAACCTCCATGGGGTCGACCGCGGTCGAGTGGCTCGCTCCGGAGGAGATCACCGCCCGCACGACCGAGGTGTACGCGATCCGCCTCCTCGACGCCCTGGACGACAAGGGCCCCCACGTCCGCAGCCGCCTACTGGAGAAGTCCGCATGGCCAAGGCAAAGCACGTAGGCGAGTGCGATGACGTCTACGACTTCCTGGACCAGGTTCGCCTTCGGCCAGGCATGTTCGTTCGCGGCGGCTCCCTCCTGGAGCTCCAGTCGATGCTGTACGGCTTCCGCGTCGCCTCCGAGATCTACGGCCCTCAAGCGGTGCTGGACTTCGAGCACGAAGGCCCCTTCACGCAGTGGCTGTGGCCACGACTCGGCCGGACGTACAGCAGCCCCTTGGGCTGGGCCATCGAGATCACAAAGGCCGCGCAGGCGGCCGACAGACCCGGCATCGACCTGTTCTTCGACCTACTGGACGAGTTCAAGGCCGAGCGAAGCCCGTAAGCGCGGTAAGAGTTTCCCTACTTCATCAAGGCACCTGCCGCGCACGGCGTGGCGCGCGCGGCCCGTCGCCCGGGCCTGCGCTCCTGTCTCCGCCCCGCTCCAGCCCGGCCGCCGTCCGCACGCCTGACTGCTCGGGTTGATGGGTGGTGAACCACCATGCGGCTGAGGCTCCACGTAAGTGCTACTCAAGACGATGCCTCCGGCGGGGGCGCAACAAGCACCAGGATGGGCGGGGGCTCCGTGGGCGGGTGCCGGCCGTGGGGTGTTGTTGTGGGGGAATTCCCATCCCGTCTGCCGTCGATACATGCAGAGCCGAGCAGACACGGTGTGTGGGTCGACGGCAGACGGGATGGGAGTTGAAGTGGTTGGCGCGGGACCCCGCTGGCGAAGATCCAGATCAGCGGGCTGGATCTTCGCTCTCATCTTCCTCCGGCGCCGGCGGATCAGCGGGGTTGAAAGTCTGGTAAATCCCGATGCTGCACATCATGACCGCCACAAGTAGCAAGGCTACGAGCGGTCCGTGACGACCTTGCCTCCCAGGCATCCAAAGCTCGTGAAGCTGCGTTGATCGAACTTGTAAAGAGGGGCCTTCGGTTCGACCCGGCAGGGGGCTCTGTGGGTATGAGGGGCCGGTACGGGTGTGTTTTGCCTCGTGCCGGCCCTTCCGCGCGCCGGGAGGGACCGGAAGACTAGTGGGTCCCAGGCCTGTGGCGCGGTTTCGATTCCATCGTCCGTTCTTCCGCGAAGACCCGGGCTCCCGCCCCGGGGCTTCGTCGTGTTCCAGCCCCTGGGGATTACGCCGCAGCCTCGGCTCCGAGGCTTCCGGCGTTGATGGCGCCCCGCAGGACGTGGGCGATCTCCTCGGGCTTGAGGTCGATGCCGTCGAGGCCTTCCACGGTCAGCGGGATCTCCTCCAAGGCGTACTCGCCCCGGCCCTCGGCGCTGAACTCGGGGCCGGTGCGGTCGTCGAAGGACCAGGTGGCGATGCGGGCGAGGTAGAAGAGCTGGCGTTCGTCGGCGGACTCCGTCGTGTGGAGGAGGCGGATGATGTCGGCCTTCCCCGCGATCTCCTCGTGGATCTCCCGGTGGAGGGCGGCCTCTCGGGACTCGTCGCCGGGTTCGACGCCGCCGCCGGGCAGGACCCAGTACTCGGGGATGCCGGGCCTGGTACGACGAATGACCAGCATCGTGTCGTCTGCGGTGACGAGGACGGCGCGTACTCGTTCGATCATTTCGTTTCTTCTCCTTGCTTGTTGACGGTCTCAGTGCAGCAGCCAGCGGCCGTCCACGTGGACGGACTGCCCCGTGATGAACGAGGCGGAGGGGCCCACGAGGAACGCCACCAGGGCGGCGACGTCCTCGGGCCGGCCACGGCGCGGTACGCACTGGCGCTTGATCTGGCCCTCGGGCCGCGCACGGTGCCGGACAGGGAGGGCGTTCTCGGCCTCGACCTGGATGGCTCTGTCCGAAACCGCCATCGGCAAGCCGGCCGCCGCGGCCGGCGACTCCTGGGCCGCCCACTACTCTCCCGGTCGCTGGTCCCACGAATCCTGCATGATCCTCGCCCGACTCGGCGACCTCGACGCCGCCAAGGAGCACCTCCACCTCGCCCTCGACATCCACGGCCTCGACCGGCGCCGCACCCGCGCGATCGTCCTCGCCGACCTCGGCGGCGTCCGCCTCCGCCAAGGCGACGTCGATGGTGCGATGGCCACACACGCGTGAACCCAGGCGAACGACCCTGCACAGGCCTCTGAACAGCACCAACAGACTTGGAAAGCGTGCGCGCGGCCGGCGCTGGCAGGGCACTCTTGGCCATCGGCGGAGCCTGGCCGTCGGTTGGGCCCTGGGTTTGCACCGGACCGCCCCCGGACAGAGCCAGGGATGCGGCTGCACTACAGAGCTGGACACCTCGAAAGCCGACCGCGCGCAGGTGGACGCTACGCCGGGGCACTGACAGGCAGAGGTGAAGACCGTGCCACATCCGTGCCAGATCAGGCAGGGAACCACGGGGAACGAAGGGCAGCGTCGGGCTCTGGGATATCAATCAGCTCCCACAACGTCTGTGCAGGTCAGGTGCGGTCTCGCCTTCCCTCTCTTGTAAAGCGGGGGTCGTCGGTTCGAACCCGACAGAGGGCTCTTGGCAGGACAGGCGAAGGCGTCTGACCGATCATGGTCTGGGGTCTTTGACGTCTACGGGTGACGTCGACGGCTGCGGTCAGGGGCGGTCGGGACTTGGATGCGGGCGCGTGAGGAGCCGCTCCATCGGGCGAGTTCAGCGGTCATCCCGCGGCCCGTTCACTTCGTGATCCGGGAGGCGGCCATCTCCCACGGGGTCGGCTCCGCGGCGTTTTTGTAACGGTGTCGCTCTCTCGACCGAGGACCGGTACTCGTTCAGTGCCGCACGGCCCGCCCGGAGTCGTTCCACAGACCTCTTGTACGGTTCCCGGCAAGGGGGCGCCATGCGTGATCAGGACTGGGACGACGACAGCGAGTACAGGTCGGCCGTGAGGCGTACGCAGGTCATGATGGCGATCGCGTTGGTCGTGACCCTGTTGGTGGTCGGGATCGTGGCTGTCGGCATCTTCGGCGTATCCATGTTCTTGGACCTCGCGGAGGATCTCAGTCGATAGCCGTGAGCCTTTCGGGTCCGTAGGTGCCGGTATGGCCCGACCGGCCGGTTCTGCCAAGGGCTCGGGTTAGAAGGGGCGCCGCTCCCCGTGGGCGTCGAGTGCGTCGGTGTAGCGCTGGAGTTTCGCCTCCAGGTCCTGTTGGAGGAGGGCCGCCGTCTGGCGCGCCTCCTCCAGGTCGCCGGCGGCGCAGAGTTCGATGAGTTCGGCCACGTCGGCGGAGAGGGTGCTCAGGGTGTCGCCCTGGACCAGGAGGCCCGGGAAGCGGCGGCCCGGTAGGCGTACCACGGCGTCGTTGCCGCCGTCGGTGAACAGCTCTGCTTCCACTCGCTCCATATCGGGCCTCCGTCTCGGTTTCCGCCTCGTACGGTCTCGTACGGTCTCGTACGGGGCCCCAAGCAGTATCGACGGATGTGGGAAGCGTGCGCGTGATCGGTGCCGGCAGGGTGCTCCCGGCCATCGGCGGTTCCTGGGCGTCGGTGGGGTTCCGGGCCTGCACCGGGCCGTCCCCGGACAGGGGCGGGGGACACGGTCGTACTGCAGAGGTGGGCGCCTCGGACGCCGACCGCGTGCGGGTGGGCGTCGGCCCGGGGTACCGTCGGCTTCGGCTGCAATCCCGGTGCTGCAAAGACGGGCGATCGAGTGGCGGAAGGCCGGGAGTTCCCGTTGCTCGCGCCCGTACCGAAGCACACGTACCGACTGCACACGTTTCGAAGGGGGTCCTCCATGGTGACGGCGACCGTCCGTGAGTGGCACGAGGAGGAGGGGTGGGGGGTGTTCGACTCGCCCGAGACGCCCGGTGGGTGTTGGGGCCACTACTCCGACGTCCAGATGGACGGGTTCCGCACGCTGTCGCCCGGACAGCGGGTCGACCTCACCTGGGAGGCCCCCGGCTTCAAGCAGGACGGGTACGACTACCGCGCGGTGGGGGTCGTTCCTCGGCGTGATTGACGGCCGCGGCTGATGTTCCCGGGTGGGGGGACCGTTGTTCTTCACGGTCCCCCGGTCCGGCGGTGGGTTCCGTTCGCGGGGAGAGGGGCTACCTCCTCCCGCGGCTCTTCACCGCGAACGCCACGAGCGCGATAACGGCGATTCCGACCAGGAGCCAGATCGGTACGCCGCCGAGTCCCTTGTAGGCCAGTACGGTCGAGTCGATGTTCGGTTGCACGGGAACTCCTTCCGAGGGGTGTGTCAGCCGGTGGGTTCTCCGTAGGCCTGCTCCGTCGCCTCGCCGACCGCCATGACCCCGACGGCGCAGGGCACGGCTCCCGCGCCGCCGGTCAGGTAGGTGCAGCCCGCGGTGAAGCCCTTGTCGGCGGCGAAGCCGAGTGCCGTTCCGGCGGCGGACTTGTAGTCCCCGCTCGCCACCTGGCCGGCGAACTCGCCGGCGGCGCCGACCGTGTCCATCACGCCGCCGAGGCTCAGGGTGCCCCGGGGGTCGATACGGTTGACGGGGTCGCCCTCGGCGTAGAGGTGGGGGTTCTTCTCCTGGCCGGAGGGGGCGTGGCTGGTGAAGCGGCCGATGTGGGGGTCGTGGTAGCGGGCGGCGAAGTGGTAGAGGCCGGTGGGGTCCTGGTAGCCGCCGGCGAACCGGTAGGGCTGCGGGACCTGCTCCGAGGTCTCGGCCCGCCGGACGCCCCGGGGGCTGTAGGAGTACGTGTTGACCTCGGTGCCCGCCTCGTCGGCGAGCGCCACGACGGAGCCGAGCGCGTCGGTGGGGTGGTAGTAGGACCTGCCGCCCGTGGTCATGGAGTTGAGGGTGCCCCCGGGTTCCCGGTTGAACCCCTTGTCGACACCGGCCGTCGACGTGGCCGAGAGGCCGAGCGGGCCGTTGTGGAAGAGGGTGTCGCCGAGCTTGACGCGCTCGCTCTGGTCGGTGGAGTCGTACTGCCCGGCATAGGTCCTGCCGCCCACGGTGAGCGAGGTCATCTGGGAGTGGTCCGACCACTTGACGGCGGTGCGGGTCTCCTCGGCGCAGGAGAAGCGGCCGGCGTCGTCGTAGGTGTAGGCGGTCGTCGTGCCGGCGACCACGTCCGTGCGGGTGCGGATCTTCGCCCCGTCGGTGCCCGCCCTGCTGTAGGAGTAGGCGAGGCAGACCAGGGTGCCCTTGGGCGAGGTGGCCCTGAACCTCTCGGGCCGGCCGGACCCGTCGACGGTGACCTCCCGGACGGTGCCGCCCGGGTACGTGGTCTTCGTGCGGAGTGTGGTCCTTGGCCTGCCACTGGTCCGGGTGCGTCCTCACCAGGTCGACCCAGCGGCCCGAACGGGTCTCGGTGAGCTTGAACCCCTTGTGCTCGCCGCCCTCGTCGTGCTGGTCGGCCCAGAGAGGTTCCGGCAGCGGTGCGGGCACGCCGGGGCGGCGTGCCGGAAGCACGCGAGATCATGCACTTCCCCCATGAGAAGAGATGTCACGGTGGCCACAGTGGTCATCGGAGGCCCACACGCTGTCGCGGTTCCTTCACGGGAGCCCGGGCCCGGCTTCGAATTTCTCGCACGCACGCGCGAATTCAGGCCATAGATCTTCCGGGCCCGGTGTGGAGTTCCTGTGTGCAAGCGCCCCGCCGTCCGGGACAATCGCCGTTACGGGGGTGTTCACGTGGCACGGGGTGTTTTCGGGGAGGGGTGCGCGCATGGGGCGGCGTTCCGGGGGGCTGATCGGGATCTGGGCCGAGCAGCAGAGGGTGGCGCAGCGGCAGCGGGAGGGGCAGCAGCAGGCCGTGCTGCGGCAGCAGCGGGAGGTCGAGCGGCAGCAGCGGGCGTACGAGCGGGACGTGTCCCGGATGCAGCGGGAGCAGCGGGCCGCCTACCGGCGGCACCGGGACGCCGACGCCCTGAGGAAGACCCGCGAGATCGACGAGCGGGTCGCCGCGCTCGAAGGGCTGCTTGCCGCCGGGTGCCGGGCGCCCGCCTTCCGGGTGGAGTCGCTGCGGCGGGCCGAGGAGGTCGAGCCGTTCGCGCCCGGGGCCCTCGCGCACCCCGTGCCCGTGCCCGACCAGCGGCACTACTCCGGGCGCGACGGGCGGGCACGGTTCGAGCGGGACTGGTACGCCGCGCAGGCCGCCGAGGCGCGACGCCTGGAGTCGCTCGCCGCGTACCGGAGGGAGTACGACGCCTGGGCCGCCGCCCGGATCACCGAGATCCGCGCATACAACCGGGGGGTCGCCGGGACCGGCGAGGCCCTGGCCGGCGGTGACGCCGAGACCGTCGTCGACTACTTCTCCGCCGTGCTCTTCGCCTCCACCGGCTGGCCCGACGGCTTTCCGCGCGAGGTCTCCGCCGCGTACGACCGGGGCGGGCGCGGGTTCGTCCTCGACTGGGACCTGCCCGGTTACGAGGTCGTCCCCGAGACCAAGGGCGTCAAGTACCTGCCCGGCACCGACCAGGAGAAGGAGGTCGCCCGGCCCGTCACGCAGCGGCGTGCGCTGTACCGGAGCGTCCTCGCCCAGAGCGTGCTGCTCGCCGTGCGCGAGCTGTTCGCCGCCGACCGGTTCGGGGCCCTGGAGTCCGTCGCCCTCAACGGGTACGTGGGCGGCGTCGACCCGGCCACCGGGCTCGCCTCCCGGGTGTGCGTCGCCTCCGTCGTCGTGGGCCGGCAGGACTTCGACCGGCTCAACCTCGAACTCGTCGCCGCCGTGGACTGCCTGACCGGCGCGCTCGCCGGGCGCCTCTCCGGGAAGCCCGAGGAGCGGGCCGCCGTCGCCCCGTTCCGCACGCCCGATCAGGTCGGGGGCGACGTCGTCGTGCAGGGGGACGGGGAGGAGCCCGATCTCCTCTCCATGGATCCCATCGCCTTCGAAGGGCTCGTCGCCGAGCTCTTCCGGGCCCGCGGGCTCCAGGCCGTCACCACCCGCCGCTCCAACGACGGCGGGGTCGACGTCGACGCCCTCGACCCCGACCCCATCAGCGGCGGCTCGATCGTCGTCCAGGTCAAGCGGTACCGGAACACCGTCCCGCCGTCCGCCGTGCGCGACCTCTACGGGACCGTGCAGGGCGCCGGTGCCAACAAGGGCGTCCTCGTCACCACCTCGAAGTTCGGGCCCGGCTCCTACACCTTCGCCAACGGCAAGCCGCTGACGCTGATCTCCGGGACCGAGCTCGTCGACCTGCTGCGGCAGCACGGGCTGCGGGGGCGGCTGGGTGCTCCCGGGGCGGGAACGCCGTCCGGGGCGGAGACACCGTCCGGGGCGGAGGCCCGGCCCGCTCCGGAGACCGCTCCCGACGAGGACTTCAACCTCCTCGGGATGGTGTGGCGGGGCTCCGTCGCCCTCGACGTCTGCGCGCTCGTCTGCGAGGGCGGCCGGGTCCTCGGGGACGACTGGTTCGTCTTCTACAACAACCCCGCCACGCCCGACGGTTCCGTCGCCATGGTGACCGCCGCCCCCGGCGACCGCGCCGCCGTGCGCGTCGGGTTCGACGCCCTTCCCGCCCGGGCCGACCGGCTCGTCCTCGTCGCCGCCGTCGACCCCGAGGTCAATCCGGACGCCGACCTCCGCGGGTTCACCGAGGCCGGGATACGGCTCCGGGACGGCTCCGGCGGCGAGCTCGACCGGCTCGACGTGTCCGACGGGCGGGACGGCGAGACCGCCCTCGTCCTCGGGTCGTTCCGGCGGCGGACCGGGGGCGACTGGGACTTCGTGATCGGGGGGAAGGGGTACGTCGGCGGGCTCGGGGAGCTGGTGGGGGACTTCGGCATCGAGGTGAGCTGAGACCCGCCCCTGCCTGTCGCCGGCGATCCCCGCCCGTCCCTGCCTGTCGCCGAACGTCCCTGCCTGCCCCCGCCCGTCCCTGCCTGCCCCCGCCCGTCCCTGCCTGTCCCCGCCCGTTGCCGACCGTCCCCGCCCGCCCCGCCCTACCTCCCGCTCAACCTGTTCGCCAGCACCGCCACCCTGTCCGTCCGCGCCGAGTGCCCCAGTGCCTCGCGCCGGTCCGCGCCCCGGAACGCCGCGTACATGGTCTGCACGCCGAGCCAGCGCAGCGGCTCCGGTTCCCACTTGCGGACCTTGTGGTCGACCCAGGGGAGGGCCGTGAGGTCGGTCGGGCCCGACTGGCCGGAGTCGTGCTGGATCAGGTCGCGCAGGGTGCGGGCGGCGAGGTTGGCGGTGGCGACGCCCGAGCCGACGTAACCGCCCGCCCAGCCCAGGCCCGTGGAGCGGTCGAGGGTGACCGTCGCGCACCAGTCGCGCGGGACGCCGAGCACGCCGGACCAGGCGTGGTCCACCCGTACGCCCGCGAGCTGCGGGAAGAAGCGGACCAGGATCTCGCGCAGGGCCTCGATCGTCTGCGGCTGGGTGCGCCCGTCGTTGTCGGTCTTCGAGCCGAAGCGGTACGGGACGCCCCGGCCGCCGAGCGCGATCCGGCCGTCGGCGGTGCGCTGGGCGTACATGTAGGCGTGCGCCATGTCGCCGAGCGTCTCGCGGCCCTCCCAGCCGACGGACTCCCACTGCGCGTCGGTGAGCGGCTCGGTGGCGATCATCGAGGAGTTCATGGGGAGCCAGGCGCGGCGCTGGCCGGCGAGGGAGGCGGTGAAGCCCTCGGTGCAGCGCAGGACGTACGGGGCGCGGACCGTGCCGTACGGGGTGACCGCGTGCTTCGGCCTGATCTCCGTCACCGGCGTCGACTCGTGGATCGTGACCCCGAGCGCCTCGACCGCCGCCGCGAGGCCCTTCACCAGCTTCACCGGGTGGAGGCGGGCGCCGTGCGGGGTCCAGGAGGAGCCGACGGCGCCGGTCACGCGGACGCGTGCGGCGGTCTCGCGGGCCCCGTACATCACGCGGTCGGTCTCGCCGAACGCGATCTCGGCCGCGTGGAAGTCCTTGAGGCGGGTGAGCTGGGCGGGGGAGAGGGCGACTTCGAGGACGCCGCCCCGGTGCACGTCGGCGTCGATCTTCTCCCGCCCGCAGACGTCGACGACCTCGGCGACCGTGGCGTTCATGGCCTGCTGGAGGCGGACGGCCGCCTCGTGGCCGTGCAGCTTCGCGTAGCGGTCGCGGCCGGCGATGCCGTTGTAGAGCCAGCCGCCGTTGCGCCCGGAGGCGCCGTACCCGCAGAACTTCGCCTCCAGGACGGTGATGTCGAGGAAGGGCACGGCCTTCTTCAGGTAGTACGCGGTCCACAGGCCGGTGTAGCCGCCGCCCACGATGCAGACGTCGGCGGTGGTGTCGCCGGGGAGCGGCTCGCGGGGGGCGGGGGCGCCCTCCTGCGCGTACCAGAACGAGATGCCGCCGTTGACCGTGCTCATGTGTACCCCTGGATTCGGAATGCGTGGGCGGGACGTTACCCGGCCCTCCCGGCCGGTGGATACGGGTGTTGTGGTGGGGGATCCCGCGCCGGACCCGACACCGTGTACGCCGTCTAGGCTCGTCGGCATGATCCACGTACCGGAGGAACTCGCGCGGTCGCAGGCGAAGTACAACGGTGAGGCGGGGCGGGCGTTCGTCGCCGGACTGCCCCGGGCGGCCGGGGAGTTCCTCGACCGGTGGGGGCTGCGGATCACCGGGCCCTCGATGTACGGGATGGCCTCGCTGGTCCTTCCGGTGGAGCGGCGCGCGGACGGCGTGCCCGCCGCGCTGAAGATGCAGATCCTCGACGAGGAGACCGAGGGCGAGCCGGTCGGCCTGCGCGTCTGGGACGGTGCTGGGGCCGTACGGCTCCTCGACCACGATCCCGCCACCGGGACCATGCTCCTGGAGCGCCTGGACGAGGCCCGGCCGCTGTCGTCCCTCGCGGACACCCGGGAGGCGATGCGGATCGTCGCGGGCCTCCTCGCCCGGCTCACGGCCGTCCCCGCGCCGCCCGGCCTGCGGACGCTCGGCGGCATCGCGGCCGGGATGCTCGCGGAGGTGCCCGGGGCCGCCGCCCGGCTCGGCCCGGAGGACGCGGCGGTCCTGCGGGACTGCGCGGCGGCGGTACGGGAGGTGGCGGGCGAACCGGGCGACCGGCTGCTCCACTGGGACCTGCACCTCGGGAACGTCCTGGCCGCCGTGCGCGAGCCCTGGCTGTCGATCGACCCCAAGCCGCTCGCGGGCGACCCCGGCTTCGACCTCCTCCCGGCGCTCGTGGACCGCTTCGACCCGGACCCGGACGAGGTGCTGTGGCGGTTCGACCTGCTCGCCGAGGTCGTCGGGGACCGGCGGCGCGCGGTGGCGTGGACGCTGGGCCGGGTGCTCCAGAACGCCCTGTGGGACGTCGAGGACGGCGAACCGTCCCTGGACGCCGAGCAGGTCGCGGTCGCGCGGATCCTGCGGGAGCGGCGGGGCTGAGTGACGGCCCCCCCGGGGGGGCGGGAAACCCGCTGGCCGGAAGGCTCCCGCTCGGGGCACCCTGGCCCCATGATCCGTACCGCCACCCCCGCCGACGTCCCCGTCGTCCACGCCCTGATCCGCGACCTCGCGGAGTACGAGAAGGCCCTCGACGAGGTCCGCACCACCCCCGAACAGCTCCACGAGGCCCTCTTCGGCGAGCGGCCCGCCGCCTTCGCGCTCATCGCGGAGGACGAGACCGGCGAGCCGGTCGGCTTCGCGCTCTGGTTCCTCAACTTCTCGACCTGGCGCGGGGTCCACGGCATCTACCTGGAGGACCTGTACGTCCGTCCGGAGGCGCGCGGCGGCGGCCACGGCAAGGCCCTGCTGCGCGAGCTCGCCCGGATCTGCGTCGAGCGCGGCTACGAGCGCCTGGAGTGGTCCGTCCTGAACTGGAACAGGCCCTCGATCGACTTCTACGAGTCCCTGGGCGCCCGTCCGCAGGACGAGTGGACGGTCTACCGGCTGACGGACGGGGCCCTGGCGGCGCTCGGCGGTGCGCCGGGAGTGTAGGAAAGGGGCATGGACAACGACGACAACGACATCGAGCAGCGCTTCCGGCGGATCACCGGCTTCATCGAGGCCCGCCTGACGCCGCTCTTCGACCCCGCGAACGGCAGCGACCACGGCTTCGGCATGGACGACACCTCCCGGGCGCTGCGGGCCGCCCGCTACACCGTGCAGGCCGCGTCGGCCGTCTCCGGCCTCGTGGAGAAGCGGGCGACGGCGCCGGAGCTGCGGCAGGTCGTGGACCAGGCCCTCGAACACAACTGGGACGTGCTGCGTTCCGTGGCCCGGATGTGGGAGGACCACCCGGACTTCCGGAAGGAGTTCAAGGCGCACTCCTGGGACGTGGTCGGGGCCGTCTGAGACCCGTTGCGAGGATCCTTCAGGGGATCAGGACCACCTTGCCCGTCGTGCCCCGGTTCTCCAGGGCGCGGTGGGCCCCCGCCGCCTCAGCGAGGGGGAAGCGGTGGACCGCGGGGCGGAGGGTGCCGTCGGCCGCCGCGGCGAGGGCGGCGAGTTCGAGGTTCCGGATGTCGCCGCCCGCCTTCTCCAGCATCACCGGGCCGAGGACGGACTCCGAGGTGATGCCGCGCTCCGCCAGCTCCTCCGGCGTGAAGGTGAGCGGTTCGCCGTCGTGGAGGCCGGTCCCGGACCAGCCGAAGACGACGTGCTGCCCGCCCTTGCCGAGGAGGTCCACGGCGGCCCGGCCGGTGTCGCCGCCGACCGAGTCGAAGACGACCGTGGCCGCGCGTCCGCCGAGGGGCCCGTCCAGGTACGCGCGGACCTCCTCCGCCCAGTCCGGCTCCAGGTAGTCGACGGCCAGGTCGGCGCCGTTCTCCCGGACCAGGGCGGTCTTCGCGGGCCCGCCCGCGAGGCCGACGACGGTGGCGCCGGCGTTCTTGGCGTACTGGACGAGCAGGGTGCCGATGCCGCCCGCCGCCGCCGGGACGATCGCGACCGACTCGGGTCCGAGCTCCGTGAACCGGAGGATGCCCAGGGTCGTGCGGCCGGTGCCGATCATGGCGACCGCCTCCGCCTCGCCCAGGCCGTCGGGCAGGGCGTGGAGCCGGGCGGCGTCGGTGACGGCGAGCTCCGCGTACCCCCCGGGGACCATGCCGAGGTGGGCGACGACCCGCCGGCCGAGCCAGGACGGGTCGGTGCCCTCCCCGAGCGCGTCGACCGTGCCGGCGACCTCGCGGCCGGGGATCGTGGGCAGCTCGGCGGGGGCCGGGAAGGGGCCGGGGGCGCCCTCCCGGAGCACCGTGTCGAGGAGGTGCACCCCGGCCGCCGCGACCCGGACGCGGACCTGGCCGGGGCCCGGGACGGGGTCGGGCACCTCTTCGTACGTGAGGTTCTCGGCGGGGCCGAAGGCGTGGAGGCGGACGGCGTGCATGACGGTTCCCCTGTCGTCGTACGGATCACGAAGGTGGCGTGACGGGGAAAGCCTCCGACCTCAAGCGTGCTTGAGGTCAAGGCGTGCCGTGAACTCCGCGGATCAGCGCGCCCCGTGCGCGAGCCGCCGCTCCGCGCGCAGCGCCAGCGACACCGCCTCGACCGCGCTCGTGAACGACACCTCCGACAGGACGCCCGGCGCCGCGACCTGGTCGCCCACCAGGTACACCCCGTCGCCCCGGTCGACGGCCGGCCGGTCGCGCCAGGTGGTGCCGGGGCGGTCCACCGCTCCCGTGCGCCCCTGGGCCAGCGACTCGCGCCGCCACACCGTCCGCTCGCGCCAGCCGGGGAAGCCGAGGTCGAGGAGCCGTTCCGCGCGGGCGACCCCGTCCGCCTTCGACGCGTCCGGGCCGACGGGCAGCTGGGCCTGGAGGAGCTGCTGCCCGGCCGGGGCCAGCGAGGGGTCCGGCCCGGTGAACCGCTCGATCCAGCCGGGCGCGTCCAGGTCGGAGACGACGAACGGGTCCCCCTTCCGGGCCCGCAGCGCCAGGTCGACCAGGACCGTACGGCCGCTCTCCCAGGTCAGCGACGGGTCGCCGAGGAGCCGGGCGGCGGCGGGCAGGGCGGTGGCGACGACCACCGGGCCCCCGCCCGCCGGCAGCGCGTCCACCCGGGCCGAGGTCTCGATCCGTACGCCCAGCTCCCGGGCCCGGGCCGCCATCCGCCCGATCAGCTCGCCCCAGCCGCCCCGGACGTAGTGCGCCTCGGGCGGCAGGGCGGCGGACCGGTGCAGCCGTTCCTGCACGAAGCGGGCGGAGAGGGCGCCGGGATCGTGGTGGAAGAGCGCGACCCCGCTGTACGCGGCGGCGGCGCGGGCGGTCCGCCCGCCCGCGAGCCCGGTGGCCCAGGTGCGGAAGTCGACGTCGACGGGGGCCTTGCGGGCGGCCCGCAGGGACAGGCGCAGCAGGCCGGGCGGCGGGGTGCGGCGGAGGGCGCCGTCGCGGTGGAAGCGCAGCCGGAGGACCTCGGCGGGCGGCAGCGGCGCGAGCGGGCGGACGAAGCCGCGCTGCTTCAGCCAGGTCCAGTGCGGACCGCCGGCGTAGAACACGTGCGGGCCGTCGTTCGTGCGGTACGGGCCCTGCGCGGTGCGCGCCCGGCCGCCGAGGTCCTTGTGGGCCTCGTACAGGGTCACGGCGGTGCCGGCCTCGGCGGCGGTGACGGCCGCGGTCAGTCCGGCGAAGCCGCCGCCGACGATCGTGAGTTTCCGCATGTCCGTCTCCCGTTCCAGTGTCGGTCCTACGAGGGGGACGGGCCAGGGGGCGGCGTTCGTGACACGGGGGCGTTGTCGGTGTCGTACCTCACCATGGGGGGATGGCGAACCACGGTGCGAGGGCGACGACGGGGAAGAGGAAGGTGCCGGGCGCGCGGCGGCCGGAGCTGCGGCTGCCGCCCCTGGAGCCGTACGGGGGCGGTCTGGAGCCGGACGGGGACTACGACGGCCTGGAGCTGTCCGGGCTCGATCTGGCCGGGCAGTCGGGGGAGGGGGCCCGGTTCCTGGACTGCGCGCTGCGGGAGTGCGCCCTCGACGGGACGCGGCTGACGAACGCGCGCTTCCTCGACTCGCTGCTGAGCGGGGTGCGGGGCGTGGGGACGGACCTGGCGGGGGCGCAGCTGCGGGACGCGGAGGTGGTGGAGGCGCGGCTCGGCGGGGTGCAGCTGCACGGCGCCGTCCTGGAGCGGGTCGTGGTGCGGGGCGGGAAGATCGACTACCTGAACCTGCGGTCGGCGAAGCTGAAGGACGTCGTCTTCGAGGGGTGCGTGCTGAGCGAGCCGGACTTCGGGGGCGCGGTCCTCGAACGGGTCGAGTTCGTGGACTGCGCCCTGACCGGGGCCGACTTCTCGGGGGCGCGGCTGCGGGACGTGGACCTGAGGGGCGCCCGGCGCCTGGAGATCGCGCGCGGGGTGGACTCCCTGGCGGGGGCCGTGATCTCGACGACCCAGCTCTTCGACCTGGCACCGGTGCTCGCGGCGCAGCTGGGGGTGCGGGTGGAGGGCTAGGGGGTGTCTCGCCGATCCGCCGGACAGGCGCCCTAGGCCTTGGCCGGCATGCGGGGGAAGCGGGCCTGGAGGGACCAGACGGCCGGGTTGTCGGCGAGGCCCTCGTGCATGTCGGTGAGGTCCGCGATCAGGTCGTGCAGGAAGTCGCGCGCCTCGCGGCGCAGTTCGGCGTGGTTGAAGGTCACCGGCGGCTCGTCGCCCGGCATCCAGTCGGCCTCGACGTCCACCCAGCCGAAGCGGCGCTCGAACAGCATCCGGTCCGTGGACTCGGTGAAGTCGAGCTCCGCGTACTGCGGCTGCGCGGCCCGGCTCCCGCGCGGGTCCCGGTCGAGCTGCTCGACGATGTCGCAGAGCGCCCACGCGAAGTCCAGCACCGGCACCCATCCCCAGGCCGTGGACACCTCCCGGTCCGTCTCGGTGTCCGCGAGGTACACGTCCCCGCAGAACAGGTCGTGCCGCAACGCGTGGACGTCCGCACGGCGGTAGTCGGTCTGCGGGGGGTCGGGGAAGCGACGCGAGAGGGAGTAGCCGATGTCGAGCACGGGACCGATGGTGTCACGGTCCTGCGGACCGTTGGACCGGTGGTGTCGCGGTCCCGTGCGCCGGGGTCACCGCCCGCGCCCGTGCACCGCCCTCGCCACCCGGGGTCCCAGCCAGCGCTTGAGGCGGCGGAGGGGTTCCAGGCTGCCGGCGGCGCGGTCGAGGCGGTAGTAGAGCTGGGGCGGGACGTGGGGGAGGAGGGGGGAGTGGCGCTGGCCGAGGAGGGCGAACATGCGGGCCGGCTCCAGGCACATGTAGCGGGGGAGGTTCTCGTACCAGCGGGCGCTGTAGCGGGCGGCGCTCTGGGCGGAGACGAGTTCGGCGCGGCGCCGCTTCCCGTACAGGGTCAGGGCCGTGTCGAGGTCCCGGCCGGGGGCGTCCAGGGCGTCCGCGAGGGCGAGCGCGTCCTCCAGGGCCAGGGTGGTGCCCGCGCCGATCGAGTAGTGCGTGGTGTGGGCGGCGTCGCCGAGGAGGACCAGGTTGCCCCGGTGCCAGACGCGGTTGGTGAGGGTGCGGAAGGCGAGCCACTGGGCGGGCTCCTCGGCCCGGTCCCGGCCGATCAGCTCGTGCCCGTCGAGCAGGTCGTGGAAGAGCTTCTCCAGGAGGTTCAGGCTGTCGGCCTCGCCGAGCGCGTCGAGGCCCAGGCCGGTCCAGGTCTCCGGGGAGCACTCGACGACGCAGGTGGAGCGCTCGCCGCTGAACCCGTAGGCGTAGCACCAGATCCAGCCGTGCTCCGTCTCCTTGAAGGCGAAGCTGAACGAGTCGAAGACCTTGGTGGTGCCGAGCCAGACGTAACGGTTCCGGCCGCTCGTGACCTCGCTGCCGAAGTGGTCCGCGTACGCCTCGCGGAGCACGCTGTTCACCCCGTCGGCGGCGACGACCAGGTCCGCGTCGGCGAGTTCGGGCGCGTCCGGGCCGCTCACACCGTGCTCGTACGCGATCCGCACGCCGAGCTCGCGGGCGCGGTCCGCGAGCAGCGCCAGCATCCGCCGGCGCCCGATGCCGAAGCCCGCGTCGCCCCGGTGGACGGTCCGCTCGTCGCGGACGATCGCGACCCCGTCGGTCCAGGTCACGGAGGCGTCCGCGACGGCCCGCGCGGACTCCGGGTCGCCCGCGCGCAGCCTGCCGAGGAGCCCGGCCCAGTACGTGACGCCCCAGCCGTACGTCGAACCCTCCGGGTTCCGCTCGTACACCGTGACGTCGTGCGACGGGTCCCGCCGCTTCAACAGGACCGAGAGGTAGAGGCCGGCGGGACCGCCGCCGACGATCGCGAGCTTCACGTGCGCTCCACTGGGACTGGGTCATGACACCGTGCGGTCGAATAGTGACGCACGGTAGCAGTGGAGGGTGGGATGTGAAGGGCGAACAGCGCACAAAGGTGTATGGGCACACAAAGGCGTACGGGCGCACAAAGCCGTACGGGCCCACGAAGGCGTGCGGCCGCACAACGCCGTACGGGCGCACAAAGCCGTACGGGCGCACAAAGCCGTACGGGCCCACAAAGCCGTACGGGCGCACAACGCCGTACGGCCGCACAACGCCGTGCGGGAAGGGAGCCCCTACGGCAGCAGCCGCCGCTCCTTCGCCACCGCCACCGCGCCCGCCCGCGTGTCCACGCCGAGCTTGGCGTAGATCCGGCCCAGGTGGGTCTTCACCGTCGCCTCGCTGATGAACAGGGCCCGCGCGATCTCCCGGTTGCCGAGCCCGCGCCCGAGCTGCCCGAGGATGTCCCGCTCCCGGTCGGTGAGGCTCGGGGCCGCCGCGCCCCGCATCCGGTCCATGACCCGGCTGGCGACCGGCGGCGAGAGGGCCGTGCGGCCCTGCGCGGCGGCGTGGATCGCCGCGAACAGCTCCTCCGGCCGCTCGGCCTTCAGGAGGTAGCCGGTGGCGCCCGCCTCGATCGCCCGCGTGATGTCGGCGTCCGTGTCGTACGTGGTGAGGACGAGGACGTGGACGCCGGTCGGCGCGATCCGGCGGGTCGCCTCCACGCCGTCGATGCCGGCCCCGAGCTGGAGGTCCATGAGGACGACGTCCGGCTTCAGCTTCGCCGCCATCGCGACGGCCTCCTCGCCGCTGCCGGCCTCGCCCACGACGTCGATGTCGGGGGTGCTGCCGAGGAGGGCGAGCAGCCCGGCGCGGACCACCACGTGGTCGTCGCAGAGCAGGATCCGTACGGAGGACATCACGACTCCAAGGGGAGCGGGGCCGACGGGTTCGGCGGGGGCGTGGGCATCACGGCTCCGGGGAGAGCGGCGGGAGCGGGATCGCGGCCGAGAGCACCGTGCCCTCGCCCGGGGTGGACTCGACGGTCAGGGTGCCACCGAGCTGTTCGGCCCGCACCCGCATCGCGGGCAGCCCGTGGCCGCGCACCCCGCCCGGCCGCTCCGCCGGGTCGAAGCCGCGCCCGTCGTCGGCGACGTCCAGGACCACCTGGTCGTCGAGGTACGTCAGGGTCACGGCGGCCGACTCCGCGCCCGCGTGCTCGCGGATGTTCGCCAGGGCGCCCTGCGCGATCCGCAGCAGCGCCGACTGCGCCCGGTCGGGCAGCGGCGCCGGCGGCCCGTCGACCCGGAACGCCGCCGACTCGCGCGCGGCCAGGTCCCGCAGCGCCTCCTCCAGGCCGCCGCCCCCGGCCAGGTCGGCCGGCGCGAGGTCGTGGACGAAGCGGCGGGCCTCCGCGAGGTTGCGCTCGGCGATGGACTCGGCGGTACGGACGTGCCGGCGGGCGGTCTCCGGGTCGCCGTCCCAGGTGCGGTCCGCCGCCTGGAGCAGCATCTGCTGGCTGGACAGGCCCTGCGCCAGGGTGTCGTGGATCTCCATGGAGAGCCGCTGCCGCTCGGCCAGGGTCCCCTCGCGGCGCTCGATCGCGGCGAGCTCGCGGCGGGTGCGGATCAGGTCGTCGATCAGGGCCCGCTGGCGCGCCGCCTGCCGGTCGGAGTACACGAACACCCCGGTGGCCAGGGCGGCGACGGCCGGCGGGGCGACGATCAGGTTCGGGTCCCAGCCGCCGTGCGAGAGCTGGACCTGCGCGAAGACCACGAAGGCGGTGAGCAGGGCGACCAGGCCGAGCGCGGCGCGCGCCGGGAGGGTGCGCAGGCCCGTGTAGAAGAGCGGCACCGCGCACCAGGCGAAGCTGGGCGCGAGGACGACGAGGACGACCCAGACGGCCACGACCGTGCCCAGCCAGGCGATGCGGCGCGGGGTGGCGCGGGTTCCCAGGACGGGACCGAGGAGGTAGAGGGAGGCGAGGGCGCCGGTGAGGGCGATGATCCAGGGGCTGCGGGTCTCCCAGTCGTGCCGCAGCAGGAAGCGGGCGAGCGAGGCGCCGAGCAGGAGGAAGAACGCGGTGTGCATGATCCGCGCCAGCCGGCGGGCGTCCGGGTCCCGCTCCACGTCGTCCCCCGTGCCGCCCTCCACGCCCTCCTTCATGCCCTCGCCCTTCCTGTCCGCCGCCGTCGTCCGTCGCGGCTGTCCGCAGCCGTCCGCCGCTGCCGTCCGTCGCAGCTGTCCGCCACCCTGTCCGTCACTGCGGCCCGGCGGTCCGACCTGCGCACACCCCTTCATCCTGGCCCGAGGGGACCAGTCCGGCATCAGCCGATCGGCTGACCCGGCCGTCCACCGGTGCGCGCCCGGAGGGCAGCCGGACCGTGGACCGGGAGGGCCCGGGAGCGGCCACAGGATGGATGACAGAGCGAGACGGACGAACGGATCGCTCGGCCCAAGGCCCCAAGGCCCCAAGGCCCCAAGGCCCCAAGGCCCCAAGGCCCCGCGCCCTCCCCCCGATCCCACGGAGTTCCCCATGAAGAAGATCCTCTTCGGTGCCACCGCCGCCGCCGTCATCGCCGCCGGCACCTTCGGCGTCGTCTCCGCGAACGCCTCCGCCCCGGCCGCCGCCGCTCCCGCCGCCGTCCGCGCCGACGCCTCCAACGGCAACCTCCAGCAGTCGACGCACCTGACGATCGAGGCGGCGACGAAGGCCGCGCAGGCGACCCTGAAGGCCGCCGAGAAGGAGAACCAGCGCGTCTCGGTCGCGGTCGTCGACCGCAACGGCAACACCATCGTCACCCTGCGCGGCGACGGCGCCGGCCCGCAGTCCTACGAGTCGGCCGTGAAGAAGGCGTACACCGCCGTCTCCTGGAACGCCCCGACCTCCGAGCTCGCCAAGCGCCTGACGAACGCCCCCACCCTCAAGGACATCCCGAACACCCTCTTCCTGGCCGGCGGCGCCCCCGTCACCGCCAAGGGCGCGCCCGTCGCCGGCATCGGCGTCGCCGGCGCCCCCTCCGGCGACCTCGACGAGAAGTTCGCCCAGGCCGGCGTCGCCTCCCTCGGCCGGTAAGACGCCCCCCTCGGCCGGAGACAAGGCACCCCCGGCCGCCAAGCCCCGACCGGCCCCTCGAACGGCCGTGGCGCCCGGACCCCCCGCCGGGCGCCACCGCCTTTCCCCGGCTCCGCTGCTTACGATCGGTCCGTGAAGCACCTCCACCGGACCCGGACCCGGCTTTGGACCCGGACCCGGCCCCGGCCGCAGACCCGTCGGATCCGGACCGGAGCCGCCGCCGTCCTCGCCGTCCTCGCGGTGCTCGCGGGCGGCTGCACCGGCGCCACCGGCGGGGTCCGGGGCGCTCCCGGGACCGCCGGGCTCCGCGACCCGTACTTCCCGAAGCTCGGGAACGGCGGCTACGACGTGCGGCACTACGCCCTCTCCCTCGCCTACGACCCGGTCACCGGGCGGCTCGACGGCACCGCCGAGATCACCGCCCGCGCCACCCAGGACCTCAGCGCCTTCAACCTCGACCTGTCCGGGCTCACGGTCGGCGCCGCGCGCGTGGACGGTGCGCCCGCCGCGCACAACCGGGCCGGGAACGAGCTGACGCTCCGCCCGCGCGAGGAGATCCCGAAGGGCGCCGAGTTCCGCGCCACCGTCACGTACGCGGGCGTGCCCGAGCCGATCACGGACGCGGACGGCTCCGAGGAGGGCTGGCTGCGCGACGAGGACGGCGGGGTCGTCGCGGTCGGCGAACCGGCCGGCTCCACGACCTGGTTCCCCGGCAACCACCACCCCTCCGACAAGGCCGCGTACGACGTCTCCCTCACCGTCCCCGCCGGGACCGACGCCTTCTCCAACGGCGTCAGGACCGAGCGGCGGACGGAGGCGAACGGGCGCGTCACCACCGTCTGGCACACGCCCGAGCCGATGGCGAGCTACCTCGCGACGGTCATGATCGGGCGGTACGAGACGGGGACGGCGACCGCCCTCGGCACCGTGCCCGTGCTGACCGCCGCCGAGCCGGAGGTCGCGGCGGAGAGCGCCGCGCTGCGGGCCGAGGTCCCCGGGATCCTCGCCCGGCAGGTGCGGCGCTTCGGCCCGTACCCCTTCTCGGCCGCCGGGGCGGTCGTCACGGAGGACGGGACCCTCGGCTACGCCCTGGAGACCCAGACCCGGCCCGTCTTCCCGGTCTCCTCCTTCGACCGGACGACCCTCGTCCACGAGCTGGCCCACCAGTGGTTCGGCAACTCGGTGTCCCCCGCGACCTGGCGGGACCTGTGGCTGAACGAGGGCTTCGCGACGTACGCGGAGTGGCTGTACGCGGAGGAGCACGAGGGCGTCCCGGCCCGCACCGCCTTCGAGCGGGCCTTCGCGCAGAAGGCCAACTGGGCCTTCCCGCCCGCCGCTCCGCCCGGCGCGGCGCACCTCTTCGACCCGCCCGTCTACCAGCGCGGCGCGATGGTCCTGCACAAGCTGCGCGAGACGGTCGGGGACGAGGCCTTCGACGCGATCCTGCGCGGCTGGCCGGAGAAGTACCGGCACGCCAACGCCTCCACCGCCGACTTCACCGCCTACGCGGAGGAGGTGGCGGGGAAGGACCTCGACGGGCTGTGGGACGTGTGGCTGTACGGGGACGGGCGACCGGAACGGCCTTGACGCACCGTGCGCGGACAGGGCGAAGGGGCCCGCCGGAGACGCCGGCGGGCCCCTTCGCCTCGGGCGCGGTTCAGTACTTCCAGCGGGCGCGGTCGCCGTCCATGACGCAGTGGATCATGCGGCGGTTGGCCGCGTGCGTGGACCTGCCCAGGTCGGCCTTCCGGCAGAACTGGCCGGCGCTGTAGCAGTTTCCGGCGTTGGAGACGATCTCGCAGGTGGCCTCGGCCGCCGCCGTCGGGGCCGCGGTCGTGCGCTTCGGCGCGGGCGCCTGCGTGGTGGGCTTCGGGGCCCGGGTCGCCTTCGGCGCCGCCGGGGGCCGGGTCGTGGGCTTCGCCTTCGACGGCGCGGGCGCCTCGGTGGTGGGCGCGGTCGTGGCGGTGGGCGTGGGCTCCGCGGTGGACGGGCTCGGCGTGGGCGTGGGTGTCGGGGTCGGCGTCGGCGTCGCCGAGGTGGAGACCGGGGCCGGGGTGGCGGGGGACTCGTCGGCCGCGACGGGCCCGCAGGCGACGGTGACGCCGACGAGCGCCAGGCCCGTCAGCGTCTGCCGCACCAGCCGGGCCGCCCGGGACCCCCGTCCGCGCCGCCGTCCGCTTCCGCCCCGGACTCCGGATTCTCTGCCGTCTTCGCCGGTGTCGTACATCGAGCCCCCCACAGGGTCGTTCGTCTGATCGAAGAAGCGCACGTTAGAGGAGGAACCGCCTCCTCGGGGAGGGTTCGCGAGAAGCTTGTTCAAAACGAAACGACGCCGGTCTCCGGAACCACGGGCGTGGTTCCGGAGACCGGCGTCGGAGTGCCGGCCCGGGGGCCGGCCGGACGTCAGAGGTTGACGCCGAAGTCGCGGGCGATGCCCTCCAGGCCCGAGGCGTAACCCTGGCCGACGGCGCGGAACTTCCACTCGGCGCCGTTGCGGTACAGCTCGCCGAAGACCATGGCCGTCTCGGTGGCCGCGTCCTCGGAGAGGTCGTAGCGGGCGAGCTCGGCGCCGCCGGCCTGGTTCACGATGCGGATGTACGCGTTGCGGACCTGGCCGAAGTTCTGCGAGCGGGAGACCGCGTCGTAGATGGAGACCGGGAAGACGATCTTGTCGACGTTCGGCGGGAGGGCCGCGAGGTTGACGTTGATCTGCTCGTCGTCGCCGCCGCCCTCGCCGGTGCGGTTGTCACCGGTGTGGACGATGGTCTGGTCCGGCGTCGACTTGTTGTTGAAGAAGACGAAGTGGGCGTCGGAGGCGACCTTCCCGGCGGCGTCCACGCCGATCGCGGAGGCGTCGAGGTCGAAGTCGGTGCCGGTGGTGGTGCGGACGTCCCAGCCGAGGCCCACGGTGACGGCGGCGAGGCCCGGGGCCTCCTTGGTCAGGGAGACGTTGCCGCCCTTGGACAGGCTCACAGCCATGGAAAGTCCCTTTCATCGTGGTGTCGTCGCCTGGAGAAACGCGCACGGCCTTCCGACGGTTCCCGTTCCGTCCCGGACGGAAATCAGGATGACTCCGACGGCCCAGTGCGGGGAACATGGAGGGCATGTCCGGTCCGTATCCCATCCGCGGCTCCGTCTCGCTCCCCGAGGCCGAGCTCCAGTGGCGTTTCTCGCGTTCGTCGGGCCCGGGCGGACAGCACGTCAACACCAGCGACTCGCGGGTCGAGCTCCGCTTCGACCTCGCGGCCACCGACGCGCTCCCCGAGGTGTGGAAGGCCCGCGCCCTGGAGCGGCTCGCCTCCCGCCTGGTCGACGGCGTCGTGACCGTACGGGCCTCGGAGCACCGCTCGCAGTGGCGCAACCGCGAGACGGCGGCGGTCCGCCTGGCCGCGCTCCTCGCCGAGGCGACGGCCCCGCCGCCCAAGCCCCGCCGGCCGACGAAGATCCCGCGCGGCATCAACGAGCGGCGGCTGCGGGAGAAGAAGCAGCGCTCGGAGACCAAGCGCACCCGGCAGTCCCGCGACTGGAGCTGAACCGGCGGCGGACTATCGGCCCAGCTGCCGGTACTTCCCCTGGAAGTACGTCAGGGGCCCGCTGCCGTCCGCCGGGGACGCGCCCGCCGTCAGGACCCGGCCCACCACGAGCGTGTGGTCGCCGGCCACGACCCGGTTCTCGGTGCGGCACTCCAGGACCGAGAGCGCGCCGCCCATGAGCGGGGCGCCGCTCGCCCCGCCGCGCGTGTACGGCAGGTCGGCGAAGAGCAGCCGGTCGCTGACGCGGTTCTTCATCGAGAAGCGCCCGGCGACGTGCCGCTGGTTCTCGGAGAGGACCGAGACCGCCCAGACGGGGACCTCGGTGAGCAGGTCGTCCATGCGGGAGCCGTTGCGGAGGCTGATCAGGACCAGGGGCGGGTCGAGGGAGACCGACGTGAAGGCGGTGGCCGTCATGCCGACGTCCTCGCCGCGCGGACCGTCGTCGGGGTCGTGCGCGGTCACCAGGACCACGCCCGACGCGAGGCGGGACATGGCCGCCCGGAACTCTTCGTTGCTCACCCCTTCAGCATGGGGGATCGCCAGATCTGTCACGGGGGGCGGGGAGGCGGTCTTCTGCAGCACCCTCCCGACGCTAGGACGGCTTCCCGGGGGCCGCATCGGGCGCGGGGACCAGGCTTCCGCCCCCCGCCGGTCCTAGGACCCGCCCGGGAACCCGGCCGACCCGCCATGACCTGCTGTGACTTGAGTCACAGCGGGCAGTATTTGCTGACCCTGTGTACCGGCTGCGCAGCTCACTGTGATTCAGTGGCAATCACAGTCCATATGGAAACGCGATTGTGCAACAGGAAGCCGATCAGAACCCTGGAGTTGCTGTCGAGGTCTCGGGGAGAGCGAGCGATGGAGACCGAGTCGGAGCCGTACGTCCGTCTCTCGACCCTGCGGCAGCTGCATCAGGTCGTGACGGACCTCAACACCGCCCGCAGCCTGGCGGACACCCTGCAGACCGTCGCGGACGGCGTGGTCGCCGGTCTCAACTACGAGCTCGCCTGCGTCAACCTGGTGCGCCCCGACGGTGACCTCGTCGTCGCCGCCTTCGCCGGAAGCTCCGCCGCCGAGGCCCTGATCACCGGCCGGGTCGGCTCCCGCGCGGCCTGGGAGCGCCGCCTCTCCATGGGCGTCGCCTGGGGCGACCTGCGGTTCATACCGCACACCGAGGGCTGGGTCCTGCTGGACGACGACGTCCCCCAGTGGCACACCGACGGCCCCGCGCCCCGCTTCGAGGACGAGTGGCACCCCCACGACCGGCTCTACGCCCCGATGTACGCCTCCGGCTCCGGCCGCGAGCTCCTCGGCGTCATATCCGTCGACCGCCCGCGCAACGGCCGGCACCCCGGCCCCTGGGGCCAGGAGGCGCTCCAGATGTACGCCTCGCAGTCGGCCATCGCCATCAGCAACGCCCGCCTCCGCTCCAACATGCAGCGGGCCCTGGTCCGGCTCGAACGGGAACAGCAGGCCCTGCGCGCCAGTGAGGAATCCTTCCGGCAGGCCTTCGAGTACGCCCCCTCCGGCATGGCCATCGCCGAGATGGGCGGCGACCAGCACGGCCGGCTCCTGCGCACCAACGACGCCCTGTGCCGGCTCCTCGGCCGGCCCGCCTCGGTCATGCGCCGCTACTCCTTCGCCGACCTCGTCCACCCCGAGGACATCGGCACCCTGCTGCGGACCTCCGCCGAGGGCGGCCGGGCCGAGCTGCGGCTCGCCCGCCGCGACGGCACCTACGTCTGGGTCTCCCTGCGGAACTCCGTGGTCGCCGACACCGCCGACGGCCCCCGCTTCCTCCTCACCCACGTCGAGGACATCGAGGAGCGCAAGCGCCACGAGCTCCAGCTCGCCCACCGCGCCTCGCACGACGCCCTCACCGGGCTGCCCAACAGCGCCGAGCTGCGCTCCCGGCTCTCCGCCCGCCTCTGCGAGCGCCCGGCGGACGCCCCGGGCGCGTACGGCGACGGCTACGGGTACGGCGTCGGCGCCGGATACGAGCCGTACGAGCACGAACACGAGCACGGCTTCGGCTTCGAGCCGGCGGGCGGCGCGGGGCCGTACGACCACCACGTCCACATGGTGGCCCCCTCGGGCGGCGAGACCGACGACGGCACCAAGGGGCTCGCGGTCCTCTTCTGCGACCTCGACGGCTTCAAGTCGATCAACGACCGCTTCGGGCACCACACCGGCGACGCCGTCCTCATCGAGGTGGCACGGCGGCTCACCACCGGCGTGCGGGACGGGGACACCGTCGCCCGGCTCGGCGGCGACGAGTTCGTCGTCCTCGCCGACGGCCTCGGCGCGGCCGACGCCGCCGACCTGGCCGTACGCCTCCGCAACGCGATCATCCCGCCCATCCGGGTGGACGGGCGCGCGGTCCGCGTCGGGGCCAGTTTCGGCATCGGCTGGGCCGAGTGCGGGATGACCGTGGAAGAGGTCCTGAACTCCGCCGACCAGCGCATGTACGTGGAGAAGCGCTCCCGCGCCAAGGTCCAGCGCCGGGCCGGCTGACGTACGCGCCGGGCGGTGGCGGATCACCGGCCGGCGTGCACGCCGACGGGTAGCAGGTCAAGGGTCCGAGTCGGGGAATGGTCCGTTCGGGGTAGGCTCGCCGGGTCGGCGACGGCTGGCGAGCATGGAGAGGATGACCCGGATGGCTGCCGGTAACGACGGCTCGAACAAGCCCGAGGACGACGATCCGTTCGGCTACCTGTACGAGGACGGACGGGCGGCGGGCGCGCAGCCCCCGCAGGGCGGCGGCTACGGCTACCCCGGTCCCGGCCCCGCGCAGCCGGGTGTGCCCCGGACCTCGTACAACCAGGTCAGAACGGTCGGCGACCGCCGCCAGTACGGCGGTCAGCAGCACGCGCAGGCGTACGTGCCGCCGCAGCAGCAGACGGCGTACGGGCAGCAGCACGCGCAGTACGCCGCGCCCGAGACCTACGGCGGCCAGCAGCCGCCCCGCCAGACCCCGCCGCCCCCGCAGCGCGGCGGCTCCGGCCGGGGCCCCAACACCCGGGGCCTGCTGATCGGCGCGGTCGCGGTCGTCGCGGTCGTGGTGCTCGGCATCGCGGCGGCGGTGATCACGAACATGAACAAGGACACGCCGGACGACAAGGCGGGCGGCACCGCGCCCACGCCGACGGCGTCCTCCCAGCCGTCGGAGACCCCGAGCGGCGACCCCAGCTCGCCCGCGCCGACCCCGACCGACCTGCCGAGGCAGGACGCGGCCACGCTCCAGCTCGGCGGCCCGGCGAAGCTCGACACGGCCGTGAAGGGCGCGAAGGGCCCGGGCGGCTCCTACGTGGTCTTCAACGGCGAGGGCGGCTCCGCGAGCTGGTCCGTGGACGTGCCGAGCACCGGGGACTACACCCTCCGGATCGTGTACAGCGTGCCCGGCAAGGACGCCAAGACCTCGCTGACGGTCAACGGCGAGAAGCCCCGCGAGATCCGGATGAACAACTGGGCGAAGGGCGCCGAGGGCGACTGGGAGAAGGGGTGGACCTACACCTACTCCTACGTGAAGCTCAACAAGGGCTCGAACTCGCTCAAGATCTCCTGCGAGTCGGGCGACTCCTGCGACGCGATCCTGGACCAGGTCTACCTGGAGGCCGGGCAGACCGGAAAGCGCTGACGCGCGAGGTCTCGAGCGTTCCCGAGGAGGAGGCCCTAAGGGGTCTCCTCCGTCGTCTTCACCCGGGTCAGCAGCTCCTCGTAGGCCGTCCGGTCGAACTCCCCGGCCACCGGCGAGAGGACCGTCGCCGCCGAGAGGGCGACCGCGCGGATCAGGCGGTCCGGCCAGGGGACCCCGTCGACCAGGCCCGAGAGCAGGCCCGCGACGGCCGAGTCGCCCGCGCCCGTCGGGTTGCCCCGGACGGGGGCCGGCGGGGCCGCGCGCCACAGGCCCTCGGGGGTCGCGGCGAGCAGGCCCTCGGGGCCGAGCGAGGAGACCACCGCGTGGGCGCCCCGGCGGCGCGCGTCGAGGGTGGCCCGGCGGGGTTCGCGGGCGCCGGTCAGCCGGGCCAGCTCGTCCGCGTTGGGCTTGACCAGGTCGGGGCGGGCGGCGATGCCCCGCCGCAGGGGCTCGCCGCTGGTGTCGAGGAGGACGGGCACGGCGGCGGCGCGGGCCAGCCGGACGAGTTCCGCGTACGCGCCGACGTGGATGCCCGGCGGGAGGCTGCCGCAGAGGGCGACGGCGGCGGCGCCGTCGAGGAGCGCGGCGAAGCGGGCGCGGAAGGTCTCCCACTCGGCGGCGGTGACGGTCGGTCCCGGCTCGTTGAGCTGGGTGGTGTCCCCGCCGGCGGCGTCGACGACCGCGACGGTGCGGCGGGTGGACCCGGCCGTCTCGACCAGCTCGTCCCGGACCGGGGTCGCCGCGAGCCCGTCCCGCAGGACGGCCCCGGTGGCGCCGCCCGCGAAGCCGGTGGCGACGGTCTCGTACCCGAGGGCGGCGAGGACCCGGGCCACGTTGAGCCCCTTGCCGCCGGGGCGCTCGATCACCTGGGTGACCCGGTGGGAGGCGTACGGGGTGAGGGCGGGGACCCGGTAGGTCAGGTCCAGCGCCGTGTTGAGGGTGACCGTCACGATCACCTGTCCACCCCCCGTACTCCCTGTGAAGACCGCTGGAACGTACGTTCCGACGGCCCCTGATCATGCCAAAGGAAAGGCGGCAGGCCCAGACCTCGGCCCGCCGCCCTTTCGCATGGCCCCTGATCAGACGGTCGCGGGGACCGCCGGCTCGACGACCCAGGCGCCCTTGCGCATGACGCCCCTGAGGTTGAAGTCGGCGTCGAGGACGACGATGTCGGCGTCCTTGCCGGGCTCCAGGGAGCCGACGCGGTCGTACGCGCCGAGGAGGCGGGCCGGGTTGGCGGAGATGGCCTGGACGACCGACTCGACGGGCAGGCCGTCGACGGTGACGGAGCGCTTGAAGGCGCGGTCCAGGGTGAGGGTGGAGCCGGCGATGGAGCCGCCCTCGACCAGCCGGGCGACGCTGTCCTTCACCTCGACCTCCAGGGGGCCGAGCATGTAGCGGCCGTCGCCGAAGCCGGCGGCGTCCATGGCGTCGGTGATGAGGGCGACGCGCTCGGGGCCCGCGTGGTGGAAGGCCAGCTCCAGGGCGGCGGGGTGCAGGTGGGTGCCGTCGTTGATGAGCTCGACGGTGATCCGCTCGTCCTCCAGGAGGGCGGCGATCGGGCCGGGGGTGCGGTGGCCGAGGGCGGGCATCGCGTTGTAGAGGTGGGTGGCGACGGTGGCGCCCGCGTCGATGGCGGCGACGGTCTGCTCGTACGTGGCGTCGGTGTGGCCGATGGCGGCGATCACGCCGTGCTCGGCGAGGAGGCGCACGGAGTCGAGGCCGCCGGGCAGCTCGGTGGCGAGGGTGACCATCTTGGCCCGGCCGTGGGCGGCGTCGACCAGCTTGCGGACCTCGGCCGGGTCCGGGTAGCGGAGCAGCGTCTCGTCGTGGGCGCCCTTGCGGCAGGGGGAGATGAACGGGCCCTCGAAGTGGATGCCGGCGATCTCGCCCTGCTCGGCCAGCTCGGAGAGGAGCCCGGCCCGCGCGGTGAGGAAGTCCATCTCGCCGGTGACGAGGGAGGCCACGGTGGTGGTGGTGCCGTGCAGGCGGTGGGTGTGGACGCCCTTGAGGACCTCCTCGGCGGTGCCGGAGGTGAAGGACGCGCCGCCGCCGCCGTGGTTGTGCGTGTCCACGAAGCCGGGGACGAGCCAGTGGCCGGCCAGGTCGATGGTCTCGGCGTCCTCGGGGGCGCTGCCGGCGATGCGGCCGCCGTCGACGATCACGCGTCCGTTCTCGACGATCCCGGTGGGCAGCACGACGTGTGCGCCGGCGAGAACCTTGTGATCGGCCATCAGGCGGAAACCTCCGAGTCGGTGGGGCGCTGGGCGGCGAGCAGGTCCCAGGCGAGGAGGCCCGCGCCCAGGCAACCGGCGGTGTCCCCGAGGGCCGCCGGGACGATGGCGGGCAGCTTCTGGAACGTGACTCGCTCCTCCACCGCGGCCCGAAGTGGTGTGAACAAGGTTTCCCCGGCTTCGGCGAGACCGCCACCGATGATGAGCGTGCGGGGGTCGAGGAGGGTGAGCGCGGTGACCAGGCCGTCCGCGAGGGCGTCGACGGCGTCCTGCCAGATCCGTACGGCCGTGGGGTCGCCGGACTCGACGGCCTTGGCGCAGTCGGCGGCGTCGGCCTCCGGGTCGCCGCCGGCCTCGGCCCAGGCGAGGGAGACGGCGGAGGCGGAGGCGTACCGCTCCAGGCAGCCGCGCTGGCCGCAGCCGCAGGCGGTGCCGCCGGGGCGGACGACGATGTGGCCGATCTCGCCGGCGTAGCCGTGGGCGCCGGCCTCGATGCGGTCGCCGATGCCGATGGCGCCGGCGATGCCGGTGCCGAGGGGCACGAAGAGGAAGCGGTCGGCGCCGTTGCCCGCGCCGATGCGTCCCTCGGCGAGGCCGCCGGTGCGCACGTCGTGGCCGAGGGCGACGGGGATGCCGTCGAGGCGGCGGCTGAGGAGTTCGCGCATGGGAACGTCGCGCCAGCCGAGGTTGGCGGCGTAGACGGCGATGCCGTTCTCGGCGTCGACGATTCCGGGGACGGCGACTCCGGCGGCCGCAGCGGGCTCTCCGTACCGCTCCTGGCCGAGGAGGCGGAGGTCCTCCGCGAAGCCGAGGATCGTCTCGACCACGGCCTCGGGGCCCCGGTCGCGCCCGGTGGCGCGGCGGGCCTCGTGGAGCAGGGTGCCGTCCGCCCCGACGAGGGCGGCCTTCATGCCGGTGCCGCCCACATCCAGGGCGATGACGTGTTTCACGGGGCATAGTCTGGCCGCCGCGGGGCAAAAGGTCTAGTCCACTGCTGAGGATTGTTGCGTACGGATACAAATTCGATTCCCGGTGCGGGGGTCCGTTCCGCCGCCCTCCCCGGGGGTCCGATCCGCGGCATTTCGGAAAGGGTGTTGCGGAAGTGATATCCGAGTGGTGTAGACCTTACGTGCGCGCGCGGGGCAGACTTGCGGCCCTGACGAGAGCAAACGTGCAGCTCAGTGCAGCTCAACGACGAGCAAAAGGTGGATGAAGCCGTGGAGCGGCGACGATTTCTTGGACTGACCGCGGCCGCCGCGGCCCTCGGACTGACCGCCACGGTCTCCGGCTGCGGATCCCTGGGCGGCGACTCCGGCGACGTGACCCTGAAGCTGGTCGCCGCCGAGTACGACCTGTCCGGCGGCGACTCCAGCAAGAAGTACTGGACCGACCTCGCCGCCGCCTTCGAGGCGAAGCACCCCGGGATCAAGGTCCAGGTCCAGGTCGAGTCCTGGGACGACGTCGACCGCAAGGTCGCCGAGATGGTGAAGGCGGGCGAGGCCCCCGACATCGCGCAGATCGGCGCCTACGCCGACTACGCGGCCGCCGGCCAGCTCTACGCCGCCGACGACCTGCTCTCCATACCCGTCCAGGCCAACTTCCTCCCCCGGCTCGTCGCCGCGGGCGAGCACAAGCAGATCCAGTACGGCCTGCCGTTCGTCGCCTCCACGCGCCCCCTCTTCTACAACAAGGCCCTCTTCGCGAAGGCCGGCATCAAGCCGCCCACCACCTGGGACGAGCTGGCCGAGGCCGCCGGGAAGCTCAAGGAGGAGGGCGTCCGCACCCCCTTCGCGCTGCCGCTCGGCCCCGAGGAGGCCCAGGCCGAGGCCATGATGTGGCTGCTCGCGGGCGAGGGCGGCTGGACCGACGCCACCGACCACTACGCGGTCGACTCCGAGGCCAACGTGCGCACCTTCGAGTGGCTCCGCACGAACCTCGTCGGCAAGGACCTCACCGGGCCCGTCGCCCCCGGCAAGCTCAACCGCAAGGCCGCCTTCACCGCCTTCGCGAACGGCGAGGTCGGCATGCTCAACGGCCACCCCTCGCTCCTCAAGGAGGCCGCGAAGAAGGGCGTCGAGGTCGGACAGGTCCCGCTCCCCGGCGCCGACGGCCCGAGCAGGACCTCCATGGGCGTCGCCGACTGGATCATGGGCTTCAAGCAGAACGGCCACCGCAAGGAGATCGGCGACTTCCTCAACTTCGCCTTCAACGACGACAACGTCCTGAAGTTCGCCGGGGACAACGACCTGCTGCCGGTCACCGTCACCGCCTCCGGCCGCATGGAGACCGACCCCGAGCACGCCAACCTGCACGTCTTCCTCAAGGTCCTCCCCGACGCGCAGCTCCCGCCGGTCGGCAAGACCTCGTGGGCCAAGGTCAGCGAGAACGTCAAGCAGAACATCGGCAAGGCCGTCGTCCCGAACGGGCGCCCCGCCGAGGTCCTGGGCTCGATCGGACGCGTGGCGACGGCGGCGGAGGCCGCCGAGTAATAAGTTGGTCCTATGAGCGAGGACCGGGAAGCGACGCAGGGTGAGGACGGCGGGGGCCCCGCCGCCCTCACCGAGCAGGAGCAGGCCCTCCTCGCCGTCGAGCGCCGCTCCTGGCCGGGCCCCGGCGCCAAGGAGCGGGCCGTCCGCGAGGGCCTCGGCCTCTCCCCGACGCGCTACTACCAGCTCCTCAACGCGCTCCTCGACGACCCGCGCGCCCTGGCCCACGACCCGGTGACGGTCAACCGGCTGCGCCGGGTGCGCGAGGAGCGCCAGCGCAGGAGGTGAGCGCGGAAGCGGGAAGGTAGGCGCGGCTCTCCGTGGGTAGGGTCGGAAGCATGGTCAACAGCCTTCCGCACCCGACCACGTCCGCCGGCCGTGACGGCCTGGCCGCGATCCTCTCGCGGCCGGAGGAGACCGTCGTCGCCCTCGACTTCGACGGCACGCTCGCCGACATCGTGCCCGACCCCGAGTCGGCCCGCGCCCACCCCGGCGCGGTGACCGCCCTCGCCGCCCTCGCGCCCCGGGTCGCCTCCGTCGCCGTGGTGACCGGCCGGCCCGCCGGGGTCGCCGTCCGCCACGGCGGCTTCGCCGGAGTCCCCGGCCTGGAGCACCTGGTCGTCCTCGGCCACTACGGCGCCGAACGCTGGGACGCCGTCACCGGCGCGGTCCAGGCCGCCCCCGTCCCCCCGGGCGTGGCCGCCGTCCGCGCCGAGCTGCCCGGCTTCCTCGACCGGGCCGGGGCGTGGCAGGGCGTGTGGATCGAGGAGAAGGGCCGCGCGGTCGCGGTCCACACCCGCAGGGCCACCGACCCGGAGGGCGCCTTCGAGGCGCTCAAGGGCCCCCTCGCCGACCTGGCCGCCGACCACGGGCTCGTCCTGGAGCCCGGCCGGATGGTCCTGGAGCTGCGGCCCCCGGGCATGGACAAGGGCGTGGCGCTCGCCGCGTACGTACGGGAGACGGGCGCGGGGTCCGTGCTCTACGCGGGCGACGACCTGGGCGACCTGCCCGCCTTCGCCGCCGTGGAGAAGCTCCGCTCCGACGGCACGCCCGGCCTCCTGGTCTGCAGCGGCTCCGGCGAGGTCCCGGAACTCTCCGACCGCGGCGACCTCGCGGTCCCGGGCCCGGCGGGCGTGGTGGACTTCCTGACGGCCCTGGCGGAGGCGGTACGGGGGAGCTGAACGGCCGGGTCCGGACACGCGAAGGCGACGGGGCGCGGGCGTCTCGTACGATCACGGGCGGAACGGGGCTCGTAGCGCAGTGGTCGTCGCGCCTGCACCGCATGGAGGAGGACGCCGGTTCGAATCCGGCCGGCCCCGTTCCGTCCGGCACCGGACCGGTGCCTCCGCGGTCGAGTCCCGAGGTTGTTCCATGAGCGGATCCTGGTTCGAGGTCGAGAACCCTGAGGAGGACGGCGAGGAGCCCTGGGACTTCGACACGGACGAACTCGTCTTCGTCGCGGCCCTGCGGGACCGGGCCGCGTCGTGGCGGGTGTCGTGGGCTCCCAGCGGTGTCGGCCGCCCCGAGGACGATTCCTCCCTCCTGGTCCACATCTCCCCCAGCGACTTCGAACGCTCGATGTCGCTGGGGGACTGGGCGGTGCACTTCCACGGCACGCACGTGCGGGCGGGCAAGGTGGAGGACCAGCTCTTCAACCTCCACCAGAGACCCGAGCGCGGCTTCTTCCGGGCGACCGGAACGCCGCAGGAGCTGGCCGACCGGTGCGCGACCTGGTTCGAGGGCGTCCTGAGCCGGCCGGTCGCCCGACTGGAACGACACGACCAGGGAAGGGCGCACGCGACCGCGTGGCACTTCGCGGACGACTTGGAGGCTCTGGTGGGAGGCGCCGACCTCGACGCCCGCCACGACCGCTGCGTCCTGCTCCGGGGCGCCACCGGACCACAGGAGGGACCCCACTCACCCCTGTGCCCGCACGCAGGAGAACGCACCGCCCGCCGCCGCTGGTTCCGCCGGGCCCCGTCGTGACCTCGGCCCACGAAAGCCCGCCCAGGCGGCGGGAGAGCCGGACGGGCGTCCGTCACGTGTGCACGGCGACCACCCACCGGCCCCGGCCACGCTTCTCCTCGATGCCACGACCTCGGCCCACGGCGGCCCGCAGGAGCACGGGGCGGGGGCGGGGCACCCCCGAGGAACGGAGCGGAGCGAGTACCGCAGGGGTTCCCGTACGGCGGGTGCGTTTACCTGCTTAAGACGGAGCAGGGGCGGCAGACCGTTGACCTGCAGGATTCCCCTGATTGGATTCCAGTACTGGATGATGTCATCCAGTACTGGAATCTTCCGCTAGGGTATCCAGTGCTGGATGAAAACTGGTCGGGGCTGCATCAGCTCATGCAGTTCTGCCTGCCTTCTATTCACCCGTGGGGTTACTCTGTGCGTGCAGGCCGAAGGGTTACTCGAATTGAAACCGTGAACAGGACCACCGGTGAGATCGCCGATCTGACTGTTCACTCCTCGGTCTCCGTCACGGGAAGTCTCTGGTTCCGGGGAGGAGGGTTCACCACAATGGGATACGCGGCTCACATGGCGCTTGCCGACGCCGACCTGAGTGTCAGCGCCTACAAGCTGTTCCACCGGATGTGTGCGCTTCAGAACCGCAAGGACCACGGCCTGGTGATCGTCGAGAGCCAGGTGAAGTTCGCCGAGCAGGTCGGAATGGCCCAGTCCTCGGTGTCGCGCAGCCTCAAGCAGCTCTCCGAAGCCGGGTTCATCTACCCCGACGGTCGTAACTGGCGCATCCGTCCCGACTTCGTCTTCAACGGCAACGGGGCCGCCCAGGGCCGGGCCGTCCAGAGCATCCCGGCCGACGCCCCCGACCCGTACACGCGGAAGGGCGCCGGGCTCACCGTCATCGACGGCGGCGACAACGGGGACGACGGGGACGAATGAGCCCGGCCCTCGTCAGGACTCCGCCCCGATCGGGCGGATCATCGCGGTGAGTACGGGCGACTCCGGGGACGGCCGGCTCGTGCCGATCACCTCGTACCCCCAGGACTCGTAGACCCGCCGGACCTTTCCGTCACCGGCCGACGCGTTGACCATCAACGACACGTACGCCTCGCTGCGGCCGGCGAGGAGTTCGTCGTGGATGCGCCGTGCCAGTCCGGTTCCCCGATGGGGGACCGTGACGCCGATCTCCTTCAGGGCCAGGGCCGGGGCGCCGGTGAAGGCGGGGTCCACGTCGCCCATCCTCCGCCACCAACGGTCCCCGCTCTCCACCGTGTTGCCGTACGCGTAGCCCACCGGCCGTCCCTCGGTGTCGAACGCGAGCACCGCCTCGAAGCCCGGCTCTCCGCCGTGACGCTCCAGGCGCTCGGCGAAGACCGGCACCGCGTAGTTCGGCAGGTGGAGCAGCGGCTCACGGACCTTCGCGTATGCCGTGATCAGTGGAGTGGTGACCTGCTCGATGTCCTCGGGGGCGCTCGTGTAGCGGTGGAGTCGGGTGGTCATGCGGGGTGCCTCCAGGTCTCGCGAGCGTACTGGGTCCAAGTGTGGGTGAGGGTGCTGCCGGGAGCGATGATCTTCAGGCGTACACCGAAAGCATGGAGCATTCCCACGACACGGGGATGACGGGTGGCGGCATCGGCCGGGACGGACATCGCGCTCGCGACAGCGGGTTCCACATCGCCTTGTTCGAGCTGGGCTCGTGCGACGCGGGTCGTGGCGATGGCCTTGGACCGGTGCATGTGGGGTCGGAGAGCGGCCAGGCAACGGTGGCCATGGGCCTCGGCCCGCTCGAAGTCGCCGAGAGCGAGGTATGCGGACAGCGCGAGGCTGTCGAGTTCGGCCTGGTCGTAGAAGGCGTTCATCCATACGGGGCGATGGTCGTCCGGATCGGCCCGCAGCATCGCGTTCTGCGCCTGCTCGAACGCCCGGCGGGTGGCGGTTCCGTCTCCGGCCGCTCCGTGGATCGCTCCCTGCCTGGCCAGACCGAGAGAAGCGAACATGGGGTCCTGGCGAGTGATGCCCAGTTTGCGGGCAACCTCGTTGGCCACGATGGCATCGGACGGCCGGCCCATGTGCCGGTACATCGTCCCGGCATGGGACCAGATACGGAATTTGATGTACGGATCGCCGGCCATCTCGGCAAGCTGCTGGGCGACGTGCATGTGCCGGACGGCGTCGTCGAACCGGCGTCCGTCGATGGCGGCCCACATCGCGGAGGACCGGAAGGCTGCGGCCGAAGAGTAGATCTGCCTCCTGATGCGTTGGCCGGCGCTGCCGGAGGCCTGCAGGGCCAGGGCTTCGTCCGCTAGAGATGCGGCCTTCTGCTCGATGACGAGCCGGCCACCGTGGCGGTGGTCCTTGGCGACCACGTCCGCGAACCTGCGTTGGAGTCGTTCGACGTCACTGGCGCCGATGCGGCGGGGAGCGCTGACAGCGGCGGTGGCCGACGCGAGGACCAGGGTCGATCCGGCCGCGATGAACTGGCGTCGTTCCACTGGGGCCTCCGGTGGTGCTGTGGTGCTGGGAAGCTCGAACCCCAGCTCTTGTAACGGACAACCGAAAACCTCTTCCAGCGCCCTGCGCGTGCGGCCGATCGGTCGCCGGGTGGCGCCGCTGAGGAGATTCCGCACGGTCCGGTCCGACACCTCGCCGGGACTGCCCGTGATCCTCAGCAGGGCGGCGTTCATCTGCCCTGCCAACTCCTCTTGAGTGAGGCCCAGATCGAGCATCCGCTGCTTCAACACGGCGTTGACTGCCACGACGCAGAAAGTAGCTCCGTGCTCTCTTGGAGGGCCAGGGGAGTCGCAAAGCGCACGCAAAGTTTTCCGGTTACGAGTACCGGTGCGATCGGCGACCTTTCCTGTTCTCCTGTCGACAGGAGCCGTTGACTGATCACACGCCGTCCGGGCTCAGGGTGATCCGTGCAGGTTCCCTCCCACCTGCCTGGACGGCCGTCGAAACACACCGACGGCAGGAGCAAGCGATGGACAGCCCTCTCCTCCCCCGCCGCACGCCCGGAGCGAGCGGACGCGAGTACGTCGTACCGAATCCGGAGCACGGCGTTCCGAGCCGGGAGTTACGTCTCAGGGCGGCCGGCGGCTGGGAGCGGTTCATGCGCCGTTTCGCTGGCGAGCGGCCCGCTCGGACCGAGCAGGAGCACGGGGCGTGAACGCCGTCGACCACGCCGGGTACGAGCGGCACGAACTGCTCGGTCGCCGGGTGCGCGACATCGCTTCCGGAGGTGAAGGAGAACTCGTGGCCGTCACCCACGAAGTTCACGACGACGGCCGAGTGGTGCGGGTCGCCCACATCAGGCCCGTGTCCGGTGTCGAATGGTCGGCCGCTGTCGCCAACGTTCAGGCCGTTGTGTGAGCCGGCGTTTCACCGTCCTGCTCCATACCGTCGCCGCCGGCCTTTTCGTGATCGTCCTGGCAGTCGCCGGGGCGCTGGACGAGCAGGCCCACGGATGCCCGCTTCGCCTCTCTCGGCAGTCGGCGCGAAGCGGGTCGCACCACCACCTCATCCACCTGGAGAAAGGCATCGTCATGAGCGAAACGCTTCACAAGGAGGGCGTCCCGGCGTCCGAGCCGGACACGGTCGACATCGGTGATGTCGCCGAGCTGACCGAGGGACAGGGCGGAGGTCATTCCGAGGACAAGCGGCGCGCGTACAACTGCTGATCGTCCGTAGCCCTTCCGCATGACGTGCGGCTCCGGCTTCTGCCGGGGCCGCATTCCTGTAGCCCGCCCCGACACCGGAGGACTCGTGACCTTAGGCGGATTCAGTACGGCCTCGGACGGTTTTCCCCGTCCGTTCGGCGCTCAGATCCCAGTTCCCTCCATCGCGCTGTGGCGGCTCGGGGAGACCCCGGTCCACCCGGTGCCCACCGGTGAGGGCCGACCTCGTGTCCTGGTGGTCGGCTGGTGCGGTGTGACGGCGGGGCAACTGCGTGATCTCGCCGACAAGCCGGTGCCTGCCGACGTGGCATGGCGTTGGCCCGGCTCGTACGCGGTGATCGAGGAGCACGCGCAGCACGTGGTGGTGCACACCGACCCGGCCGGGTCCTTCCCCCTTTATGCCACGCGGTGGGGCGGCGGCTGGGCATGGGCGACTTCCGCCCGGGTTCTCGCTTCGCTCACCCGCGCCGACGTGGATGTGCGCCGCGTCGCGTGTGCGGTCCTCGCCCCCTCGATTCCCAGCCTTGCCGGCAGTAGGACGTTCTTCACGGGAATCGAGCAACTACCGCCCGGTAGCCGGGCAGAACTGCCCCGGAACGGTGGCCCGGTGCGCTCCGTCATGAGGTGGGTACCTCTGGCCGATCCCCGCCGCCTGGCGCATCATCGACTTCGCCGGGCTCTCACCGACGCCGTGGCGTTGCGCGTACAAGCGGATCCCGCGCTGTCCTCGGATCTTTCCGGAGGACTGGACTCCACCACTGTGGCCGTCCTCGCCGCACTCTCCCTCAACGACTCGCACGTACTCGACGCGGTGACGATCCACCCCGAGGGGCAGACGGACGGGGCCGATCTGTACTACGCGCGGCTGACGGCCGCAGCCCTTCAGGGACGGATCTCCCACCACTTGCTCCCGCTGAGCACCGAACACCTGCCGTACAGCGGGATCACCTCGTTGCCCGCCACCGACGAACCCGCCCCGTCGACCCTCACTCAGGCCCGCCTCCTCGGTCAGATCCGATGGATGCGTCAGGAACTGGGAACAAGAACCCATCTGACCGGAGACGGTGGGGACAGCATTCTGTTCCAGCCTCCGGCGCAGTTCTGCGACCTCGTACGCGCCGGTCGGTGGCGCCGAGTCGTGTGTGAGGCGCACGGTTGGGCGCGTCTTCGCCGCACCCCCGTCCTACCCCTGCTGAGCGAGGCGGCAAAGATGGCACGCACCAGTCGGTCCGATGCCCTCGTGGACGTTGCTCGGTACTTCTCGGGCGATGCGGAACCACACCAGGGCCGTGGAAACATCCGCTGGTTCACTCCACCGCCGATCCCCGGATGGGTGGAGCCGACTGCCCTCGGACACGTCGCCGGAGCTGCCCATGAGGCTGCTGCGGCCTTCGATCCTCTTCACGTTCTGGACGCCTCCACACGCACGCTCGTGGACGAGATCCGGGAAGTCGCTCGTACCGCGCGGGCAGACGCGGAACTCGTGGCCGGCTGCGGAGTCGACCTCCACAACCCCTTCCTGGACGCGTCCGTGATCGACGCAGTGCTGTGCAACCCGCTGGAGCGACGGCCCTCCGTCCACGGCTACAAGCCCCTGCTCGTACGCGCCGTCGGTGACCTGCTGCCCACTGCGGTGGCCACGCGTACGACGAAGGGGAGCTTCGAAGCCGATCACTACACCGGGATGCGCGCCAACCTGGACGACCTTCGGACCCTCGCCGACGGCCACCTCGCCTCTTTCGGTCTTCTCGACCCCGTCCGTTTCGATCGCCGTCTTCAGCACGCCGCCGCCGGTGTCCCGATGTCGCTCGCCACCATCGAGCAGGCTCTTACCGTGGAGGCCTGGCTGCACGCACATCACCGCGACTCCGCCCCGGCCTGGGCCGTCCATGTCTCAGGGAGGACGTGATGGAGAGGTCCGTGGACTTCGGACATGTGCTGGTCGTCATCGACTACCGCACAGGGCGCGTCCGCTGCCAGACGCCCGGCCGAAGCCAGAACCCCGTTGCCGCGCCCCGAGCCAGTTGGGGCAGCACCGAGCACCCTGCTGGTCTCGAACGCCCTTCGGCCCCTTGGACAGCCTCGGCCACTGCCGCCCTGGCAACCGTCTTCGCCGTCAAGAACGCGGGCCCCGGAGCGACCGCGATGCATCGCGTGACGACCGTGGTGCGAGCTGCCGCGTCAACGTGCCGCCGTCCGGCCACACCCGGGCAGGCCAGGGCGGCCGTGCTCGCCGTACGCCGTGCGGCGTGGCTGTCACCTGGTCGTACGGCCTGCCTGGAGGAATCCGCCGCCACCGTGCTGTTGCTCGCCATGAGACGCCTGTCCGTCATCTGGTGTCATGGCGTGGCACCGGACCCTGTCCGCCTGCATGCCTGGGTCCAGACTGTGGATGGTGTCCTCGTGGCCGAGCCCGACTCGACCCGTTCCTACACCCCCGTTCTCGTGATCGGAGACCGCCGTGACCAGTGACCCCACCCTGTGGATCAAGGACGACATCTGTGGCCTCGGCCCGTTCCGGTCCGACCTCGTGGAGACCTACTGGCGGTGGGAACAGGACCCGGCCCTCCTCGTGGGTTACGGGCGCCAGGCCCCGGAATCACTGGAAGCGCGAGCCGAAGGCATGGCACATCAACTGCGCGGTGAAAACGTCCGATTCACCGTCTACGACCTCAGCGGTGCCGATCCCGTCCCCGCCGGAGTCGCGACACTCCTCCCTGACCATCAGGTGCGCACCGCCGAGTACGTCGTCATGCTCGCTCCGGAGGCACGGGGGCGCGGGCTGGGGAGCGCAGCCACCCGACTCGTGCTCGACTACGCGTTCCACGTCGTCAACCTGCGCATGGTCTGGCTGAAGGTGCTGGTGCCCAACGTCGGGGGTGTGAAGGCGTACGAGAAGGCGGGGTTCCAGACCGTGGGCACGTTGCGCGAGGCGGGATATTGGCTCGGCCAGGTGTGCGACGAGCTGGTCATGGACGCTCTCGCCCGCGACTTCACCGGCCCTTCGGCCGTACGCGCCCTGGTCGATCCGGAGCGGGAGTAGCGATCGGCGCCGACGAGGACGGAATCCATGCCGCCCGTCCTGCTTCACGGCGGGGAGTCGGGCTTCGTACGAGTGCGCGGCGGGCACCCGTGGAGTGTCCGTCGCGCCTTCTCGGGGGTCGGGGCGTGGGTCCGGTTCAGTTCGTCGACCGCCACCACGACGGCGACACGGACAGGGACCAGACGTCGCCGGCCCGGGTGCCGGGTGTGTCCGGGTCGGGCTCGCCGTATCCGTAGGGGCCGGGGTCGGCGACGACGAAGATCCTCGCTCCCGTCTCCGCCACCCGGTACCGGCGGATGTCCGTCGTCGTCGCGTCGTCGTCAGGCTCGATCGAGCAGCCCAGACCGGTGACGGCGGCGCTCAGCTCGTCGAACTCCACCCGGGGGGCGAAGGGTCCGTACGCGTTCCGGAGCGGCGGCGGCACCACGGAGGCGTCGCCCGTCGTCAGACGGTGCACCTGCACGCTGATGCCGAAACACGACCAGACGCCGTCGCCCTCCTCGAACGAGAGCTCCACCAGCCCGTAGTCCCGGCGCATGAGTCCGTGCGAGGCGTCGTCGAGGTGGTCGGGCCCCAGCGCCGCCTCCCACGTCGCGGGCGGGGCGGTGACACCGGCGCCCAGGACGTCGCCGCGGGTGGCGACGTGGGCGTAGAAATCGAGATCGGGCATCCCTTGATTCTCCATGCCGTCGATCAGGGGCGGCGGTGGGGCGTCGGGGTCTGTGGGGGCGTCGGGGTCCTTGGGGGCTTCGGCTCTTCGCCGGGGGTCCCGTCGCGTGCCGGGCCCTACGAGGGGTTCCCGAGGGCCTCCAGCTGGTTCAGGAACCAGCGCTGCGGGGGCAGGGCCGTCGCCGCCGTCGCCAGGCGCTTCGTGCGGTCGGCGCGTTCGGGGTGGGGCATCGTGAGGGCGGTGTGGAGGGCCTCGGCGGTCTCCGAGACGTCGTACGGGTTCACCGTGAGGGCGTCCTCGCGCAGCTCCTCGTACGCGCCCGCCTCCCGGGAGAGGACCAGCGCGCAGCCCTCCTCCGAGACCACCGGTATCTCCTTGGCCACCAGGTTCATGCCGTCGCGGACCGGGTTCACCAGGGCCACGTCCGCGAGGCGGTAGGCCGCCAGGGAGCGGGTGAAGTCGTCCTTCACCGAGACCAGGACCGGCGTCCAGTCCTCCGTGCCGAACTCGGCGTTGATCTCCTCCGCCAGGGCCGCCACCGAGGACGTGTACGAGCGGTAGACCTCCAGGTCCTGCCGGGAGGGGTACGCCGACGCCAGGTGCACCACCCGGCCCCGCCACTCCGGGCGGGTGGTCAGGAGCTCGCGGTAGGCCAGCAGGCCGCGCAGGATGTTCTTCGACAGCTCGGTGCGGTCCACCCGGACGATGGTCTTCCGGTCGCCGACCTCGGCCCGCAGCTCCGCCAGCCGCTCGTCCACCGCCGGCCGGTACGCGAGCGCCCGCAGCTCCTCGGCGTCGACGCCCAGCGGGTACACCGCGACGCGCGTCCCGGTGCCCTTCGTGTCCGCGCCGGCCGCGAAGGCCTCGGCCCAGGCCGACGTGTGGAAGCCCAGCTCGTCCGCGCCGAGCATGCCCCACAGCAGCTCCTCGCGGATGTCGTCCGGCAGCATCCGCAGGTACGCGGGGGACGCCCACGGGGTGTGGGTGAAGTGCGCGATCCGCAGGTCCGGGCGGAGCTCCCGGAGCTGCCCGGGGACCAGGGCCAGGTGGTAGTCCTGCACCAGGACCGCCGCCCCCTCGTCCGCCGCCCCGGCCAGCGCCTCCGCGAAGGCGCGGTTGTAGGCGCGGTACGACTCCCAAAGGCGCCGGAACTCCGCGTCGTACACGGGCTCGCGCGGGATGTCGTACAGGTGGTGGTGCAGGAACCACAGCACCGAGTTCGCGATGCCGTTGTACGCGTCCGCGTACACGTCCGGATCGATGTCCAGCATCCGCACGCCGGGCTCCCCGACCCCGCGCCGGACCGCCTCCCGGTCGCCCTCGCCGAGGGCCGCGCACACCCACACGCTGTCCTGCGAGGAGACGGCGCTCAGGCCGGAGACCAGGCCGCCGCCGCCCCTGCGGGCGTCGAGCGAGCCGTCCTCGCCCAGTACGTACGAGACGGGTCCCCGGTTGGATGCCACGAGCACAGTAGCCATGTGGCGAACCTAGCCCGTCCCGTAAACGCTCAAACGTACGTATACAAGACGGGGGGATCCGGCCACCCAGGGTTACGGGGGAGCGGCGGCGGCCTCGCGGGGCCAGGAGTTCAGAGGTCGGGGCGGTCGCGCAGGGCCGCCCTCGCCACCAGGCCCGTCGCCGCAAGGGCCGTCACCAGGCCGCCGAGCAGCCAGAGGCGTTCCTCGTTCCCCCGGGGGTGGGGCGGGGTGGTCGCCTTCCCCGGCGCGCCCGGCGCCGGGGACGCGTGGACCGGCGGCGGCGGGGCCGCGCCCGCCGTCGCGGGCGCCCACGCCACCGCCGTCAGGACCGCCACCGCCAGCGCCCTGCCCGCACGTCGTCCGAAGCCCATGGAATCCATGGGAAGTGAATGTATGTAAAACGGATCATAAGGTCGCGTTACGCCACGCGGCGCCGCGCGTACTCCGCGATCTCCGCCATCGGCGGCCGCTCCTCCGTGTCCACCGCGTACGTCCGCGGCTCGAAGCCCCGCTCGCCCCGCTCGAACTGGGTCAGCCACGGCCGCACCATGTGCCCCCGCGATAGCCTCAGCTGCGCCGTCCGGTAGATCGCCGCCGCCATCCGGCCGAGCGCGTGCCCGTCCTGGTGCCGGTGCTTGCGGACGCCCACGTCCACCTGCGCGAGCCCGTCCAGGCCCACCGTGTGCAGCGCGTCCACGAGCAGCCCCAGCTCCACTCCGTAACCGACCGGGAAGGGCAGCCGCTCCAGGAGCGAGCGGCGGGCCGCGTACTCGCCGCCGAGCGGCTGCACGAAGCCGGCCAGCCGCGGCCAGTGCAGATTGAGCAGCGGGCGCGCCACCAGCTCCGTCACCCGGCCGCCCTGACCAGGAGTGCCGTCCAGCGGGCGGTCGTACATCGCCTTGACGAGGTCCACGTCCGGGTCGGTCAGGAGCGGGCCCACGATCCCCGTCACGAAGTCCGCGGAGAAGTCCCGCAGATCCGCGTCCACGAAGCACACGACGTCCCCGCTCGTCACCATCAGTGACCGCCACAGGACCTCGCCCTTGCCGGGCACGGCCGGTATCCGGGGGAGTACGTCGTCGCGCGCCACCACCCGCGCCCCGGCCGCCGCCGCGACCTCCGCCGTGCGGTCCGTGGAGCCCGAGTCGAGGACCACCAGCTCGTCGACGAGCGGCACCGCCTCCGACATCAGCTCGCGCCGGATCACGCCCACGATGTCCCCGACGGTCGCCTCCTCGTTCAGCGCCGGCAGCACCACGCTGACCGTCGTCGCACGCTTGGCGGCGAGGATCCGCTCCAGCGGCCGGTCCGCCACGGACCAGGACCGCCGGGACAGCCAGCGCTCCACCTCTTCCAGCACGTGATCTCCATCTCGCGGTTCGGACGGGCCGTCCAAGCGCCCGGGCCTTCGGTTACAGTCTTGAACAACGCAGCGACCCCGCGCACATCGGGGTGGCGTACGCGTCGGAGCGCAGGAACGAAAGTCCCGGCCCTCCCCACAATCGAATACCGCTCATCCAGAGGGGCAGAGGGAAACGGCCCGTTGAAGCCCCGGCAACCCTCCAGTCGGTCACTCGTCATCCAGCGAGGTCCCCGGCTAGGGAAGGTGCCAAATCCGTCTCATGGCGAAAAATTCGTCATGGGAAAGATGAGGAGAAAGGGCCTCGCCTCCATGGCTGTACAGACCGTCGCACCCGCCATCACCGTCGACCTCGGTCCCGCGTCCGGGCTCTCCTGTCGCGAATGCGGTGAAGTCTTCGCACTCGGCCCGATCTTCGCCTGCGAACTCTGTTTCGGACCGCTCGAAGTCGCGTACGACCTCCCCGCCGGCGACCCCGAGGAGCTGCGGAAGCGCATCGAGGCCGGCCCCGCCAGCATCTGGCGCTACGCCCCCCTCCTGCCCGTCCCCGCCGACGTCGCCGAGAAGCCGAACCTGAACCCCGGCTGGACCCCGCTCGTCAAGGCCGACAACCTCGCCCGCGAGATCGGCGTCGCCCCCGGGAAGCTCTTCGTCAAGGACGACTCCGGGAACCCGACCCACTCCTTCAAGGACCGGGTCGTCGCCCAGGCCATCGAGGCCGCCCGCGCCTTCGGCTTCACCACCCTCTCCTGCTCCTCCACCGGCAACCTGGCCGGCGCCGTCGGCGCCGCCGCCGCCCGCGCCGGCTTCCGCTCCTGCGTGTTCATCCCGCACGACCTGGAGCAGGGCAAGGTCGTCATGGCCGGCGTCTACGGCGGTGACCTCGTCGCCATCGAGGGCAACTACGACGACGTCAACCGCTTCTGCTCGGAGCTCATCGGCGACCCGCTCGGCGAGGGCTGGGGCTTCGTGAACGTCAACCTGCGCCCGTACTACGGCGAGGGCTCCAAGACGCTCGCGTACGAGATCTGCGAGCAGCTCGGCTGGGTCATCCCGGACCAGCTCGTCATCCCGATCGCCTCCGGCTCCCAGCTCACCAAGATCGACAAGGGCCTCCAGGAGCTCGTCAAGCTGGGCCTCGTCGAGGACAAGCCGTACAAGATCTTCGGCGCCCAGGCCGAGGGCTGCTCCCCGGTGTCCGCCGCCTTCAAGGCCGGGCACGACGTCGTACGGCCCCAGAAGCCGAACACGATCGCCAAGTCGCTCGCCATCGGCAACCCGGCCGACGGCCCGTACGTCCTCGACATCGCCCGCCGCACCGGCGGCGCCGTGGAGGACGTGAACGACGAGCAGGTCGTGGACGCGATCAAGCTGCTCGCGCGCACCGAGGGGATCTTCGCCGAGACCGCGGGCGGCGTGACCGTCGGCGTCACGCGCAAGCTGGTGGAGAACGGCCTCATCGACCCGGAGCTCACCACCGTCGTCCTCAACACCGGCGACGGGCTCAAGACCCTGGACGCGGTGGCCGACACCTCTCAGGCGACCGCCACCATCCGACCGAGCCTGGACGCGTTCCGCGACGCGGGACTGGCCCGCTGATCCCCTCAGCCGTCCGCTGACTCCTTCAGCGCCCGCTGACTCCCTCAGCGCCCGCCGGTCCCCTCAGGTCCCGGTCCTCGGTTCCCCGAAAGGTTACGTAAGTCATGGCCGTGAACGTCCGCATCCCCACCATCCTCCGCACCTACACCGGCGGGCAGTCTGAGGTCCAGGCCGAGGGCGCGACCCTCGCCGAGGTCATCGCGGACCTGGAGAAGAACCACACGGGCATCGCCGCCCGCGTCCTGGACGACCAGGGCAAGCTGCGCCGCTTCGTGAACGTCTACGTGAACGACGACGACGTGCGCTTCGAGCAGGGCCTGGAGACGGCCACCCCGGCCGGTTCGGGCGTCTCGATCATCCCGGCGGTCGCCGGCGGCTGCTGAGCCGAGGGGGGAGCACCGCTCTTCCTGTCCCGTTTTATTGAATTGCCCCTTCCGCGTCCATAAGCGGAAGGGGCAATTCTGCATGGTTGAGCGCGGTAGAGTTGGGGAAGTCCCCGCCGCTGCTCATGCCGGGCGCATATGAGAACGCGCCTCGACCTGACAAGAAGCAGCCAAACTGTGTGCGCGTTGTGCACCTTCTGCGCGCTTTGCCGGGCCCGACTTGCCCCGCGATTCAAGGGAACCTCCCCAATTCTCCTTTCCGCGCTGCCCAGAATTGCCATCCGAATGGCCTGTTGCAGAGGGCAGTTGGACAGATACATTCAGCCGCGGTCGACGCGTTCCGGCGCAGGGTCTGACCCGGGGTTCGTGAAGTGCGGCCCCGCGCAAGGGCCAGTAATAGGGGAGTTAGGCATGGCTCAGGGCACCGTCAAGTGGTTCAACGCGGAGAAGGGCTACGGCTTCATCGCGGTCGACGGTGGTGCGGATGTTTTCGTCCACTACAGCGCGATCCAGATGGATGGCTACCGCAGCCTCGAAGAGGGACAGCGAGTCGAGTTCGAGATCTCGCAGGGCCAGAAGGGTCCGCAGGCGGACATGGTCAAGCTCGCCGTCTGAGCGCGGCGCGATCGGCCACCGACGCAACGCCGTCGAGGGGCCCGCATCCCTGAGGGGACGCGGGCCCCTCGCGCGTTCGCCGGGCGCCGGGGCCTCGTCGGTCGCCGCTCCCGGGCGCCCCTCCCGCCCCCCGGAGCCCAGTGCCCCCTTCCCGAAACCCGAGAGTCGCTTGCACTCTCCTAGGTCGAGTGCTAATCATTGGCGTTAGCACTCGGCAGGTGAGAGTGCTACGAGGATCGGGCAGACGAGGCCGCCGGCCGGGTGGGGCAAGGAACCACACGGACACGCGGAGGCCGTCCGTCGCGGGCGTCGGCGCGGTCCTGGAGCGTTATCCACCCCATGTCCGGGAGGACCACTTCACATGGCCAAGATCATCGCGTTCGACGAGGAGGCCCGGCGCGGTCTCGAGCGCGGCATGAACCAGCTCGCTGACGCCGTCAAGGTCACCCTCGGCCCCAAGGGCCGCAACGTCGTCCTCGAGAAGAAGTGGGGCGCCCCCACGATCACCAACGATGGTGTCTCCATCGCCAAGGAGATCGAGCTCGAGGACCCGTACGAGAAGATCGGCGCCGAGCTGGTCAAGGAAGTCGCCAAGAAGACGGACGACGTCGCCGGCGACGGCACGACCACCGCCACCGTCCTCGCCCAGGCGCTCGTCCGCGAGGGCCTCCGCAACGTCGCCGCCGGTGCCAACCCGATGGCCCTCAAGCGCGGCATCGAGAAGGCCGTCGAGGCCGTCTCCGGCGCCCTGCTCGAGCAGGCGAAGGATGTCGAGACCAAGGAGCAGATCGCCTCCACGGCCTCCATCTCCGCCGCCGACACCCAGATCGGCGAGCTCATCGCCGAGGCGATGGACAAGGTCGGCAAGGAAGGCGTCATCACCGTCGAGGAGTCCCAGACCTTCGGTCTGGAGCTGGAGCTCACCGAGGGCATGCGCTTCGACAAGGGCTACATCTCGGCGTACTTCGCCACCGACATGGAGCGCATGGAGGCGTCGCTCGACGACCCCTACCTCCTGATCGTCAACTCCAAGATCTCCTCCGTGAAGGACCTCCTCCCGCTCCTGGAGAAGGTCATGCAGTCGGGCAAGCCGCTGCTGATCATCGCCGAGGACGTCGAGGGCGAGGCCCTGTCGACCCTGGTCGTCAACAAGATCCGCGGCACCTTCAAGTCCGTCGCGGTCAAGGCCCCGGGCTTCGGCGACCGCCGCAAGGCCATGCTGAACGACATCGCCATCCTCACCGGCGGCACGGTCATCTCCGAGGAGGTCGGCCTCAAGCTGGAGAACGCGGGCCTCGACCTGCTCGGCCGCGCCCGCAAGGTCGTCATCACCAAGGACGAGACCACCATCGTCGACGGTGCCGGTGACAGCGAGCAGGTCGCCGGTCGCGTGAACCAGATCCGTGCCGAGATCGAGAACAGCGACTCGGACTACGACCGCGAGAAGCTCCAGGAGCGCCTGGCGAAGCTGGCCGGCGGCGTGGCCGTCATCAAGGCCGGTGCCGCGACCGAGGTCGAGCTCAAGGAGCGCAAGCACCGCATCGAGGACGCCGTCCGCAACGCGAAGGCGGCCGTCGAGGAGGGCATCGTCGCCGGTGGCGGCGTGGCCCTGCTCCAGGCGTCGACCGTCTTCGAGAAGCTGGAGGCCGACCTCTCCGGCGACGAGGCCACCGGTGCCGCGATCGTGAAGCTGGCCCTGGAGGCCCCGCTGAAGCAGATCGCCGTCAACGCCGGCCTCGAGGGCGGCGTCGTGGCGGAGAAGGTCCGCAACCTGCCCGTCGGCCACGGCCTGAACGCCGCGACCAACGAGTACGTCGACCTCATCGCCGAGGGCATCATCGACCCGGCGAAGGTCACGCGCTCCGCGCTGCAGAACGCCGCGTCGATCGCCGCGCTGTTCCTCACCACCGAGGCCGTCATCGCCGACAAGCCGGAGAAGGCCGCCGCGCCGGCCGGCGGCGGCATGCCGGGCGGTGACATGGACTTCTGATCCTCGGGGATCTCCTGATCCCGGGATCGGCGGTTCATCGCTGAACGCGAACGAGGGCGGCACCCCCACCAGGGGGTGCCGCCCTCGGGCGTTGTCCGGGTTCCTCCCCCGCGGGCCCGCTCACGCCTTCCTGAAGAGGCCCGCCCAGAGGAAGGGCTCGCCGAAGGCGGCCGAGTCGGCGGGCTCGTCGCGCATGCGGCGCAGTTCGACCTCCTCCAGGTCCGCGAAGACCGCGCGCAGGGAGTCGTCGGTGTAGGCGAGGCCGCCGTCGAGCCGTCCCCGCCGGTAGAAGTCGGCGTCCGGCAGCTCGGACCCCATGCCGCCCTCCCCGGCGGCGAACGCGGTCAGGGAGAAGCGCCCGCCGGGCACGAGGACCCGGTCGAGGAGCGCGAGGTGGCCGACGCGGCGGTGCGGGGGCAGGTGGTGGAAGCAGCCGGAGTCGTGCACGAGGTCGTACGGCCCGTCCAGGACGCCCGGCGCGAAGGCGTCGCCGCACACGAACCGCACGCCCTCCGCACCCGCCTCGCGGGCCCGCTCCTCCGCCCACCGGATCGCGGTGGGGGACAGGTCGACGGCGTCGACCTCGTACCCGAGCGAGGCGAGGTACAGGGCGTTGCGGCCGGGCCCGCAGCCGAGGTCCAGGACCCGGCCCCCGCCGCCCGGGAGCAACCCCCGCCGGGCGTACGACACCAGGCTCTCGTCCGGCTTCGCGACGAAGAACGGCACCGACCTGTCCCGGTCGGCGTAGAACCCGTCCCACCAGCCGGAGCCACCCGCCGACCACCGGTCGGCGGCGGGCGGGAACAGGTCGTCGAGCAGGGTCATGACGTCGTCGATCGTACGGACATGGCGATGGGCGGTATCCATGAAGAACTCCCCTCCGAGGTGCCCCAGTTTAGTGGTCGAAACACCAAAGCCCCAGGTCAGCAAGGGTGTTGAGGGGGTGGGTGGGAGCTTCGTACGGCTGCTGTGCGGGCCGTCCCGCATGCCGGGACCCTGCGGGGCGCGAGGGGCGGCGCGGTCCCCGGAAGCCCGTCCCGCGCTCCGGGAAGGGGCCTTTCCGGAGCGCGCCCGGGAGGGTTTCCGTTCCCGGTGCCGGAGGCGCGATCTTTCCTGTGGCGTCCCGGTCCCGCACGCCTGTACGATCCGGCTGCCGGCAGATGGGGGGCATCGGGCCGGCTCCCGGCTCCGGCACGCGCGCGTACCCGTACGCGGACGCGGACACACACCCGTATCCGTACAACACCTGTATCCGTACAACACCTGTATCCGTACGCGCCCTGCCGTTCCCGCCTCCCCTGTCGCATCCGACATCACGCCGCACGGCACGTGCCGTCCCGGCCGTACGAGGGGACCCGTTTGTCCGTCCGAAGAGCCGTCGCGCTCGCGCTGAGCGCGGCGCTGGGAATCACCGGCCTGACCGTCACGGCGCCCGCCGCGACGGCCGCGCCCGACTCCCCGTACGAAGTGGCGATCGACGCGCCGCCCAGCGCCGTCCCGCCGGTCCAGCGCCTCTTCGGCGCGGGGACCGGCCTGCAGACCTACGACCCGGCCCTGGAGAAGCTGCGCTGGCAGGGCCTCGCGGGCGGAGGGACCGCCGCTCCCCGCGACCTCTGCGACTCGCTCGGCCTGATCGTCTTCCAGGGCGACAGGTTCGGGTGCTTCAGCTCCCACCACGACACGGGCACGGCCACCGTCCACGACTGGACGACCGGCGCCACCCTCACCCGCGAACTCCCCGCCGGCCACCGGTGGGCCGAGATCCTCGGCGGCGCGAACCGGCTGCTCAGCCACAGCACCGACGCCGGGGGCGCCACGACGCTCCACCTCCTCGGACTCGGTCCCGGCGCCCCCGAGGACGTCGCCGTGCGGATGCCGGAGGCCGTCGTGGGACGGCCCGGCGTCCTCGGCTCCGACGCCCGGGGCGCGGTCGTCGAGTACCAGCGGGCCGCGGGCGGCAAGGGCCTCGGCGTCCTCGACTTCGCCACGGGAGCCCTGACCTCCCTGCCGGACCTGCCCGAGCGGCCCGGCTCCTACGTGTACGCCGGCCTGAGCGCGGACCGGATCGTCGTGTACGGCCTCTCCGGCGCGTCGGACGTCCTCGTCCTCCCCCGGAGCGGCGGGCCCGCCACCACCGTGAGACTGCCGGACGGCGGCGGCGACCACCACGGCCGGGTCGCCCTCCTCGGCGACTGGGTGGTCAGCCACTACGGCCCGCTGAACGGACCCCGTCCGGTCAGGGCGACCTCCCTCGTCACCGGCGAGACCCGCTCCCTGGGCTTCTCCACCGTCGTCGACCGCCGGTTCGAGGTCGGCGCGGACGGCGGCCTGTACGTCGAGGGCGGCACCGACCTCGGCCACTGGGGCGTGTGGCGCGTGACCCCGGGCGCCGCGAGCGCACCGGCCGCCAAGCAGCTCCAGGCCCTCCCCTACCGGCCGGTCGACCGCGGCGGACTGACCCTGGCGCACGGCCGGCTCACGGTCGGGCACGACGACTTCGGCAAGCGGAGCGCCGTCCGGTACGACCTCTCCGCGACCGAGCCGCGCACGGCCGTCGAGCGCTGGAGCTGCGACCCCGCCATTGGCACCGGGACCGTCCCGAACTGCCCGCCCGCCGGTGCCTCGGACATCGGCGCGAAGTGGTGGGCCGACACGGGCGACGGGCGGCTGGTCACCCTGTTCACCGAGGACATCCCGCCCTTCCGTGGCTCCCCGCCGTGCATCGGCTGCGTCATCACGGCGCGGGTGACCACGCCCGGTCCCGGCGGAGGCACCCGCTCCGTCAAGCTGGACACCGCCCGGAGGATCAGCCCGGTGCGCGTCCTCGGCGCCGCCGGACGTCACCTGCACTTCCTGGCCACCGAGGACCGGCAGCCCCGCTCGGTCGTCGCGGACGTCGAGACGGGGAAGGTCCTCTCGGTCTCCGACCGGACGAACCAGGCCCTGTGGGGCACCTGGCTCTGGACGCCGTCCACGGAGGACGACACCGTCTCGGCGGTCGACCTGAGCACGGGCGCCACCGTCGCGACGGTGGACCTCGGCACCGACTGCGCCGTCTCCGACCTCGACGTCGTCGGCAGGTGGATCTACGCCCGCTGCGGCGACGGCACGTCCGCCGTCGTGTACGACCGGGAGAAGAGGACCCGGGTCTCCTTCCAGGTGCCCCGGTCCGCCCGGCCGCGCCTCGGCGACGGCTTCGTCGCCCACACCGTGCCCGGCGACGCCGGTGACGCGCTGAGCGTGACCGACGTCCGTTCCGGCGCGCCGGTGGTCCGCACCCTCGGCACCGTCGCGTCCTCCCTGCCCGAATACGGCCAGGGCTGGACGGTCGACCGGTTCGGCGGGGGCGTCGCCTTCGTCGACTCCCGGCAGGCGGTCCGCGTCGTCGGCCTCGGCGGCGCCACCGGCCGCCTCGCCGTGACCGACGCGGCCGTACCGGCGTCGGTGAACCTGAAGTCGTCCGCGTGGCAGCCGCGCTGGAACCTGTCCAAGCCCGGCACCTGGACGCTCGCGCTCCGGCACAAGGCGTCGGGCCGGCAGGTCCGTACCCTCACCGGCGAGGGACCCGGCGTCGCCGGCCCCGTCTGGAACGGCAAGGACACGGCGGGCGCGGTCGTCGCCGACGGCGCGTACGCCTGGACCCTGACCGTGAAGCCCGCCGACGGGCAGGGCGCCGATCTGGCCCTGTCCGGCGCGGTGTCGGTGACCGGCGGTGCCGCCGCGTGGCGCGACATGGCCGGGAGCGACGGCCTGGGCGACCTGCTGGCGACGGACCCGGCGGGCCTGGTCTCGCTCTACAGGGGCAACGGCACGGGCGGGGTCTCGGCCCGGATCGCCGGTACGGGCGCGAAGTTCCCGGCGGGCACGGTCCTCGTCCCGTCGGGCGACACGAACGGCGACGGCTGCAACGACGTGTACGCGCGCGTGGGCGACCAGCTGCGGTCGTACCGGCCGGCCTGCGGGACGTTCGTGTCGGCCTCCTCGCCGTACGTCCCGGTGGGCGGGGGCTGGGGCCAGTACGACGTGCTGACCGCGCCGGGGGACGTGAACGACGACGGGTACGCCGACCTGGTCGCCCGTCAGACGTCCACCGGAGACGTGTACTTCTACGCCGGCACGGCCGACCACCGGTTGCGGAACCGGGTGCGGATCGGCGTGAACTGGAAGCTGTACACGAAGATCGCGGGCGCCGGTGACCTGAACGGCGACGGGCGGGGCGACCTGCTCGGCATGGACGCCTCGGGCGTCCTGTGGCGGTACTACGGCACGGCGGCCGGCGGTGTGACGGCCCGGGTGAAGGTCGGCGGCGGCTGGGGCGGCTACTCGTCCCTGGTCGGCGTCGGCGACCTGAACGGCGACAAGCGCGGGGATCTGGTCGCGCGGGAGAGGGCCACCGGCAAGCTGTGGCGCTACACCAACCTCGGCAACGGCCTCTACGCCACCCGGGTGATGATCGGCGCCGGCGGCTGGAACGGGTTCAAGGAGCTCCACTGATCCACCGCCGCCCCGTGGGCCGCGGCCCACGGGGCGGCGGGCACCCCCTAGGTCTCCCCGAGCTCAGGCGGGCGGGGCCAGCAGGCCGGTGTCCTGGCCGGCGCGGCGCAGCGCGTCCGTGACGAAGCCGTTCGCCTTCAGCTCCTCGACCGTGTCGCGGAGGAAGGCGAGGGTCTCCGGGGCGCGGGAGGGCGTCGTGCCGACCGCCTGCCGGATCTCCATGAACCGGCCCTCGATCAGCCGGACGTCGGGGTTCTCCCGTACGTACGCGGTCAGGGGCTGCCGGATGCCCGCGCCCGCCTCCAGGCCCTCGGCCCGGAAGACGTCGACGCCCTCGTCCCCGCGCACGACGGTCGCGTGCGCGAGGGTCCGGGACAGGAACAGGTCGTAGGCGGACCCCTTCTTGACCCCGATGCGGACGCCGGGGGCGTCGACCTCCCCGACGGTGGTGAGCGCGGAGCCGCGCGGCACGGCGTACACCCCCTCGATGAGGACGTACGGGGCGGTGAACGCGACCTCCGCCTCGCGCGCCGGGTCCACGGCGAGGAAGCAGAGGTCGGCCCGTCCGTCCGTCATCGCCCCGAACGACTTCCGCGCCGCGTCGAAGCAGAGCAGCTCGACCCCGACCCCGAGCCGCGCCCCGATCTCCCGCGCCAGGTCGACGGTGATCCCGGAGGGGCCTCGGGGGTGCCCTGCGCGAGCACCGGGTTCCCGAGGTTGACGGAGGCGCGGAGCACTCCGGCGGGGGCGAGGTCGGCGGCGATGCGCTGCGTGGTCGTCATGGGGGTGGAGTCTAGGGAGCGGTGGGGGCCTTCCGTACGGGGGTGGGGCCCGGGGACGGAGCTTGGGGAGCGATGGGGTTCTCCCGTACGGGAGCGCGGTGGAGGCGGTTCAGGAGGTCGAGTTCGCCGGGGGTGAGGCGGAGGGTGCCCGCCGCGACGTTGGCGGCCAGGTGGGCGGGGTCGCCGGTGCCGGGGATCGCGAGCAGGTGCGGGCCCTGGTGGAGGGTCCAGGCGATCCGGACCTGGGCGGGGCTCGCGCCGTGGGCCCCGGCGACGGCGAGGACCTCCTCGCTCTCGGTCGCGGTGGCACCGGCCTCGCGGCCGGCGGCGGCGATCGCGTAGAAGGGCACGAAGGCGATGTCCTGCGCGCCGCAGAGGCGGACGAACTCCTCGTACTCCGGGCGGACCCCGATCCCGTACATGTTCTGCACGCAGACGACGGGGGCGACGGTCCGGGCCTCCGCGAGCTGGTCGGGGGTGACGTTGGAGAGGCCGAGGTGGCGGATGAGGCCCGCCTCGCGGAGTTCGGCGAGGGCGCCGAAGCGCTCGGCGACCGAATCGGTGCCGAGGATGCGGAGGTTGACCAGGTCGAGGTGGTCGCGGCCGAGCTGCCGCAGGTTCTCCTCGACCTGGCCGCGCAGGGCGGCCGGGGTGCGCGCGTGCTCGCTCCAGGCGCCGGAGACGTCGCGGGCCGGGCCGACCTTGGTCGCGATGACGAGGTCGTCGGGGTACGGGCCGCCGAGGGCGCTGTTGATCAGCTCGTTGGCGGAGCGGAGCGGGGAGAAGTAGAAGGCGGCGGTGTCGATGTGGTTCACGCCGAGGTCGACGGCCTCGCGGAGCACCTTGATCGCCCGGTCGCGGTCCATCGGCACGGCGTGCGGGACGAGGGCCTCGCCGTGCTGCGGCAGCCGCATGGCACCGAACCCGATCCGGCGGACGGGGAGTTCGCCGCCGAGGAGCCAGGTGCCGGAGTCGGAGGCGTGGGGGCGGGCATGGGCCGGGGCGCTGTCGTGGGTGTGGGCCGAGGTGTGCATCGAGGAGCCCTTCCGGGGTGGGGAAGGCGCATTGTGCACGGGGACGGGGCCGGAGCCCCACCCCGGTTTCACGCCCCGAGCGCACCCGCCCCCGGCCTCCCGCCATTGCCGGCGCCCCCACCCCAGCCGTCCCGCTGGACACCAACGGCGCCGCGGGCG